>CAYVWX010000181.1:0-6439 GCA_964455635.1 uncultured Lentimicrobiaceae bacterium | reverse complement strand
CGGGAAGCCCGCGGCGGTTGGGGGCTACAATAATGTAACCGTTGGCAGCCATCATTTGAAAGTTCCACCGGTAGCTCCAAAACTGGCTTACCATACTTTGCGGGCCGCCCTGGCAATAAAGCAGCGCCGGATATTTTTTATTGGGGTCGAAATGAGGAGGGTAAATAACCCATGTAAGCATCTTTTTGTTATCAGTAGTTGTAATCCATCGTTTTTCTACTTTGCCCATGGTAAGCTGATTTAACAATTCCTTATTTACCTTGCTGATGTTTTCAGCTTCTCCCGTTTTGATTTTTACCTTGTAAACTTCAGTCGGCATCGACATGCTTGCGCGGGTTGCAATTAAATATTTTCCATCGGGAATTACGGTGCCGTAATTGTGAACTCCTTTTGTTATTTCATCAATCTTTGATTTCTTAAGGTTTAACCGGTAAATTTCAATACTACCGTGCCATTCGCTGGTAAAATAGATGTATTTTCCATCGTTGCTCCAGGTTAAACCATGCGCATTTTGATCGAAACCTGCTGAATAATCGGTTTTTTTACCGCTGTTCAAATTCATTACAAAAAGCCGGTTTTTGTCTGATTCATAACCATCGTGTTCCATGCTTTCCCATGCCATTAATGTTCCGTCGGGTGAAAAAACAGGGTTCGTATCATATCCCATCATTCCTTTTGTCAGATTAGTAGTTTGATGGTTATCAACTGTATAAATGTATATGTCGGAATTGGTTGATTCGGAATACTCCAGTCCGGTTTTTTTTCTGCAGGTATAGGCAATCATTTTGCTGTCGGGAGTCCAGTTTATCTGCTCCATTCCGCCAAAGGGTTTCATAGGCGATTCGTAAGGTTCCCCTTTCATAATATCGGTAACATTGTTTAGCTGCTTTCCGTTATAATCGGCAACAAAAATATGGCTGTAACTGTCAACCCAGGTGTCCCAGTGTCGATACATCATGTTGGTTATTACCCTGCCTGTGGTTTTATCTAAATCGGAATAAATATCTTTTCCCAACATTGATTTTTCTTTCTTCACCTCTTTGGTGAAAAGAATTTTTGTTTGATCGGGTGCGTATTTAAAACCTGTAATACCGCCCTTTATATCAGATATTTGTATTTTATTGCTGCCGTCCGGATTCATTTCCCACAACTGCATGCTGCCCGATTGTGCCGATAAAAATCCGATTTTTTTACCGTCGGGCCGCCATTGTGCATTGTATTCGCCGGAAGCGGTTTCGGTAATTCTTTTCATTTTATCCGACTGTAAGTCGATGGTGTATAAATCGCGATTCCCTTTATTTTGCCTGAGGTTGTAATAGCTAATTCCCAAAAGTACCGTGTTTTTATCGGGTGAAAGGCAGATGTCGCCGGCTCGGCCAAACGACCATAATACTTCAGGAGTCATTACATCGGAATGAAGTGTTAAGGCGGGCTTGCCAATAACTGCCGGTTCCTGCGAAAAGCCTTGTAATCCGGCTAATAAAAAAACGGCTGTAAGCCAAAGAGGGGAGGAAATAAATTTCATTTTTTATTATTTTTGTTTGATTGACAAATGTAAGAAAACGCTTGTTTTAATGTGAAATTGTACCAATAATATTTTATGTTTTTGAGGCTGCTGCGAAAAGTCATCCGATGAATATATATTTACTTTTGGGCTTTTCGGAGTGGACTTGATTTTAAAAGGTTGATGCTTTTAATAAAACCGGAATGCCCGAAATAAATAGTCGATTGCGGTCGATTTTGATTTCGTTGTCGCTTATTATCGGCGTTGCCAGCTGAAAGGTGTAGTTGCCCGGTACGGTAACCCAACGATGCTTGTCGTGGTTTGCATGGGTCGGAATCCAGGCAACTATCATTAAATTATTTTTATGGTCGGCAAACAGATAAGCATATAAACGGTTGCTTTCGGTTATTACTTTTTCAAAGTGGAAATCTTTAAGGTTTTTATACAGCCGTTGGAAAGCATAAAAAGCTGTTTTTTTACGAAAACCGTTTTTGGATGATGCAGTTAAACCTGCGCGATTGTGTAAATAGGAGGCGGATGCATCGTTGGCAAAATAGTACCAATAAAATTGTTTTACCCCAAGCCGCTGTAACATCAATGCCATCCTTACCCCGTAAATGGCCTGTACTTTTTCCGAAACACAAACCGAATGGGTGCACTTTTCGCCACCACCTCTGCTGTCGTAACCAAATTCGGTTACATAAATATTTTTTCCCGGCATGTTGGCATCCCGGTACCGGTTTAAATTATTTATTGACCAGGTTTTTGCTCTCCGGTCTTCCGGATTTATTGCAATACGCGCTCCTGTTGTGTCGAATATATAATTGTAAATGTGTGTGTTTAATCCTGCTACTTTATTGGTGAGATTTTTGTTTAGATAAGCTTTTATGTAGTTGTTGGTTTCGGGATGTGGATTGTAAGCCTGAATGGCACAGGGTAATAGGGTTACCCTGCTTATTTGTTGTGCGCCGTCGGCAAAACCGGATAAAATTTGTTGATAAATGTGAGGTTTGTAACTCCAGGGTTCGTTACCCACCTCAATTTGGTTTGTGAAACTTTTATTTTTTACAAAATGCGATACAAATCGTTTTCCGAGGTTAAAGCTCTCGTTATAAGGTTTTTTCCATAAGGTATCGGGAAAAAGGTTGTTGTTAAACAAAAGGGAGATGTCAATATTGAACCCTGCATTTTTCCATCCGCCATATTCTCTGTCCCAGTTTAGCCATGGGGTTACCAGCGTTCCTCCGCGATGGTTCATGTTTTTATAATCCGGTATCTGTGCCGGTGAATTAATATCCCAGTCTAACCGGTGGTAGTTTCGGGCCAGTGTGCAAATCTTATTAAAAGCAAAGGGGCCTTTGTCTTTTGGTATTTGGTCGGGATAAACATTGTAACCCCATCCCCAAAATGCATTGACGCCAAACGATTGACCGTATGTTTGTTTTGAGCGGACAGCTTTTTCAGGAGCACCGTAAGGGCCATATCTGTTGTAAATATCAGCTTCCCAAAGTTTAACTTTGTAATAGTTTACGCGGGGCAGATGAAACAATATTTTAAGGTATCTGATCTTTTTTTCGGGCTCTATTATATAAGGTATTAAAGGTATGGCCGTGGGCCTGATGCTGAACAGGTGAGTCAGGTTGTTTGCATCGTTACCGCCAAGCACTTCAATACCTGATGTTTGTGCATCGTTGAGCGCTCTGATATAAAGTTGTCCCACCGGAACCGGTTTTTTAAAATCAAATAAAACATATTCGGTGGGCAACTGCCGGAGTGCGGCTATTTCAAAAAGATTATAGGAAGTAGTGCTTTTTAAGGTGATGAATGAAACTTCTTTTTCCAGAGTTATTTTTTGAACCCGGAAATTATTATCCGGTATTAGTTGAACAGTTTTAGAAGTATTGTCGTTGTATAAAATAACAAGCGACAGTGGTTTCTCCGATTGATATTTAATAGATAAAAAGTACAGATACTGCGGTTTTTTAAAATGAAAAATTAATGACGAAGGTTGAATGGTAATTTTTGTATTGAGGTCGCCGTCGGTGGCATATCCCGTGTTTTGTGAGGAAGAAAACCCCACTTTTGAAAAAAATATATTGAGGTCGTTTCTTTTAATGTAGTTGACAGGTAACGGGTTTTCCGACTCCCAAAAACTGTTTTTGTTTCTGTCGGTAATGTAATTTGCATGCTTTCCGGAGCTAACCGTAATGATTGCATTTTGCGAAAATGGTTTTATTAGTCCTGCATCAGCATTGAATTGTCCCAACAATACGGTGTGAAGAATCAGAATGAAAGAAGTTGATAAAAGAAGTCTCACTTTTTTCAAACTAAAGTAGTAAAAAAAAGGATTGGATTAAAAAAAGCCCCGCAAAAATATAATTGCAAGGCTGTTTGTTTTTTTTATGGATTAAAATACGGTAATATTAATCTACGGTACTCTGTAAACCAACGAGTTTACATTAACCCCTGCGCCTACCGAGGCAAACACCAGATAATCGCCCGAAGCAAATTGTTGTCCCTCCATCTCACCTTTGTTTATCATATTATAAAGTATGGGGATGGTGGCTACCGAATTGTTGCCCAGTTTCTGAATGCTCATGGGTACCATTTTCGGGTCATATCCTTTGTGGCCGTATAATTTAAAAAGCCTTTGAACCATGGCCTCGTCCATTTTGGCATTTGCCTGATGGATTAAAATGGTTTTAATGTCGTTAACATCAAGGCCGGCTTTTTCAATGCTGCTTTTAATGGTTTGCGGAACAATTGTTAAGGCGTAGTTATACAGTTTGCGCCCCATCATTTTAAGGTACAGGCCCTCATCATCAACATCAGGATTGTATGTTTTATCCATCCACAGCATATAAGCATTGTCTTTTGCGTCGGTACGCGACAGGTGCGACAGAACCCCTGTCGGCTCATCCGACTCAACGGCTTCAATAATAGTTGCTCCGGCACCATCCGAATATATCAGGCTGTCGCGATCGTAAGGGTCACTTATTCGCGAAAGCGTATCGGAACCAATAACCAATACCTTTTTAGCAGCACCTGCTTTAATAAAAAGATTGGCCTGAATAAAACTTTCTAACCATCCGGGACATCCGAATAACATGTCGTAGCCCACGCAAAACGGATTCTCAATACCCAGCTTATGTTTTACTTTCGAGGCAATACTCGGTACCGTGTCAATACGGCTGTCACCGAACTTAACATCTCCAAAATTGTGTCCAACAATTATGTAATCAAGTGTTTCCGGGTCGGTTCCCGATGATTCCAAAGCATCTTTTGCTGCCAGCCAGGCCATGTCGGACATCAACAAGTCTTCTGTTAAATAGCGCCGCTCATGAATGTCGGTTATCTGAACAAACTTTTCAATAATCTCTTCATTAGGCTTTTCAATACGTTTGCCAAAACCTTCATACAGTTTGTGATTCAGAAAATCGCTGTTTTTAACAACTTTCCGTGGAATATAACTACCGCTTCCGGTAATAACAGCATAGGTTTCTTTTTGGGCCATAGGATAAAATATAAATTGTAAATTTGGCTTTTCTTTAAATAAGGGAGCAAATCTACTTAATATTGGCGTAAATACTGATATTTTAACATTAATTTTAACCGTTTTATGATCGGAACTATTGTAAATGTTGCTGCCGTATTGGCCGGAAGCACAATAGGGTTGTTTTTAAATAAAAGCCTGCCGGAGCGTTTTGTGAAGATATTTTTTCAGGTAATGGGAATATTTACGATTTTCCTCGGTATCTCGATGGCTTTAAAAAGCACTCATGTTTTACACATGGTAATGGCTTTAATAACGGGGTCGTTAATAGGTGAGTGGTTAAATCTGCAAAAGGGTATGGAGCGCTTTGGCGATTGGATAAAAGGTAAAATAAAACTGAAAAATAACAAATTTACCGATGGCTTACTTACAGCGTTTTTGCTGTATTGTGTAGGTTCGATGACTATCATTGGCGCCATTGAGGAGGGGTTGGGCAAACCTCCCCGTTTGTTGTTCGTAAAATCGGTAATGGATGGTGTTTCTTCTATTGCTTTGGCATCGGGATTGGGAGTAGGTGTATCCTTTTCGGTAATTCCTCTTTTTATTTTTCAGGGGGGACTGACTTTACTGGCAGCCGGTTTTGGCGATTTTATACCCGGAATTATGATTACCGAGTTAACAGCAGTCGGAGGTATATTGTTAATGGGGCTTGGCATTGATATTCTTGAAATTAAAAAAATAAAAGTGATGAATATGTTGCCTGCACTTGTTATGATACTGTTGCTGCTTTGGTTGTTGCCTGAAATTAAAGTTTGAAGTCGGGTGTAGATATTGGTGTCTTTTACTTTACCCTTTCGGTTAAAATTCAGTAAATCACTTAGCTATTTTTTTGCTGCTGTTAATTTGCTTCACATTAATTTTTGTACCTTAGCCATCCTAAAAATATTAAAATTTAATGTTATGAATAAAGATATTAATTGGGGAGAACTTCCCTTTGGTTATTTTAAAACGGATTACAATGTGCGTTGCTATTACCGCAATGGCAGCTGGGGTGAAATTGAAGTGAGCTCTTCGGAGTATGTGCCTGTGCACATGGCTGCCACAGCCTTGCATTATGGTCAGGAAGCTTTTGAGGGTCTAAAGGCTTATCGTGGTAAAGACGGAAAAGTAAGGCTTTTCAGATGGCAGGAAAATGCCAAACGGATGAGGAATTCGGCACATGGTATTTTAATGCAGCAAGTACCCGATGAAATATTTTACAACTCGGTGATTAAGGCTGTTGAGCTTAATGCAGGTTATATTCCACCTTATGGCACGGGAGCAACGCTGTATGTTCGCCCGTTACTTTTTGGCAGCGGTCCGCAAGTGGGAGTTAAACCTGCCGGGGAATATATGTTTATGGTGTTTGTTACTCCTGTTGGCCCCTATTTTAAAACAGGATT
>CAYVWX010000180.1:0-6449 GCA_964455635.1 uncultured Lentimicrobiaceae bacterium | reverse complement strand
CAAATGACGCGACCAACGGGAGCAATTAACAGCCGACGCAAGGAGGCCAAATGACAATCAAATGACGCGACCAAAGGGAGCAAATAACAGCCGACGCAAGGAGGCAAAAAAAAATTATACAAACTTCCTCTAAAATTATATAACACGGTTTTTGTGTGGACAATGCATCTTTGCATCATCAATTATCATACATGAACAAAGTTGCAAACATATTTATCTCTTTAGCTTTTCTGGTAGCGTTTTCAGGCGTACAAATACACAAGCACTATTCACACGGAAAGTTATACAGTATTGCCGTTTTTCACGAAGCGCAAAACTGCTGTGCAACCATGGAGTCATGTCAAACTGCCAACGTTTCTTCAGAACAGACAATTCACAACCATTGCTCTTGCAAAAACGAAACCCAATGGGTTAAAATAACCGACAATTTTTTACCCGAAAGATTTTCAATACCTGTGATTGAAGTACATAGCTTATGTATTTATTCACTATCCGGCCCATTTCAGGCAGAAATGTCAGCCAATACAATGCAGCCGGCTGCTTATGATTGGCCCTCTTTTTTACAAGCCGATCACTTAGTCGAATTTGGTGTATTTCGATGTTGATACTATTTTAATTGGGGACAACATCCCTGATTTGCCCCGCCATCTGTAAAACTACTATTAAGAATAGCCGGTTTATGATGCGCACGGGTTTTAATAAAATTGTATCAACTATAAATCGAAAAAAAATGAAATATTACATCAACACAACCGTAAAAACAGATTTGGAAACCGCCACCGTCAGAGTAGGCGAAGAATTACAAAAAGAGGGTTTTGGCATCGTTACACAATTCGATGTTAACAAAGCGTTAAAAGAAAAACTGAATGTAGATTTCCGTCCTTACCGAATATTGGGGGCATGTAACCCTGCGTTTGCAGTCCGGTCAATTAATGCCGAAGATAAAATTGGAACCATCCTGCCCTGTAATGTTATGCTACAAAGCGTTGAAAAAGGAACCGAGATAGCCATTATTAATCCGCGTTCCATGGTTAAAGATATCGACAACGCCGAGATGCAGGCCGTGGCGGAAGAAATTTTTGAAAAACTGCAAAGGGTCATTAACAACCTATAGATTAATAAACTATGTTAAATAAAATTATAAAATTCTTTTTAGAAAACAAGCTGGTAACGGTACTGCTTCTCACGGTATTTATTGCCTGGGGAGTGGTAACCTCACCTTTTGGATGGGATACCGGCTTTCTGCCGAGCGACCCTGTTCCGGTGGATGCCATCCCTGATATTGGTGAGAACCAGCAGATTGTTTATACCGAGTGGCCCGGGCGTTCGCCGCAGGATATCGAAGATCAGATTTCGTACCCCCTAACGACTGCCTTGCTGGGTATTCCCGGCGTAAAAACCATCAGAAGCAACTCCATTTTTGGCGTTTCCAGTATCTATCTCATCTTTGATGAAGACATTGAATTTTACTGGAGTCGCAGCCGGATTTTGGAAAAACTGAATTCGCTGCCTGCCGGAACACTCCCCGAGGGTGTTACCCCGTCGCTTGGGCCTGATGCCACCGCATTGGGACAGGTATATTGGTACACCCTCGAAGGGCGCGATAAAAATGGCAACCCTGCCGGCGGCTGGGACCCGCAGGAGCTGCGTTCCATTCAGGATTTTTACATTAAATATGCCCTTACCTCGGCAAAAGGTGTATCCGAAGTAGCTTCTATAGGTGGTTATGTTAAAGAGTATCAAATAGATATCGACCCCAACGCCATGAAAGCACAGGGCGTTTCCATTGGACAGATTATCAGTGCGGTAAGAAAAAGCAATCTCGATGTTGGTGCCCGCACCATTGAGTTCAACAAAGCTGAATATCTCGTCCGTGCTTTGGGATACGTTAAAAGTCTCGACGACCTGGAACGCTCGGTGGTTGCCGTTAAAAACAATGTACCCATCCGTTTAAAAGATGTAGCCAGGGTTAACTTTGGCCCGGCAACACGCCGCGGAGGCCTCGACAAAGGAGGTGCCGATGCAACCGGAGGAGTGGTGGTAGCCCGTTATGGTGCTAACCCGCTTAAAGTTATTAAAAATGTAAAGGAAAAAATTAAGGAGATTGATGCCGGCCTGCCATCTAAAACGCTGGCCGACGGCACAGTATCAAAGGTTACCATTGTTCCGTTTTACGACCGATCGGGTTTAATTAAAGAAACGCTTGGAACCTTGGAGGATGCCCTGTCGTTGGAGATACTTATTAGTATTCTTGTGGTGCTGATACTTGTTTTCAACCTGAGGGCCTCTTTCCTTATTTCAAGCCTGCTGCCCATTGGCGTACTGATGACCTTTATCATCATGCGTAAGTTTGGGGTTGATGCCAACATTGTAGCCCTTTCAGGTATCGCCATTGCCATTGGCGTTATGGTGGATGTGGGAGTGGTGTTTACCGAAAATATTATCAGGCATACCTCGCTGCCGGGAAACGTGGGTGCCAAAGGTAAAAAGCTGATGAATGTTATTTACGAAGCCACCACCGAGGTTGCACCCGCTGTTTTAACGGCCATTGCCACCACCGTGGTAAGTTTTTTGCCGGTTTTTGCCATGGAAGCAGCTGAAGGAAAACTATTCCGCCCGCTGGCATTTACCAAAACATTTGTTATGCTGTCGGCTTTGGTAGTTGGACTGGTAATTATTCCCATGCTGGCACACGTTATCTTTTCCATACGGATGGATTCAAAAAAAGTACGCCGGTATTCAAACATCCTGCTGGCAGCAGCCGGATTGTCATTTATCTTTTTCGGACAGTATTTTGTAGCTGTAATGATAGTAGCATTGGCAGCCAACAACTATTTTTCTTATCTGTGGCCCAAAAACAAACAAAGGTGGGTAAACTACATCAACATTGGTATCATTCTTATCGGGGTCATAAAATTTCTTGCACAGGAGTGGATGCCGTTGGGAGCCGAATACAGCGACGTACTCAATATTTTGTTTGTAGCTTTAATGGTGGGTATTGTGTTGGGGTTTCTAATCTCCATCATCTATTTTTATCCGCGTATTTTATCGTGGGCATTAAACAATAAATGGAAGTTTTTAACCATTCCGCTGTTTGTAATACTATTCGGTATTGTGGCCTGGCAGGGCATTAACAAAACCTTGGGCTTTATGCCTCAAATAGTTACCAACACTAAATTTTGGCAATCGCTGGACAAAACCTTTCCCGGAATCGGTAAAGAATTTATGCCGTCGCTTGATGAAGGTTCGTTTTTGCTGATGCCTACCACCATGCCGCATTCAGGTGTTGAAGAAAACCTTGAAGTAATTCGTCTGCTTGACAAAAGGGTAAATGCCATTCCCGAAGTTGAAAACGTAGTGGGTAAATGGGGACGTGTAAACTCGGCACTGGACCCTGCACCTATCTCCATGTTTGAAAATGTAATTAATTACAAATCACAATATGTTTTAGACGATGCCGGTCGCCGCATGCGCTTTAAAGTGGACAATGACGGTGCTTTCGTTTTAAAAGACGGCACAAAATATAATCCCGAAAACGGTTATATGTCTATCGCTAAAGATCAGCTTATCCCCGATGAAGACGGAGAATATTTTCGCCAGTGGCGGAAGCAAATTCATTCACCCGACGACATCTGGAAAGAGATTGTAAAACAGGCTAAAATCCCGGGGTTAACATCAGCCCCTAAATTGCAACCGATTCAAACACGGCTGGTTATGCTTCAAACAGGCATGCGTGCCCCCATGGGCATCAAAGTTTTCGGGCCCAATCTGGAAGCCATCGAAAAAGTAGGATTGCAAATTGAAGGACTGCTAAAAAATGTGGAGGGTGTTTCCAGGTCGTCGGTTTTTGCCGATCGCGTGGTGGGAAAGCCTTATCTCGAAATAAAAATAAACCGCGATGCCATAGCGCGTTACGGCCTTACCATAAAAGATTTTCAGGAATATATCAGCTCGGCTGTAGGTGGCATGGCTTTGTCGTCAACCGTTGAAGGCCGCGAGCGTTATCCTATCCGTGTGCGCTATGCCCGCGAATTTAGGGATAACCCCGAAGACCTGAAAAAGCTGCTTATTTCAACGCCTTCCGGGGTGCAGATTCCGCTAAGCGAACTTGCTTCCATCGAATATACCAAAGGCCCGCAGCTTATAAAAAGCGAAAATACCTTTTTGGTGGGATATGTAATTTTTGATAAAGAATCGAATTATGCCGAGGTGGATGTGGTTGAAAATGCCCAAAAATATCTTAACGAAAAAATAGAAGACGGCACATTGGTGATGCCGGCCGGAGTTAACTTTAAGTTTACCGGAAACTACGAAAACCAGATAAGAGCTACCAAACGGCTGATGATTGTTATACCCATCGCCCTGTTGGTGATATTTTTAATTCTTTATTTCCAGTTTCGCTCGGTAACGGGAGCTTCTTTAATTTTTTCAGGAATTATTGTAGCCTTTTCGGGCGGTTTTATCATGCTGTGGCTTTATGGCCAGCCTTGGTTTATGAATTTTAACCTGGGGGATGTACAGATGCGAAACCTGTTTCAAATTGGCACTATCAACCTTAGTGTGGCGGTTTGGGTCGGCTTTATTGCGCTCTTTGGAATTGCTACCGACGATGGCGTACTCATCAGTACTTACATCAAACAAATTTTTGACAAAAAGGCTCCTCAAAGCATCGAAGAAGTCAGAGCAGGAATTCTGGAGGCAGGAAACAAACGCGTGCGCCCGGCAATTATGACAACCGCTACCACGCTTATTGCGCTGCTTCCGGTGTTGACATCAACCGGAAAAGGTTCCGATATTATGGTTCCCATGGCCATACCCATTTTTGGAGGCATGACCATTGCCACACTGACCATCTTTGTGGTTCCTGTATTATACAGCATGTGGCAGGAGTCAATTGTAAAAAACAAAGCTGCCAAGGCTCGCACAAACGCTGTGGTTAACCATAAAAACATAACAGGAGGTGAAAGCAATGAAAATATTTAAACCTTTCAGTAAAATAATATTTGTGTTTTTGATGCTGCTTGGCATATCGGTGCAGGCACAGGATAACCTTAACCGGTATCTTGAAACCGCCGCCAAAAATAACCCCGCACTAAAAGCACGCTTTAACGAATATATGGCTGCTTTGGAAAAAGCACCTCAGGTGAGTGCACTGCCCGACCCGCAGGTTACTTTCGGCTATTTTATTTTGCCGGTGGAAACCAAAACAGGACCTCAGCGATTTAAAATTTCGGCATCACAAATGTTTCCCTGGTTTGGAACCCTTGGAAAAAGTGAAGATGTGGCCATAAACCGCGCAAAAGCAAAGTACGAGCTGTTTGAAGAAGCTAAATCGAATCTCTTTTTTGAGGTGAAATCAACTTACTACAAACTCTATTTTCTAAAAAAAAGCATTGCCATTACCAACGACAACCTCAGAATACTCAATACTTTCCGAAACCTGGCTCTTATTAAAATAGAGGCGGGAACCGCATCCGGTGTTGACGAACTAAGGGTTGAAATGGAACTGGCTGATTTGGAAAATACATTGGCGCTGTTGCGCGATAAATGGTTTACAGCTGTTGTTTCGTTTAACAATTTGCTGAATGTAGATGAAAACAGTACCGTAACAATTCCCGAAACCCTTTGGGTAAATGATTTGGTTTTTTCAAAACAAGCCGTATTGGACAGCTTAAAGCAAAACAACAATCAGTTAAAAAGTCTTGATTATTTGTTTAAATCGTATAAAGATCAGGAACTGAGAGCCAAAAGTCAGGGAGCCCCCAATATACTCACCGGCATCGATTACATAAATGTTGGAAACGATGGCCTGTCGCCCCAAAGCGGAAAAGATGCGCTGTTTATAAAAGTGGGTGTCACCATTCCGTTATACCGGAAAAAATACAACAGCATGGTTAAAGAAGCTGTTTTATTGCAGGAAGCTACTCAATACAAAAAAGAGGACAAGGTAAATGCCCTGGAAACACTTTTTGAAAATAGTTATGCGCAATACAACGATGCCCAAAGAAGGCTGTCACTTTTTGAAAAACAATCGGATTTGGCATCAAAAGCCATTCGTATTTTAGAAAGCGAATACGCTTCCAACGGTAAAAACTTTGAAGAGATATTACGAATGGAACGAAATCTTTTAAAATATTCTCTCGAACTTGAACGTGCCCGCGCCGACAAGCAGGCATCCATTGCATTTATTTCCTATCTGATGGGAAGGTAAGCAAAGGGAAGTGCACTAAAATGTCTGGAGTGCCTGGAGTGCACTAGAGTGCCTAAAGTTGGGAGTAAGAAGTTAAGAGTTTAAAGTTAGGAGTATAATAAAAAAACAACAAATGACGCGACCAACGGGAGCAAATAACAGCCGACACAAGGAGACTAAATGACAACAAATGACGCGACCAACGGGAGCAAACAACAGCCGACGCAAGGAGGCTAAATGACAACAAATGACGCGACCA
>CAYVWX010000179.1:0-6468 GCA_964455635.1 uncultured Lentimicrobiaceae bacterium | reverse complement strand
AGCTTGCAAATGGTCATGCTTTAGTGTGCTTAGCTTGCTAATCATGAATGTTTCATGTGTTTATAATTTTATTTTTACCCTATGGAATTTGAAAACTATTCCACAGGGTGAATTTGACAATCTGGTTTTTGATTTGATTTAATTTTGAAGGCTTCTGTTATAGGTTATAATAAAGAAGCGGATAAAGCAAAAAGTGTTATTTCTCGTAAAAATGCATTTCCTGCATGTACTCATAAACTTTGTCGGGTACCCAAAAGCGCATATTTTTTTTCTCTTTAATACCTTTGCGAATAAAGCTTGACGAAATCTCCATCAAAGGCGCATCAAACAGTTTAATTTTGGGATGGCCGGCATATTCTCCCAATCCGCTTCCGGGACGAGGATAGACATAAATTGAAAAAAACTCCAATATCTCTTTGTAATTTTTCCATTTATGAAATGAGTTAAAGATGTCGGTTCCGGAGATTAGTACAAAACGGCGATTTTCATACTTATCGGAAAGCCATGCCAGCGTATCGATGGTGTATGAGGGCCGCGGCATTTTGAATTCAATGTCGGTAACGCCCAGGTTTTGTTGCTCCTCAATAGCAATTTTAACCAGGGTCAACCGGTGATGCCCGGCCAATAAAATGCTTTTGCTTTTAAGCGGATTTTGAGGAGAAACCACAAACCACACCTCATCCAGGTCGGTAAATTCGGCCATGTAATTGGCCAAAATAAGATGTCCGTTATGAATGGGGTTAAACGACCCGAAAAACAGGCCTGTTTTTTTTATTTTAGGTTTCATGTGTTTATAAGTTTGTTTACCCTGTGGAATTTGAAATCATTCCACAGGGTTAATTTGATACTTGTTTTCTATCAATATTATGCTCCTTCGGAGTTGTCGCCATTTTGCTCCTAACGGAGCTTTTTTGTTTGTTTTATTATGCCGAAACGGATGTTTCACTTTGTTTTTATTTCGCATCTGGTTGATGATTAATATTTTGCCGAACCTTACAGCCATAATAAAAATAGATATTATAATGCAAAACCTCATTCCTGCCAATTCTTAAAATCACTTCTAACGGTTTACTTTTTTCAAGGCTTTATAAGTACCTTCCCGCCACTCATATCGGCAATATAGTTTCGCAATCCTTTAATTACATTGTCAGGCGAAGTAGTCCCCTGTATTTTAGTATATAAAGTGCCATCGATAAATTTGTTTTGCAAATATTCCGATATTTCATCGAAATTTTCAAGCTCCTCTTTCCATTGGGGAAGGCTAAAACCGTAAATATATTTTTGGTTAAAGATAAGGTTCAGGGTATTAAGGCCCGAAACCGGTTTGTTTGAAAGTCCTCCATAAATAACCAACTCCGATTCGAGAGGCATGGCGTTAAACATTTTTCCGGCAAGCGAACCTCCCACGGCATCAAAAGCAGTGGTAGCATTTAACTTGTTGCAGAGTGTTTTTAGTTCATGGTCAAAATCTTCTGAAGTCTCAGTTAAAACATATTTTACGCCTTCATTTTGCAAGCGGACAGCCGTTTCCTCTTTTCTGACAATGTTGATGGTTTCCATATCGTTTATATGTGCCAATGTACGCATTATTTCAGGCACACGGCCACCGGCGGCATTCAACACAATGGCTTTACTTTCGTTAACTTTTGCTATATCCATCATGCCATAAGCCGTAAACGGATTAACGGTAAAGCAGGCGGCCTGATCCATATCCATCTCCTCTTTTAAAACAATTACATTCTCCTTTTTTGTAATTAAAAAGTCTGCCCAGGTGCCGTCGGTATCTTCCTGCACAAAACAACTTACTTTTTTCCCTAACAGCTCGCCGGCCTCGGCACCTGCCTCAACAACAGTTCCCGAGCCTTCAAAACCCATAATGGAGGGTAGTGTTTTAACAATATTGTAGCCTCCTTGCATAAAGGCAATATCGCTTGGATTGCAGGGAGCGGCATGAATTTTAATGACCACTTCGCCGGAAGCGGGTTTCCGCAAAGGCTTCTCTAAAGTTTTTAAACTGAGCAGCGCCCTGATAATGTTTTTATTGTATTGTGATAAAACAATTCCTTTCATTGGCTATAAATTTTATATTTTGTTAATGTTTTTCGGTCATAAACTTTTACAAGATAAATATTTATTATGATATTGTACTTTATTTTAAAAAATGTTTCCCTAAATTGCTGATTAGTAAATATAAAAACTCCAATAAACAAATTTACCCTTTTGAATTTCCAAAGCGGCTATTCCACAGGGTAAACCAACTTTAAAACTCAAAATATCAAAACTCCCCCGTTGTGCATTCGTCTCTTCGCCTTTTAGAAAGCAACCTTTCAAGTCTCCACCCGCAAGCTTACTTCGACCGATTTCTTCAAGTTAAGAAGGATTTGTAATCCTGTGGTTTTAAAATTATTTTTTGTGAATACAATGTTCATTACAGATTCTTTACCGCTCCCGCTGCATCTCTCCGCTTCCGGTTCAAAGTAACCATCAATGTTTTATTGGGCAAGCAATAATCTTAAGTCTTCAACCATAAATCGTCAATGCCGGAAACAGAAGAACCATTTTTAATTAAAAACAATTACCAAAATTAGTTAAAATTGGTAACAAATTTACTAACAAATAACCGTGTTAAAATTCCGGCTTCGTCGCCATCTTATGAAATATGATTTTACTTACATAAATGTTGTATCAACTCATATTATAACGCTTCGGCAACATTTTCTCCATTCTTTTTTGCTCCACGGAGTAGGTTTTCCGATTCAATGGCCTCCTCTTTACGGGAAAAATGTGGAACGGGTTTTAAACGTAATGGATGATTCTTGTTTTTGCCACCAATATCAACAGGGTTTTAATTATGGGCAGGATGCTCATCGCCATTAGGCTATGCAATAACGGCAAAATGAAAAGCTGTAAAAATTTAAGGCAATAAATAAGATGCGATAAAATACGATTTCAACTAAGTATTTGTTTTATACTATGCAGATTATCAGCACTAAAAGACTCCCGTTTTTGCATATTTGTTTCCGTTTGCACCTTATGAACGGAATTCATATTTTTTTCATTATATTTGTTTGAAAAAATAACTATTATGAAATTCTTTTACACGCTCCTCCTTTTAGCTGTTTTATCATCCTGTAATATTACCGGCAAAATCAAATCAACCGAACTGAAAGCCATCTCCTACGGAACCGGTGGCGGCTTTACCAATCAGGTTAAAACATACACCCTTTTACCCGACGGGGCCATATGGCTGCGCAACAGCATTACCAACGACAGCCTTCCGGTAAAGCGGATTCCTAAAAACAGAGTTTATAAACTTTATGGTAATGCACTCAAACTGGGAATTGACACCCTAAGTTATTCAAAACCGGGAAACACCTATTCCTTTATCACCATTGTTAAAAAAGATGGTTCCAACAAAATTGTGTGGGATAACCTTAAAGCTCTTCCCGGCGGCATCATTACTTTTGTAAATGAACTGAAAGAAACAGTAAAAAAATAATTGCTCACTAAAATTATTATCATGAAAAAGTTTATCCTCTCCCTTTGGCTTACTATGTCAATGCTGTTCCCCGGCACGCTGACGTTTTCACAAAATCATGCCGATCCTTTTGCCGTAAAGAAAAAATCAGGTATCAGCAAAGCTAATTTTCAACCGGCTCCGTTAACCAACAAAAATCTTGTTACCCGACAATCGCCTGCTGTTGCTTCTTTTTCCGTTAAAACCACACCTTTTAAAGTGCCTTTGCTTAAAACCGGCTACCACTTTACAAAGAGTTATTACAACAATAACGGGCTGCTGTCGTTTGTGTCGTGCAAAAGGGGAGAAGGTGCCGCCTATCAATCCCGATCATCCCAAAGCATGCAACAGGCTGCCTTTGTTTTTATGAACCGGATTAAACAGGCCATGCGCATTCACAATCCCCAACAGGAATTTCATCCGGTTAAAATATGGAACGACGATTTGGGTTTCGACCATGTAAAAATGCAACAGTATTACAAAGGTGTAAAAGTTTATGGAGGCCAGATAATTCTGCATGGAAAAAACGGGCTTATCAACACCATGAACGGAACATATTTTCCTACTCCAACCATTGACCTAACCCCGGTGTTTACCGAAAATGCAGCCATTAAAATTGTTAAAAAAGATGTGTCGGCCATTTCACAGATAGTTGATCCACATCAAATTAAAAACAAACTACTTACCTTCAATGAAACAGAATCAGAATTGGTTGTTTATCATTTTAAACTCAATATTTTAAATGAAAAATTGGTGTGGCACATCACCGTACGGCCCAATGTTTTAGAGCGTTGGGAATATTTTGTAGATGCCGGAAACGGCCACATTGTTAACAAATACAACAACACCTGCTCCGACGGCCCTGCCACGGCAAATGCGCTTGATTTAAACGGAATTACCCGCACCCTGAACACTTACCAATATTCGGGAAACTATTACCTTATCAACACAACCAAACCCATGTTTAACGGTGGACAGACGAGCATGCCCGACCAGCTGATGGGTGCCATTTGGACCATAGATGCCAACAACTCCAATAGCGGCGACTTTTATCAGGTAACTTCGGGCAACAACACATGGAATGATGCTGCTTCGGTATCGGCACATTACAACGCCGACAACACCTACAACTATTACAAAAACACCCATGGCCGCAACTCTATCGACGGCAACGGAGGTACCATTATTTCGATTGTTAATGTGGTTGATGAAAACGGAAACAGTCTGGCCAATGCCTATTGGAACGGCAGTGCCATGTTTTACGGCAACGGCGGAAATATGTTTAAACCGTTGGCCGGTGCCGAAGATGTCGGCGCCCACGAAATGACACACGGAGTAATACAAAACACGGCCAATTTAGAATACCAATACGAAAGCGGAGCCATCAACGAAGCCATGGCCGACATTGGCGGCGCCATGGTTGATCGCGACAACTGGCAAATCGGCGAAAAAATAATTCCGCAGGGAAGTCCCTATTTTCCCACGGGAACACTGCGTGACATGTCTAATCCGCACAATGGAGGAAGCAGCTTCAACGACCCGTCGTATCAGCCTGCCAATGTTAACGAAAAATATACCGGTGAGCAGGATAACGGTGGTGTACACACCAACAGCGGCATTATAAATTATGCTTACTATAAAATTGCGGAGGCCATATCGAAAAATAAAGCGGAGAAGCTGTTTTACCGTGCCCTGTCGGTTTATATGACCAAATCGTCGCAGTTTATCGATTGTCGCTTAGCTTTTGAGCAGGCTGCCAAAGATATCTTCGGAAACAACTCTACCGAGATGAATGCCGTGTCCGATGCCTTTTACCAGGTAGGAATTGGCGATGCCGGCACAGGCGGCGGTGGTAGCGGCTCAGGTACACCGGGAGGTATTGCCGTTAACCCGGGACAGGATTATATTTTAAGCTACGATGTTAATCCCGACGACGACAACACACTCTATATCTCTAATACCGATGGCAACGATTTTACCGCCATTTCGCAAACTAAGCTAAAACGCAAACCAAGTTTGGTGGACAACGGCTCGTGGGGTGTAATGGTTTCGGAAGACAATAAAATGAGGAGTATTGCCATGTCAGGCACCTACGAAGAAAATATTATCTCTCCTGACGAAATTTGGGATAACGTAGCCATTTCAAAAGATGGCAAAAGAGTTGCCGCCATAACCACATCCATCGACTCGGCTATTTATGTGTATGATTACGATTTGGGCTACTGGATGAAATATCACCTTTACAGTCCTACCTTTACCCCCGGCGTTACGGTAGATAATGTATTGTATGCCGATGCCCTGGAATGGGATTACACCGGCCAATACATTATTTACGATGCTTACAACGAGATGGTAAACAATAGTGGCGACAATGTTGATTTTTGGGATGTGGGTGTAATTCGTGTTTGGGATAACGGCTCCAACAGCTGGGGCGATGGTAAAATTGAAAAGGTATTTACAAGCTTGCCCGAAGGAGTCAGCATTGGAAACCCTTCACTTTCAAAAAACAGCCCCTACATTATTGCATTCGACTATTTTAACAACAGCGACAACAGCTATGCGGTTTTAGGAGCAAATCTCGAAACCGGAGAAACGGCAACCATTTACGAAAACAACGATTTGGGATTTCCCAACTATTCAAAACTGGACGATATTGTTGTGTTTGGAACACAATATAACGGTGATGAAGTAGTTGCTGAAATTTATATGCAACCTGACAAAATAAATTCAACAGGAAGTGCCTATTTATTGATAAACGTTGCAAAATGGCCGGTTTGGTATGCTACGGGCGACCGAAATCTTATGGGAGTTACTGAAAACACCATTAAAACCGGTTTTTTTAGCAATGTATATCCTAATCCCGCAAACGAAAATATTTCTGTGGTATTCAACGCAAAAGAGATACAAAATTATGATGTAAATATCTATTCGGTGTCAGGCAAACAGATGAC
>CAYVWX010000178.1:0-6485 GCA_964455635.1 uncultured Lentimicrobiaceae bacterium | reverse complement strand
TTATTTTTTTGCAAAGATAAGATTCATTTTGTATTATAAATGATGGAAGTTCAACCACAGCAGGTAAACTTAACAGCGTTATTCAGGACTTACGTTTTGAAGTTGTTCAGCGGCTTCTTTTTCCAAATAAATTTCAGGTAAAACAATTTTAAGCGCTTTTTCCACCCCCTCCTTTTGCCACAATAAAATAAAATTTACCGTTGCCGATTGTACTTTATAGCCTCTCTTTTTTAAATCATCCAGTGTTGAAATAAATAGCTTGGAAAACCTTAGCAGCTCCTGATTACCGCTATTATAGCAGCTGTTTTCCTTTACAATTAAGCTGTCGCCTCCCCGAAGTTTCGATATTATTTTTTGTCGATAATTGTTGTTAAAAAAGTCGAGCCAAATATCTTTGTGGGTTAATTGCAACACAACAGTATTTTGCGAGGCGTAATTTGTTAAATCAGTTGTAAATAAAGGATTTCCGGCTTTTATGTTGTCAAATATGTTGTTGTTTAAATGGACAATGATGTTGTTTTTGGCTCTTGTTAAGGCCACGTAAAGTGCTCGTTTTTTACTCTCACTGTTTAGTCTGTAATCGTTAAGCATTAAATAAACATTGTCAAATTCTTTGCCTTTTGATTTATGAATAGTAGAAACCAAAACAGTATCGATGCCTCCCGATACAAAATCTTCGGGATTTGATTCGCGCAAAAAGACTTCAAAATCAGATTTATATTTTGTTTTTGGATTGCCTGCTTCAAACTCGTTAATAATATTTACCGCAAGTTCAAGTTTTGAGCTTGTTGAAAATTGATTTACCAATTCCTTTTTTGCCTGTTTCCAAACCTCATCGCCAAGGGTATAAAGCTCATTATCAAAATCAAGTTTGTACATAAAGTACCTGATTTCGTAAAGGTTGTACAGGCTAAAAAGGTCGGTATTTTGTATAAGCCTAGCGGGAATACCATTTTTTATTAACATGCCTGCTGTTTGCAACGCCTCATTGTTTGTGCTGGTTAACACACAAACAGAACCGGAAAGTGGGTTGTTAATCAAGTCGTTAACCAATGGCGAAATAAGATGTTTTGATTGATGTTTTACAATTTTTATTATGCCATTGGTAGTTTGTACAGCTACAATGGGAGTGGTTTTTATTCGTTTATAAATTAATGTGGCAAATTGGTTTGTAAACTCCACCAGATTTTTTTTGCTGCGATAATTTTCTACCAGTTCATACTTTACAGCCGATTTTTCGTTGATAAATTTGTTTAAATATTCGGAGCTTGAGCCTCTGAACTCAAAAATATTTTGGTCGTCATCGCCCACGGCAATAACACGCATCTCATCATTATACTCCATCAAAGTAGTAATCAGTTCATATTCATTGGCGTCCATGTCCTGTGCTTCATCAACCACCAAAACCGTTTTGGTAATTCTGTTTATTTCAACCTCGTGTTGCTTAATTTTATGCAGGGTGGTTTTAATTATTTCGCCTGATTTATCCAATGAACCCACTTTTCCCAACAGGTCGAAACAGTATGAATGAAATGTTTTTATTTCTACAAAATTAGCGGCATTTCCAATTAGTTTCAACAGCCGTTTTTTAAACTCGGTAGCGGCAGCACGCGAAAATGTAACCATCAGCAGTTGTTCATGTTTTACATCTTCCATCAATAGCAGCGATGCCAGTTTGTGAACCAAAAGCCGTGTTTTGCCGCTGCCCGGGCCCGCAGCAACCACAATGTATTTCGATTCCTGATTGTTGATTATTTTTAGCTGTGCCGGCGAAAGCGCTCCAAAAAGCGCTCTGAATTTACGGGGAGTTATACTTTTTTTAATCTCTTTTTGCCTGCTTCCTTTAAAATATTTGTTTAAAAACAGACTGTAATTCAACTGAAAATAATCTTCAACAAACTGCAAAGCCTCCTTGTAATCGTCAATCATTCTTTTTGCATATTCGCCTACAATATGTATTTGCTGAATTTTATTTTCGTAAAATTGTTTTAACTTCTTGTAATCGTCGGCTTTATATCGTTTTTTATTGTCTTTTTCCAGCCGCTTGATGGTTAGCTTATTGTAAATCACCAAAAAGCCGCCTTCTAATTTCAGAGCATCAATTCGCGACAGGTAAAACAATGCATTTTCAATGTCGGCAATAGAAATTTCACCCAACCGAAACAATTCATTTTCGTACGCCGATTTTAACTCGTGAACAGAAAACTCAACAAGAATCAGCTCTTTATCTTGTTCGTAATCAGAGGGGTTGTCAGCTATTTTTTTGTACAGATAATCAATGATAAACCCGGCCAGATCGTTACGTTTTGTCAACTGCTGTTCAATTTCGTTTTTATCTTGAAGTAAAACAACATGAATGTGATTTTTTGAGTAATCGGAATATTTCCGGTTTATCAGGTTTTTTATGCTCCAAAAGTTAAAAATTGTTTTTATTTGATTGGTTGAAATATTGGAATAACCGGCCTCTTCAACTTCCTGATTTAATTGCTTGATGTGAAAGCTCTGCTCTTCGTTATTAACTTTTGTCAGCAAAAATTTTTCAAGTTCAACAAACGATTTTACAATCTTACGTGACCGTTTTTCTTCACCTGCTTTAATAAAAGCGGTTAAGTCTTTCATGTCGGCAAGTATTTTTTCTTCCCTAAGCAGATTAATTACTTCAATCACCTCCTCTTTAACAATACCGAGATGATCGGAAATGTAATCGACACGGTATTCGGGTTCTTCGGCATTTGCCTGCTTACGATTTTTGCTTGAAAACAATTTTTTAATAATTCTTACGGCGTGTTGCTTTTGCCGTTCGTTAAACCGAAACGACCGGTTTATTTTTTCGATGGCTTCCTGCGCATTTTTCGACATGATGCTGTTTGCGAATATCCGGGGTATGTTTTGGCCTCTTTTCAGGTATCCGGCCTCTTCAAGTGCGGCGATGGCAGTTTTTACCCTGGTTTCTATTTCGGCAACGGTATCGTCCCATCCGGCTTTTCGGGCTATTTCCAAAGCCGAGTTTGAAACACCCGAACGAAACCGTGTTAAACTTTTTATGGCTCTCCAAACTTGCTGAATCTCTTTGATGTTCAGCTTTGTTTGATTAAGTAAAATAAAGTGCTTGCTTAAATCTTCTTCGTTGTACAACACATAGCAGTCGGCTTCAATATTTTCATCTCTTCCTGCTCTTCCTGCTTCCTGAATATAGTTTTCCAGAGAGTCGGAGATTTCGTAATGAATAACCATACCGACATCTTTTTTGTCAACGCCCATACCAAACGCCGAAGTTGCCACCATTATTTGAGTGCTGCCGTTTATAAAGGAGTCCTGATTGGCCGATTTTTCCTGCTTATCCATCTTACCGTGATAGGGCTTTGCGGTATATCCGTCTTTTGCAAGCCGCTCGGCAAGCCGGTAAGCTTTTCGGGTTCTGGAAACATATATTATTGTGGGACAACGATGTAAATCGATTAAATCGCGAACTGCATTGTACTTTTCTTCCTCATCGTTTTTGGGATATACTTTAAACTTCAGATTGGTGCGGGCGGCATTGGTTCGGAAAACTTCAAGTTCAAGATTTAATTTTTGTCTGAAATAGGTTTTAATGTCTTCAATTACATTTTGTTTTGCCGTGGCCGTAAAGCATGAAACGGGGATGTCTTCATCAATATTTTTCTTTTGCTTTAAGGACTTTATAAAATCGCCGATATACAAATAATCAACTCTGAAATCCTGACCCCAGGCCGAAAAGCAATGTGCCTCGTCAATTACAAATCTCACAATATTTCTGCCCAGCAACAAATGTTCTATTGTTTTCGACCGGAGAGATTCGGGGGAGATGTATAAAAGCGATGCCGAACCGCCGGCCACTCTTTCAAACGATTTTGCCCGCTCAATGGGGTCTAACAGCCCGTTAATGGTAACAGCATCGGTGATGCCGGCTTTTTCGAGGTTATCAACCTGATCTTTCATCAACGACTGTAAGGGCGAAATAACTACCGTTAATCCTTTTACGCTTTGGCCCTGCATAAGTGCAGGCAGTTGAAAGGTTAACGACTTGCCTCCACCGGTGGGAAAAATCGATAATATTGATTTGTAATTTATTGCAGCCTGTACAGCCTTTTCCTGTAACGGCTCACCATTGTAGGTTCGAAACGAATTAAAACCGAAAAACCTTTTTAAACCCAAATGAACATTCAGCGTTTTATGGCAAAATGAACAGCCCGTAACACAGGGATTGTTTCTTAACAAAAACATTATTCGGTGAACATCGGGAAATTGTTTTAATACCCAGGGCGGGGTAATTGAATAACGATCCTGTACCTCGACTAACGATAAACAATAGGCTAATTCAACAGGGCTTTCGGAAATAATTGTTTGTAAATTGACATTTTGACAAATTTTATCGTGGAACCGGTTAAAAATAAGATTTTCAGTATTTACAATCTTTTTGCTTAATTCAACATATTTAAAAAAACCTGAAAACTCTTTTTTATTACCTAATAATTCAAAATATATTTGTTTTAAATCGCTATCAAGTTTTTGAAATTTAGTAACTTCATCAAAAAACAGTTCTTGAGCCTTTATGGCATCGTTCAACGGATTATTAAGCTCTTCGGTTTGTAATTTATCATCTTTTAGCAATGAATGGTAAGGTTTGGCAGGAAACAATAACGGCGATAAGTATAAGGTGTCGATAAATGTAAATTTGTTTTGTAGGAGATGACGTGACAAATATTTTAAATCGTGTTTAATAATGTTGTGACCGCCAATAAATTCGGCATTATCAATAAATTTAACAAAATCATTTATATTGCCTGAGTGAAAAGTATCGCCGGCACCGTTTACGGCACCAATGTCCAGTAGTTTATCAGATTTTACTCCGGTTTCAGTATCAATGAAAGTAATTTTTTTCATTAAAAACTATTGTTATCCATTATTCTCATTAAATCAAAATTTTTTTCACAATTGATTTTAATGAAATTGTTTAAAGTTAGCTTACAAAAGTATAATAAACGGTTATAACACTCCTCAGCCTTTAAACAACTTTGTTGCAATTATTATATTCTTTATCAATGATTTAAGACCCTAATCAGATAACAAAGATAACAATTTATAAACTATAACTTCATCTCCGGAATATCGCCTTCAACAATAATTGGTGCTCCGGTTTTTTCTATAATTTCTTCAACGGAAACGCCGGGAGCACGTTCTACCAATTTAAAACCGTCGGGTGTAACATCAACCACAGCCATATCGGTTACAATGCGTTTAACGCAGTTAACACCGGTTAGCGGAAGCGTACATTTAGTTAACAGTTTAGGGTTGCCTTTGCGATCGGTGTGGGTGGTAGCTACAATTATATTTTTTGCCGAAGCCACCAAATCCATGGCGCCGCCCATACCTTTTACCATTTTGCCCGGTATTTTCCAGCTGGCAATATCGCCTTTGTCGGTAACTTCAAAAGCTCCCAGTACGGTAAGGTCAACGTGGCCACCGCGAATCATGGCAAAGCTGGTTGCCGAGTCGAAAAAGGCAGCTCCTTTGGTGTAGGTCACCGTTTGTTTTCCGGCGTTGATAAGGTCGGGGTCTATTTCATCTTTTGTGGGGAAGGGACCTATCCCCAGCAGTCCGTTTTCCGACTGGAGTACCACCTCTACACCTTCGGGAATAAAATTGGCCACCAGCGTTGGTATGCCGATTCCGAGATTAACATAATATCCGTCCTGCAACTCTTGTGCAATACGTTTGGCTATTCCGTTTTTATCTAAACTCATGGTTATTTTTTTTAATGCCTAAAGTACTTTGGAGTGCCTACAGTTCCCGGAGTGCACTAAAGTACTTTTTTTACAGCGATTATTATTTATGTTTCATTTTTAAATAGTTAGTGCACTAGAGTGCCTGGAGTGCCTAAAGTGCCTAAAGTGCCTAAAGTGCCTAAAGTGCCTAAAGTGCCTGGAGTGCCTAAAGTGCCTAAAGTGCCTAAAGTGCCTAAAGTGCCTGGAGTGCCTGGAGTGGCTAAAGTGCCTGGAGTGGCTAAAGTGCCTGGAGTGTCTGAAGTGTCTGAAGTAAGAAACACAACATAATTGCAAAATATTAAACGCAGGAACCATTCATGAATGGTTTTTCGCCCAACCAACTCTTACATCAGGTTTTGGTATTTTTAACTTCATATTATATTTTTACGAAAGGATACAACTTTTTGTATGACAAAGAAATTGCGTTTAAAGTATAATCATTTTGCACCTGCCTGTCCTTCGACCTTTCAGACCCCCACCGCACCATCCATCATCGGCCTGAAAGGGCAAGCAGCAGGTCTCCGCTACTCCTTTCAGATCGAAAGCGCCGGCCTGTGTGCAGGCAGTATCTGAAAGGTGGAAAAAACCATCCTTTGCTTTTTAAAAAGTGACACGTAAAATAAATTCAACTCAAGGTTGTGTTTAGCAAAAATGGTTGGCCAAAACTCAAAAAATTCAATACAATGTAAACACACCTGT
>CAYVWX010000177.1:0-6565 GCA_964455635.1 uncultured Lentimicrobiaceae bacterium | reverse complement strand
CATCTGAGGGTTTTTCAATGTTTACAACAACTTTTTGCATTATTCTTTTTTTTTTACAAAGTTAATGTAATTATTCTTTATAGTCAATTCAATTATTTTGCCCGAAATTTCAGTTCTGTAGTAATAATATATTAAGCGGTGGCGTGGTGAATTGAATGCCTGGAGTGCCTGAAGTGCCTGAAGGATTAAAGCACCAAACACAAAATCACAAATCTCAAATAAGCATCAAATTCAAATAAAAAATGTTTAAAACGGTTTTGAATTTTGAATTTTTGATTTCGTATTTATTTGTTATTTGGTGCCTGTGTTTTGGGATTTTGATTCCCTTGTAAATCCATTTTCATGTAAGCCCATCTGATGACTTTGAGTCATCAGATGGGCGCATACGAATGAAGCACAAAGCAAATAGCAAAACAGGTTAGTTTTTTGTTTTTAACAGCTCTATCTCGTTTTTCAACTCATCAATCATTTGTTGTTGCTGTTTAATTTGTTGTTGCTGTTCCTGAATGGCTCCCGCAAGAACAGGTATCAGTCCTGTGTAGTTGATGGCTTTGTATTCTTCAAATTCGGTTGTCTTGCCCTGACTTTTGGGATGTTTTATTTTACTCACAAGTTCCGGAAACACCGTTTCAACATCTTGTGCCACAAAGCCCATTTGTTTACCGTGCACAAGGTTCATGTAAGAAAATTCGGAAGTACGATACTCATAGGTTTTTGGTGAGAGCTGCAATAGTTTTTCCAGTGCTCCCTGCAATGGTTTGATATTCTTTTTAAGTTTTCTGTCGGAAGTTTGCGACCAGGTGCCGGTATAAACTCCGTTTCCTTCGCAGTAAACTCCATAGCTGTCTGTTTGTGCTGTGGCTCTGCCGTAAACACCGTAACGTGTGCTTCCTCCTTCGGCCCAACCCAGCACTCCATACCTTGTGCCGGCCGATCCTTTACTTCTGGCATAAACGGCATAAGTTGTGCCTGAAGAGGTTCCGGCATCGGTTATGGCTCTTACTCCCATATAGTTACCAATAAAATCCCCGCCAAAACCGTAGTTGCTGTTTGCATCGGGTGCCGATTTCCCATAAATGGCGGTTGCATCTACAACACCCGATCCTGTATATTCTGCAGAAAGAGCAACCGTATTTGTATTTCCGTAATCGGTTTTAAACGAACCGGCATATAAACCGTCGTGCAGCACCTCCAGTTTGGTATTGGTTGAGGCTGTGGTACCCACGCCCAGCCAGCCGTTGATTGTCAGCAGGTTATTGTCGAATTCACCGTATATTAACGGGCTTGTAGTTGAACTGTTCGAAATGTATAATTTATTACTGCCTGTTTCCTGATATCCTGCCTGATAGCCGATAAAGACATTGCCTGATCCGGACGTGTTTAAATATCCGGTCCAGTGTCCGAGAACGGTGTTGTTGTTTCCACTCGAATTGGCTTTTAACGCACTGTTTCCCACGGCAACCTGATTCGAACCGATGTTGTTATACAGGCTGTAACTCCCTATAGCTACATTGCTTTTGCCGCTAACATTGTTTGTTAAAGCACTTCTTCCCAAAGCTACATTTTGTACCCCAATAGAATCTCTAAACATTGCGTTATCACCCACAGCCGTATTTTGGTGATTATTACCGTCATCATTGCTTCCTGCTGCAACTCCCAGATATACACTGTTTCCTGTTGTTTTTGCATCCGAGAGATCGTTTATTGAAGTGGCACCGCTATCATTACTCCATGACAAACTACCGTTTCCATCGGTTTTGAGCACCTGCGATGCTGTGCCGTCGGTGATTGGGAAAGCATACTGGTCTTTGATGCCGAGCGTACCGTAAATCTTAACGGAATCGTTGGCAAAGTCGCCCCAGATAAGGGGTGTGGCAGAAGGTGAATTTTCAATATACAGTTTTTGACTGCCTGTTTCATTATACCCTGCGTTGTAACCAAGAAATACACTGGAATCGCCTTGATTTAAAATACCGGTAGCATATCCTACACCTGTGTTGGCATTGCCGGCCGGTGAATTGTAAAATGAATATGCCCCCATTATAGTATTATAGCTGCCACTTGAATCGTTTGCCAAAGCAGTAGCACCCATTGCAACATTATAGTTTCCGGTAATATTTTCCGTCATAACGCGATCTCCCATTGCAGTATTTTGTACGCCCGTACTATTAAGTGTGAGTGCATGGTCGCCAACTCCTGTATTTTGTTCTCCGGTAGTGTTATCCATTAAAGCAAAACAGCCAACAGCAGTGTTATAGTTACTTGAAGTATTACTTTTTAACGCTTCAAAACCCATGGCGGTATTTTGAGAACCCAGTGTGTTTTGGTACATTGCTTTGCTTCCTACCGCAACATTTCTGATTCCATCAATCGGATTAGTAGTGCCCGTACTATTGTTATACAGAGCCGAATCGCCAATGGCAACAAGATTGTTTCGGTTGTTATTGTTATGTAGGGCTTTTATGCCGATGGCAACGTTGGAATAGCCTGCTGTATCTTCGAATAGTGCGCTATTACCCATGGCAACATTATAACTTCCCGTTATATTTTTGAAAAGAGCAGCGTCGCCAATTGCCACATTTTTGTTACCTGTTGATACCTGAGAGGCAGCAAAACTGCCAAATGCCGTATTGGACTCACCTTCACTTTTGCTCAATGCAGACTCTCCAAAAGCGCTGTTATAATTTCCGTTGTGGTTAATACCCAGCGCATCGGCTCCAAAAGCGCAATTGCCATGCCCTGATGTATCATTTTTCAAAGCACCGGTGCCAAATGCCGAGTTGAAACTTGCTTTGTTGTGAAATAGTGCTGAGCGGCCTACGGCAGTATTATTAGTGCCGCTGATATTTGAAAACGATGCATAAGCACCCACTGCTACATTATTATTATTGTTACCCAGATTATCATAAAACCCTGCATCTTGCCCTAAAAACAGATTACCACTGCCGGCTTTACCATCCGAAAGCGCATTAATACTGTTACCCGATGAGTTAACGATTTCAACCCACGCGGAAGAGGAAGTGTCGTAGTACCAAAAACTTTTAGTATCGGTATCATACACCAGCAAACTGTTGGGCGGAGCGTAGATTGTGGTTCGTTGATTGGTCGTCATACGTGGAATCAGTAATCCTTTGTCGGTCGATTTTATATCTAACATAGAGGTAACATCGGCTGAACTTCCGTCGAAATTGATTGCCACCTGCGCGGTAACTCTACTTGCTGTTAAAAGTAAAATTAACAGAGAGATAATTAAATGTTTCATAATATTTGTTTTTAGTTGGTTAATTTATTCAATTCCCCTTTTTCCGGCCTGCCGGTTATAACCGACAAGCCGGATAACCAAATTTCCTACCTTTGATTTTTTATTTTTTTATTTAAAGGGGGTTGTGTTAATATAATATTGTTTAATGTCCATCCTATTGATTGATAAATGTTGTTTTTGTGCTCTTTTGTTTCAATATTGTTCATTTTTTTCCAGGTAAAAATCAGTGCCTCTTTCACCATGTAATAAAGTCTCTCGTGCGTAGATGTTTTAGGGGTAAAACTGTTTAAGGCTTTTTCAATATCCGAATAATTTTCAGGTATCAAATTACCATTGTTTTCCAAATAGCTATGCGCTATAAATAATGTTATGCTTAAACAACCTGTAATAAGATAGTTTTGTTCAACAGCAGTTAGCCAACTGAAGTAATTAATGTAATTCCAATATTTAGCAGGAAAAATCTGACGAAACTGCCAGTCGTTTATTTCGCCGTTTTGTTTGATATAAGTATAAAAGTAGTCGATGTCTCTTATAACCGAATAGACCTTATTTTTGTTGGGCTGACTTAGCTTATATACGAATTGCCTGAACATAACGCGTTAATTATAAGGCAAAAGTATGGCGGCCAAACGGCACGTAAAAGAGGGAAATTCCCAAATTTATATGGGAAAACTTCCTGTTTTTAAGTAGGTAAAATTCGTATAAGCCTTATTATGCTGAACGTTGCGGGCGGGATTATGTGCCGGCAAGTGAATAATCAGCAATAACTTATGAAAGCTGTATTGCTTTATCCGGATCCTTCATTCGCACTTTCCCACAGGCCTGCGTGCGCATAAGCAACCATGTTTTAAAGCAATGCTCTTTACGTTTAATTACTCATTACCCGTAACAACGATAAATCTTTCAGGCACTTTCTTTTTTGGAGGCTTTGGCTTTTTAATCTTTCCTTTTTTACTGACAATAGTGGCAAATCCTGCCGGCACAACAACCTCATCTTTTTCGGAAACAATTCTCAGAATTCCGGTTTTGTTAAATACCAATGTCTGTTTAGGTGATACTGATATTGCTATGTTGTTGCCCGTGGGATAAAAAGCCGCCAAAGCCGTATTAAATTCTATTGGTGCATCTATAAAAAAGGTGCCCGACAAAAGATTGAGCTTGTTGCCGTTTTTCACCATTAACGCTGATGCACTATCGGCCTCCAACATCAATATTGTATCTGCCGACGGAATGAAAACAACAAAATGCCCCTTGCCAAATTCAATTTGCGATGCTCCCGAAACGGTTACGGCAGGTATTTGGTTGAACCCGGTAACAGGTGTGTTATCCACTACCAACTCCGCCTTGCTGAAGTCGGTTCGGGGTATCAACAGAACAGTTTTGTTTTTTCTTAAAAGTCCATACTTTGCAGCTATATTATTGGGATCACTCCCTTTTGATGTTTTACCTGCAAATACCAGATGCTTTGACAATATCCATTGGTTCATTACTGAAGCAGGTTCCGTGCCGCGTGTAAGACTGGCAAAATGGAGCATGTTCGATAAAAAATCATGGTAAACCCAAGCCGGATTGGAGGTGCAACTGTCACCATAATATTCAGTTAGAAAAGCTGTTTGTGGTCCCGAAACCAGCCGGGCGGGATATTTTTTTTGAACCGTTTTGAATTTATTAAAACCGGTAAAATCATCCACATACCCTTTATGGGAATAAACAGAATTTTCAAAAAATGAAGGATTATTATTTTTCAAATAGTTGTACAACAAAACCACAAAAAAGTCAGCCCCTGCTTCGTTAAACGAAACATATTCGGCTTTATCGAAAAGATATTTCAACTCATCGGTTTGCCGGTTGTAAAGATATTTGCTGCCGCCACATTTTTCGGCTAAAAAATTATAATATCTGTGGTTATTTAAAACCAAAACCTGGTGTAAAAGATGCCCCATTACATGAAACACCAATGCATAAGCAGGTTCAGAAGAAGTATTAAGGTTTTCACCCCAGAAAGCCTGTTTGTTCATCGGAATATCAATAACAGTTTTATAGTTTAAATTATCCGAAAAAGATGGTACCGAAACATTTTTTGCATTGTAATTAAAAGTGAGGTTATCCAATTTTGAAAACAGATAAGATTTGCTTTCTTCGTTTAACGGAAGATTGACAGCAAATGCTTCCACATACTTTTTAATTCTCTGTTCATGTTCTTGGGGCGTAAGCAGGTCGAAATTACCTTGTGCACCCGCCATTATTTTAATGCCCGGTTTCAGCGCTTTCAAAACGGAATCGGGTAAGTCGTATTTTAGAGGGATTGAACAGTTATCCGGCCACTTAAGCGTAAGTTTTAAGCTGTTGCTGTCAAATTTGCTTCCCGTACGTTTGGCGTATTGTTGCTTTTTCTCTATCTCTTTTTGATAAAGAGCATAGTTGAAAAGGATATAAAATTCGCCTTCCGAACCCGTTTTATTTAATATTTGATAAGTTACGGGAAACAAATCGGGAGCAGCAATTTCGTTACGGGGTTTAAAATCGGGCCCCGATGTTTTTCCTGAAAACAAAATCATCCCCATTGGAATTTCCAACTCTTTTTCAGCAATTACCTGTTCTGTTCCGGCCACGGTAACAGCAGCTTTAAAGGTAACCTGCAACGGAATTGATGCCGGCGAGGCAAAATCGTTACCGGAGGGTTCGCGAATGGTTACATTAAAGCGGGCATTTCCGGCAGAGTCAATTATTGCCTCGGGATTAGAGATGTTTACAAGCTTAATGTTGTTGCTATTATTTATTGTAAGGCCGGCGGCAATAAGTGTGTCGGGCAAACTGTCGATGTGTAAATTTAAAGTTACGAAACCTCCGGGAGGCAGGTATTTATCGGATGCTGTTAACGACATCTTACCAATCTTTATATTTGCCATCGCCGTATCGGCATACAAGGCCGTAGTATCATCCGGCAAAAAAGCGGTATCAACCGACGACCACCATCCTTTTTGGGGAACCTTGAAAGCGGCAAACTTACCGTTTTCAGATAGATGCAAACCCTGTAGCTTACCCACCGATTGCTCCTTAACTTGTCTGGCTCCTTTAACTGCCGAACCCACAGCCACAAATCCGTTAATAGATTGCACCACAACACTGTCTTTATCCGCTTCAACGGTAAAATCGGTATTTAAATCTTTTACTTTGGCTTTGGGATTAAAAGCATACCACTGCTCACTTTTTTGACCCAATACAATTTCAAAGCCGCCGCCATCCTTTTTTCTTGAAATAAACCTCGCTTTACCCTGCTGCATATAAATGTTCACAAATTCG
>CAYVWX010000176.1:0-6580 GCA_964455635.1 uncultured Lentimicrobiaceae bacterium | reverse complement strand
GAAATTAATAATCCGAGTTCGGAAATTTATAAACTTAAAAAAGAATATGATGCCCGCCGTAAAAGCCATACACATTTGCAATTCACACGAGCCAACGCTTGACCAAAAATTGCAAAAGAGTATGTCTTTGCCAACGATGAAAAAGATGCAAACAAGATTTGAAATAATGAAAGAAAATAAAAAGCACAACACGCAATATAAAAAATTGGGCAGATAGTATTAAATATGAACAAATTAATATTAAAACGCCCAACTTTTCATATTGCCATCCGACAGGAGGTGTAAACTATAATCTACATCAACCAAATACAATATGGTTTTTACCGCCGGCCTCTGTTTTATCTGACTGGGAAAACGACTATAATACAATGAAAGAGACTATGATATATGGTGAGCCGCCAAGTTTTGAGGAGCTTATATTGCACCTCGAACATGTCAACCATAGTATAAATCAGTTAGCATGGCGAATAAAAGGAGACTTGTATGCCCCAAAAACAAAGTAGATTAATACAAAAATTAAATTAAAACACAGAGATAAAACGACCGTTACAGCCCACTTGATTAATCATTAAATATAAACATAAGTAACAGAATAACAAATAAATAAAAAATTTACAGATCTATGAAAAAATTTTTAGTAATATCATTTGCAATAATGCTGGGCTTTATGCCCAAACTACACGCCGACGAAGGCATGTGGATTCCGGCTTTAATCAGTAAAAACATTGCCACCATGCAAAACCTGGGTTGCCTGTTAACAGCCGAAGAAATTTACAGCAACACCAATCCGAGTATTAAAGATGCCATTATTATTTTCGGTGGTGGATGTACCGGTGAAATTGTTTCGCCCGAAGGGCTGATATTTACCAATCATCACTGTGGTTTCGGGTCCATACAAAAAGTAAGTACCGAAGAACACAACTACCTGAGAGATGGTTTTTGGGCTTACAGTAAAGACGAAGAGATACCTATTGAAGGACTTACCGTTAAATTTTTGGTTTACATGAAAGATGTTACCCGGCAGGCTCTCGACAGCGTTACCGATACCATGACCGAAAATGAGCGAAGAGCTCAAATAGGAAAAAACATTAAAAAAATTGAAGCCGATGCCTCAAAAGATAACCAATATATGGTTGTGGTAAAACCTATTTTTGGCGGTAACCAATATTACATTTATGTGTATAATGTTTATAAAGATATCCGCCTGGTAGGAACCCCTCCGTCGGCCATCGGTAAATTTGGTGGCGATACCGATAACTGGATGTGGCCCCGCCATACCGGCGATTTCTCTATTTTCAGAGTCTATACGGCTCCTGATGGTGCGCCGGCTGAATATTCGGCTGAAAATGTTCCCATGAAACCCAAACACTATCTGCCTGTCAACATCTCGCCAAAGAAAAAAGGCGAATTTACCATGATTATGGGTAATCCCGGTGGCACCGACCGCTTTTTGTCATCGTGGGGTGTTGAAAATGCCATCGACTATTACAACCCGTCTATTGTTAAGGTGCGCGATATGAAGCTGAAACTGATGAAAGAACAAATGGATGCCAATCCGAAAGTTAAATTACAGTATGCTACCAAATATGCTCATACGGCAAATTATTGGAAATATTATATCGGCCAGACCAAAGCCCTTAAAAGGTTAAAAGTTAAAGCGGAAAAAGAACAACTGGAGGCTGAGTTTTCAAATTGGCTGAATCACCATCCGGCAAAAAAAGAAAAATATAGCGAGGCATTACCCGATTTAAAAGCAGCTTATAAAGGAATTAACAAATATACCGTTGTTAGAAACTACTTTTACGAAGCCATCTATCGCGGCCCCGAAATATTTAGCTATGCTTTTCATTTTGACCATCTTAAAAAACAACTTGCTGATAAAAAAGCCAAAAAAGAAGATATTGATGCTTCTGTTGAAAGGTTGAAAAAAGGTGTTGACGAACATTTTAAAGATTACAACCAAACCATCGACCGCAATATTTATGCTGCCATGATGAGGATGTATTACAACGATATTCCCAAAGAACAGCAGCCGCTTTATTTACAGCAGATGTATAAAAAGTTTAAAGGCGACTGGGCTAAATATGCCGATTATGTTTTTAACAAATCTATTTTTAGCAGCGCCGAAAAGGTTAAAGCATTTCTTAACAAGCCTTCGGCTAAAAAACTGAAAAAAGACCCCGCATTGGTTGCCTGGGATAAGTTTTACAATTCGTATCGTGAATTGGCCAAACAGGTTGAGCCCTTTAACAACCAAAAAGCTCGTGGCCACAGGTTGTTTATTGCCGGAATAAAGGAGATGAATCCCGACAAAAATTATGCTCCCGATGCCAACTTTACCATGCGGGTTACTTACGGAACCGTTGAAGATTATTATCCCGCCGATGCGGTACACTACGATTTTACAACCCATTTGTTTGGTGTGATGCAAAAGGAAGATCCTTCCAACCCCGAGTTTATTGTTCCCGATAAATTAAAAGAACTGTACAAAACCAAAAATTATGGCCGCTGGGGTGAAAACGGTAAGCTGGTTACCGATTTTCTTTCAACAAACGACATCACCGGAGGTAATTCGGGAAGCCCGATAATGAACAATCGCGGACAACTCATCGGCCTTGCTTTCGACGGTAACTGGGAAGCCATGAGCGGCGATATAAAATTTGACCCCCAATTACAACGAACCATTAATGTTGACATTCGTTATGTGCTTTTTATTATTGATAAATATGCCGGTGCTCAAAACCTGATTAACGAATTAACCATTGTTAAAGACAAACCTGCTCCGGTAACACCTGCTGCCAATAATGAAGTTGCAGAACCGGTTGAAGTACCTGTTCGTTAAAAAATATTCAAACCTTAAAAGAAGCGGCTTAAAATGCCGCTTTTTTTTTGATTAAAATTTTCGAAACAAATTTTCTGTTGTCATTTATACATAGCTCTAATCTCATTGCTGTTCCTGATAAAGGGTGTGGCCATTTTGTAAAGGCGCTAAGCTCGGTTTTCCTTTTCTGTAACTATTTTTCTAAAAAAGAAAAGTAATTGTAGCATTAGTATTTGTATAAACAACTGATATATAGTAATAAATAATTTGTGGCACAATAATTGAAATCAGTCCTGTAGCAATATGAAACCGGTAACCATTAAAAAAATAAAGGCGTGGCTGCTGAAGATTTTTCCGGTTTCATATTTTCTGTTGAAATTTTGGTTAGTGAATAATAAAGCAAATTAAACTTCGGTTTAAGTTTGTGGTTTGCGTGGGGAGTTGGTGGTTCGACTCCCCTTTTTTTATTTTGGAGGCATCGTGCCATCCGGTTTTCCGTTACAGTTTCTGTTTTGTGGGCCCATTCCGGGAGGCGGAAAATTGTCAGGCATGTTTCTTCGTCTGTGCATCTCCATTTTTTCAAGGCGTTGCAATTGTTCCTTATTCAAATACCGTGACAGCTCTTTTTTAAAGTCGCCCATCATTTGATGATGCTTTTCGCGGCACTCCATAAAAAGTCTGTGATTTCGTTTTGCCTGTTGGCGAAAAAGAGGTATCAGCTTTTCACGCTGTTCTTCAGTGGGCCTGATAATTTTCATCAGCTCCCTGTTAAAACCTTTTTCGGTATAAAAATTTCTGAATTTTGCCATACGCACATGCATAATACGGCCACTTATCAAAATCCCCAGTACGATACCAATGATCAGGGTTCCTGTAAGTATTAAGCTGTTTTTTAATTTTAAATTCATCGCTCTTTTATTTTAAAATGTTGACAATGCCAACAATAAATTATCGGTTGTTAAATCGGACAGTCCCAACAACGAATTCAGCGAGAAGCTTCCTTCGGAGAAGTAAACCGTAATCAACAAAAAAACAATAGCTGCCACACCGGTTAAGGCAATCCGTTTAAACAGAAACCACAGGTTATCACTGTTGTCGGCAATGTTATAAATTCGGTTTGTTACCCGTTCAGAAAACCCCGGTTTAAACGATGGGGCATAATCCGAAAAGGTTTTTCGCATTCGTTCCAGTTCTTGCTTTTTACGTGCAAACTCCCCATCGGAAGCCAGTGCCCTGTTTAACCTGTTTTGTTCTTCCGGAGACAGGCTTTCATCGTCCATTGACCTGAATAATAATTCCATTAAATTGTTCATAACGGTCTAATCTATAATATGTATTCGTTTTTCAATATTACTTTTAATTTTTTTTGTGCGCGCAATAACCTTGACAATACGGTACCAAGTGGTATCTTTAGTAATTGGGCGGTTTCTTTGGTTGAATATCCTTTTATCAGCCTTAAAACAATTACACTTCTGTAAGCCGGTTCCAATTGTGAAAGTGCCTTTTCAACCAGCTCTTTAGTGTCTGATTTTTCAGCATCATCCTCTCCACTCAACTGAAAGTTGACTTTTTCGAGGTTACTTATCTTTTTTTTCTTTTGTTTTTTTATTGCATTAAGCGAAAGATTTATGGCAATTCGTGTTAGATAGGTTCCTAAAGCAGAGTCACCCTTATATTGTTTCATGGAGCGGTAAAACCTGATAAAAACTTCCTGTCCGACATCTTCGGCTTCCTGTGTGTCACCCAGCATACCCATAACCATTTTTGCTACCGGCAGTTCGTGTTTTCGCACAATAATACCAAAAGCAAATTTGTCACCCTCAAGGGCTTTTTGTACCAACTCAAAATCTTCGCGATAAGCTTCTTTCACTATTTTAGGTTGTTTGCTTAGTTAGACATCGGAAACACTATTTTTATTCCGCAAGGTTGTTTTCCATCCACGCCAAAGTATCGAAAACGGTTTGTTTAAAAGGGCGCGGACGATAGTTCAAAACCTTACGGGCTTTTTCGTAAGAGATATTTTTGCTGCTGTTTTTAATAATTGATAACGATTGGGCAGTGTAAAGCGGACGGCTTTGTGTAAACAGTGCCCATGCTCTTAAAAAAGGAAGTCCGGTTGTGGCCAGCCAATAGGGTACCTGAGGCGGCATTAGTTTACGGTTCGTTATGTTTTCAATAATTAAAATCATTTCTTTCAGGCTTGCCCAATGTCCCGGAACAAGATAGTTTTCGCCATCTTTACCCTTTTCGGCTGCGCTGACGGCTGCTATTGCCACATCTCTTACATCAACCCAGTTATAGCCTCCGTTAACAATCGCCGGTAGTTTTTTGTGCATTACTTTAATCATGAACTCACCGATAAACGAAGGCTTAAAATCGTATGGCCCAAAAATAGCAGTTGGATTTAAAACCACAACTTTCATTCCGTTTCCTTTTTGTTGTTGTAACCACCGTTGCGCCAAGGCTTTTGTCTTTTTATAATAGGACACCGAACGGGTTGCCGGAATACAGGCTTCTGAAAACCATTTATCGTTTTCGGGTGGTTGCAAAGCATCGATGGAACTAAAATGTACCATAGTTTTAACTCCCGATTTTTTGGCTGCATAAAACACCTGCCGGGTTCCTTCGACATTGGCTTTGTAAATGGTTTTGTACGAAAAACCGCCAATGGAGATAATGGCAGCAGCATGGAAAACAACATCAACACCGGTAAAAAGCCGGGTTAAAATTTTTTCGTCCAAAATATCACCTTTTAAAATTTCAATATCCGGCCCCTTGAGCGCGTTGGCGTTGTGATGAACCAATGCTTTAACCTTGTAGCCTTTATCAACTAACAACCTTACCAAATTGGCTCCTACCAATCCGTTACCACCGGTTACCGCAACCTTCATTTGTTGCGGATGTTAGTTGAAACTATATGCTTTAAGTGCATGACTTTAATTAAATTATTCTGAAATATGATGGCTCTTTTATAGTCAAAGTTAAACAATAATTGTAACCTTTTAGCATTTAAAATATTTTTCACCTTTACGAATAAAAAACGTCAGGAACGAGGTTTGTGAAGTGGTGATTATCAATAGGATTACTATTGTCACCCTCTTTTTGCATAAAACAACTTTTGTAAAAATCCGATTAAGGGATTGTAAAGAAATAACCTGACCGCTTTGACTCGTTCTTTTGCATGCTAACTTCGTTAAAAATCCTCGCCGTAGCTATGGCTGTATTTTTTGCCTTGTTATTACACAAAATAACTTTGTCAACTCCAGTCATTTTATTTCTCAACAAACTCTAAGCATAAATGTAAGGAGCAACTCCTGCCTGCGACTATTTACGCATGAAATATTCATGCCGCCAAGTCGCCACACAGAAGCATGATTATGCAGAACCCCGGAGGGGTGACATATTATAGCCCCGGGTTTCAATCCGGGGTATAAAAAAAACACGTTACCCGTTTTGGCGGGATTTTCGATGGCGAAGTTGAAAATCATGACAAAACATATAACACATATTAACAGATTCACCCTGTGGAATAATTTTCAAATTCCACAGGGTAAACAAAAATATAAACACATGAAACATCCATGATTAGCAAGCTAAACACACAGAAGCATGATTATTTGCAAGCTGCCGTATTTATGCTGCCCTTTCAGGGCGCATGATAGATTTAGGAGGAATTCAAAAGGCGGTGCCTTTTGTTGAAATAAGTTGCCCTTTCAGGGCGCAACAAAAGATATGGTAATGCAATGTGCAACAATATAT
>CAYVWX010000175.1:0-6699 GCA_964455635.1 uncultured Lentimicrobiaceae bacterium | reverse complement strand
CTATTTCGGCGACAAAATGCCAACCTGCGGTGAAGTAAAAAAAACATTCCAATAAAAGTCCGTAAAAATTGATTTAAGTTTGTGAATTGGTCTGAAGTTTTTAACTTTTTAAGTCAACCTGTTTCAGGACACGTCAACCTTAAAAAATTTCTATAAAAATTTCCGGTGATGTTTTTTATTTTTTGTAAAACATTGTAATTTTGTAACACTATTTTGAAGGCTACTAAAAGAGTGGGCACGTCCCGACTCTTTAACTGCGATACTAATAAATTCAAAAACGGCTTTATTTTATTTATTGGATTAATACAGAATGTTATTAATGTTTAAAACAAATATTGCCATGAAAACACGTAATTTTATTTTGTTATTTGGTTTGGCCGGCATGCTGGCAGCGGCTTTTTTAACCCAAGGTTGTGATAAAATTTTAGATGAACCGGATAAAGGAGACACAACCTCCTATCAGCTTGGAGACACGTTATGGGTTCATAATATTCCGCAAACGGAACATGCCATTTATTTTACACGGAGTTTTCCTAACAGCAATGATGTAGCCATTGGAACGGACGGAACGGTGTATTACGGAGCTTCGCCGGGATATTTGGGCTCCGACCCCGAACAGTATCGTGTGTATGCCGTGGATCACAAAACAGGTGAGCTGAAATGGCAAAGTGATGAGCTGTGGCCGAAAAACAATCAATCCGCCCTTGCCGTGGGCGATGACGGTACCGTATATGCCTATGCCTTCAATGCTTTGGTTGCCTTAAATTCCGATAACGGACAGACCAAATGGGTATGGACGGTTCCAAAAACCATTGGCGAGGTAGGTACCGATGGTCAAATTGCCGCATTGGCAATTTTATCCGATGGGGATTTGGTGGTTAAAAGTGACGGCGTAGCCGGCACAGCGGTTATTTTCCGGTTAAACGTTCAAGGTAATGAAATATGGCACACTTTTTTGAATGAAAATACCGAGTGGACTGATTCGCGCATTTTTATAGGAATGAACGACTTTATCTATGCCTGGTGGCAAGAGTCACCTTCGGGAAAATTGTTTTTACATGCCTTGAATCCTGAGAACGGTACCGAACTCGGCAAAACGGCGTTGATGTACAACAGTGATAACCGCGATTCAAAATTGATGGTTGCCGATAACGGCGATGTTATTTTCTTCAGGAGCTTAAGGAATAACGGTGCTCCTGCGGATACGCTGGTGCGCATGAGCTACGACCTGAATAGCACCCTGTGGGCTGCTGCCGTTAACTATACACAGGCGGAAGACTATTCTCCGGTTTTATATAACGGATATGTCTATTTTGAGAAGTTCGCGTCCGATGATGTGTATCGGGTTAATGCCGACAACGGTCAGGTGGACGAGGTAGCGTTACCCCATCGTGCCGTTGTGGATGGCAAAGGTGTTTTTTATGGGGGAAGACTACCTGAACATGATCTTAGGGCCGTAAAATATGACGGCACAGTTCTTAACGATAATCTGTTTCCTTTTGCCTATTGGGCTATTAAACTGGGGAATGAGAAGGAGCTGTATGTTGTTACGGATCAGAAAATTTACGCCTTTGGCAGTGAAAGCGGATTGTCAAAAACCGGTTGGCCCTGTTTTCAACACGACAATAGAAATAGTTATAACGTAAATACCAGATAGTTCTGAATTTAGGAGCTTCTGATTATTTTTGTTTTGCAGATTTTATTTTAATCAGGTTTTTAATTGGGGTTTTACTACCCGGGCTTGTGTATAAACTATATATTCTCTAACCGCATTATTCCTGATTTTGAAATATTTAGCTCTGTCGGGTTATCTGTTTTCTTTCTTTTTTATTTGCGAATTCATTGTTTTTTAAACGGACGGTTGTAGCCGGAATTTAATATATGTACATGCGTTAGTATCTCTAATCTGTATTGGCAAACCTTTTTTGCCTTTGTCAAGCCCGTCATTTGATTTTTTTGTGTGTAGTTAACAAAACTTATACAACTTTTTGTGAAAATTGTATAATAGATATCGGTTTGAGTAATTGTACATTTGTTAATGTTAAACGATGAAGAAACCAAACAATGTTGACCTGTGGGAACAAAAGAATCTTATATAAAAGTTATGCTACTCAAAAAAATTATTTTGTTACTATTTTTTATTACTGCCTTAACAAAGGTTTATGCACAAGATGAATATAGAACCAATAGTGGGATTTTATTTATTAAAGTTCAATACAAAGGCGAGCTTGTTAACATTAGTTCAAAACAACTGCTTGTTTTATTGGATTACGAAACGGGTAAGGTTATTTTAAAACAAAAGGTTTCAAATCTGTTTTCCGACAATAATATTGTGCAATCATGGATTGACAAGCATCGTGATGAGGAGCTTATTTTTACTGGAAAGCTTGGAATTGATTATATTAATACCAAAAGTCATCCACCTTTAGATTTTAAAGTTGAGGGATATCTTTCTCCGGGTGATAGCCAAATAATTGGACAGGGCGTACTGATACATCGGGTTGAAAAATCTTCAGCAGCTTGTTTGCTGAGTATGAATTTTCGATTAAAGTTTGTTGATGTTTTTCCGGGAATTGAACTGGATGGCATTGGTGACGATATTTATGTTCAGGTAGCTCAGTCGTTGCTTGCCAGGGTGAATGAAAGGTGATTGTAGGTAAAGGTCCTGTTCAGTTGTCATAAAATATGGCTGCAAAAGGCTGATTTCTATGCAGATTTCTGCATTAATCAAACGTTGTAAATTATTACTTAGAAAAATGAATTCATATTAAACAAATAAAATATAATTATGAAATTAATAAAAGCTTATATCCGTCATCGAAAAGTGGAGGATGTATACAAAACGTTAAAGAAAAATGGTTTTTGTTGTATGACCATGGTTGAGTGTGACGGAACCGGACAGTATTCCGACCATGAGAAAGAACACGTTAGTAATAAGTATCCTTTCGCCGACGCATACCGTGTTATTAAACTTGAGATTCTTGTAGCTGCATCTGTTGTTGACAAAGTAGTTGATTTAATAAGGGAATCCGGACGTACGGGTTATAGAGGTGACGGGATGGTTGTTGTTTCTCCGGTAGAAAAGGTATTTAAAATTCGAACCGATGACGAAGGGGTTGATTACATTTAAAAAATTTGCTTCATTTTTGTTTGCTGCCTGCCTGTAGTCATCTTTTTTTTTGCCGGTGGTTTTGTTCTGATATGGTATATATAATTTATATTCAGACTTGTGTGTTAAAACCATATTTTTATTTTGTTGAAGATATTTTTTAGATTACATTTTTCTCATAAACTAAATTTATACAACTTTTTGTCAAAATTGTATAACATATAAGCTAATTACGTGGTGTATCTTTGTTAAAGATTAAATGGGTTAAATAGTTTTTCTGCTCAAACATATTTGAATCGAAAAACGGCATTTAATAAAGTACCGAAAAGCATTATTTTCTGGTACGTCTAATGAAAAAGGAGAAAAATAGGTGGTGTCAATCCTACCGGATTAAAAAAGAAAGATACCAGTATTTCCGCGGAGCTCCTGAAATATCTGTGAAGCTTATAAAAGCTTCGGTTGACTTTAAGGAAGATAATTACAGACCCGTCATGGGCTGAAGAATTTGAAAAAATATTAGGTCTTCCCGTTTGTTATTAAACAAATCATTTAAAAATACAAAGTTATGTTACTCAAATTGTTTTTGCTCAGTTTTATACTTGTGGCGTTGGCATCAATGGGGTTAAGTTTTGCAATGTTATGGAATAAGCAAACCGATATTGCCGAAGAAATTGAACCCGGTTCAACCGAAAGTTCCGCTTGTGGGGCTTGTAGTATTAAAAGTATTAGTACGTGCAGTCAAAATTAGCTAAAAGCAAAAAACATGTATTTATTTAAATAATTATTAAAAATATAAAGTTATGATGAATTTTGGAAATATGTCAGGTTGGGGAATGGGATTCTGGTGGATAGGAGGCGCAATAATGATGGCGTTTTTTGTCTGGTTCCTTTACAGTTTAATTAGAAACACTGACTCAAATAACCGGTTTCGTCACGATACACCTCGTGAAATTTTATCAAAACGGTACGCCAGAGGCGACATCTCAAAAGAGGAATACAATCGTATTTTAAATGAATTGCCATAGCGTTTTCTTAAGGCATTTTATTGAACTTTATTCATGTTCCGGGGTACTTGAAATTTAAAAGCTGCCTGGCAGGTTCAATAAAATGCTTTCTGAAGTGTTTATTCGCACCGGAAATCAATTGGTCCTGATATCAGAAGCAATGGAAAATACAAAAAATAGAGAAGGTAAGTATAAAAATAAATATAACTATGGAAAACAATCAGGAAAAGTATTATTGCCCCATGCATTGCGAAGGGGAAAAGGTATATGAAAGTCAGGGAGATTGTCCTGTATGTGGTATGCATCTTGTTTTGGATGACTCTGCAAACAAGCAGGATGGTGCAGTTCAAAATGGGGCTCACCACAACCACAAACACCACAAGCCTGATATAAAAGGGGTGGCTGTTAAACAATCGTCTAAGTCTGAGGGTGTTTACTATTGTCCCATGCAGTGTGAGGGTGACAAAACCTATAACCATGCCGGTGACTGTCCCGTATGTGGTATGCATCTTATTAAAGAGGTTGCAACTGTAAAAAAAGTAGAATCGGTTTATTCATGTCCTATGCATCCGGAGGTTAAGAGTGACTCTCCCGGTTCATGTCCCATTTGTGGTATGGATCTGGTTCCTGAAAAAGGTGTGGAGCAAAGTGAAGAAGAAAAGGCTTATAAAAAAATGGCTAAAAGGTTTTGGATTGCATTGGTATTATCGGTTCCAGTTTTTCTTATCTCAATGTCTGATTATGTGCCTTTTATTGATCTTAATAAGCTGGCTTCCGAAAATATTTGGCGTTGGGTGCAGTTTGTTTTAACCGTTCCTGTTATTTTTTATTCAAGTTGGGATTTCTTTATCCGGGGATGGAATTCGGTGCGACGGTGGTCACCAAATATGTGGACACTCATCTCGTTGGGAGTGGGAGCAGCATTTTTGTTTAGCGTAATGGCTCTTTTCTTCCCGGAACTTTTTCCGATTCAGTTTAAAGATGATCAGGGATATGTGCACCTTTATTTTGAAGCGGCAGCAGTAATTTTAACGTTGGTTTTGCTTGGGCAGGTGCTTGAGTTACGTGCTCATAGTAAAACAAATACGGCTATAAAAGCACTTCTTAATCTGGTTCCGCCTACTGCAAGAGTAATTCGGGATGGTCAGGAGGTTGAGATTCCTGTTGAAGAGGTTGTGAAAAACGATCTTCTTCAAATACGTCCCGGTGAAAAAATTCCGGTAGATGGGATTGTGTTTGAAGGCAATGCCGTAATTGATGAAAGTATGATTACCGGAGAGCCCATCCCTTCGGAAAAAGTTAAAGGAGAAAAAGTTATTGGAGGTACGGTTAACGGACGTACCGCCTTTAAAATGAAAGCACAAAAGGTTGGCTCGGAAACCTTACTCTCGCAAATTATTGACATGGTAAACAAAGCCAGCCGGTCGCGTGCACCCATTCAGCAATTGGCCGATACCGTTGCAAAATATTTTGTCCAAATAGTTGTTTCCGCATCAATACTCACATTTGTTGTGTGGTATTTTTGGGGGCCTGAGCCTGCTTTGGTTTACGCTTTCGTTAATGCCATTGCAGTGTTGGTAATTGCCTGTCCGTGTGCTTTAGGCCTTGCTACCCCCATGTCGATTATGGTGGGAACCGGCCGTGCTGCACAGTCGGGTGTGCTGGTTAAAGATGCCAGAGCCATCGAAGAGATGAGTAAGGTGGATACTATTGTAGTCGATAAAACGGGAACCCTTACGGTTGGAAAACCGGCCTTGAAAAGTTATAAATCATTTACTGAAAATATTAGCGATGATGAAATATTGGCTATCGCAGCATCGGTGGATAAAAATAGTGAACACCCTGTGGCCGAAGCCATCGTAAAGGGTGCTGCTGAAAAAAATATTCGGATTTCCCAAGTGGAAAATTTTGAATCGGTAACAGGTATGGGCGTTCAGGCTATGTTAAACGGACAAAAGACCGGCCTTGGAAACTTGAGGCTGGCAGAGACCTTTGGAGCTAAAATTGCTGATAAAGATAAAAAGATGGCTGCCGAATGGCAACAAACCGGTCAAACGGTTATGTTTTTAATTGTGGACACTTTTGTGGTGGGTATGGTTGGCGTTGCCGATAAAATTAAAACATCATCTGCCGGTGCCATTCAAAAACTTCATAAAGCGGGATTAAAGGTAATTATGCTTACCGGCGATAATGAATTTACTGCCAAAGCCATTGCCGAAGAAATGGGCATTGATGCTTATCAGTCCGATTGCCTGCCACAAGACAAATACAACAAGGTTGAAGAACTTCAAAAGCAGGGCAAAATTGTTGCCATGGCCGGCGACGGAATTAATGATGCCCCGGCCCTGGCTTTGGCTAACATTGGAATTGCCATGGGTACCGGAACCGATATTGCCATGCAAAGTGCCGAAATAACCCTGATAAAAGGCGACCTGAACGGTATCGTCAGGGCCTATTCATTAAGCAAACTTGTGATGCGAAATATTAAGCAAAATCTCTTTTTTGCTTTTGTTTACAACTCCATTGGTGTGCCTGTTGCTGCAGGTTTGCTTTATCCGTTTTTCGGAATCCTGTTAAGTCCTATAA
>CAYVWX010000174.1:0-6736 GCA_964455635.1 uncultured Lentimicrobiaceae bacterium | reverse complement strand
TTTATGGATTTAAAACCCTGAATGATGTTGCCCAAATGTTGGATAAAAAAACAACACCCCATCCGGTAACCATCAATCTGGAGGAGCTGTTCAACAAAGGAACCACCGACTACCCTTTTGATTTTGAAGACGTAAAAGGCCAGGAAAATATAAAGCGCGCCCTTGAAATTGCAGCTGCCGGCGGGCACAATGTTATTATGATTGGCCCTCCGGGTTCGGGAAAGACCATGCTTGCCAAAAGACTTCCTTCCATCCTGCCTCCCATGACTTTGGACGAATCGTTAGAAACAACAAAAATTCATTCGGTATCGGGTGTTTTAAGCAACGATACTGCGCTTATTACCACCAGGCCGTTTCGTTCGCCCCACCACACCATCAGCGATGCCGGTTTAATCGGTGGCGGAACCTACCCGCAACCCGGTGAAATATCGCTGGCACAAAACGGTGTTCTTTTTCTGGATGAACTGCCCGAGTTTAAACGTTCGGTACTTGAAGTTATGCGCCAACCCATGGAAGACAGGGTGGTAACCATTGCCCGCGCTAAAATGAGTGTTGAATATCCGGCAGCCTTTATGCTTGTCGCCGCCATGAACCCCTGTCCCTGCGGTTACTACAACCACCCTACACGGGCATGTGTTTGCTCACCCGGCGTTGTAAAAAAATACCTAAACCGCATTTCGGGCCCGCTCATGGACAGAATCGACCTCCATGTGGAAGTTATTCCCGTTCCGGTAAAAGAGCTTACCGAACTTCCCAAAGGCGAACCCAGCAAGGTAATTCGTAACAGGGTTATGGAGGCTCGTAAAATACAACAACAACGGTTTATCAACAGCACCATTCACAGCAATGCTCAAATGTCGAGAAAAGATTTGGATAAATATTGCCGTCTTAGCGAACAGGGAATCAGCCTTCTGAAAACAGCCATGGAAAGACTTAGCCTGTCGGCACGTGCTTACGACAGAATATTAAAAGTATCGCGAACCATTGCCGATTTAGAAAAATCGGAAAATATTAAGCCTGAACACCTTGCCGAAGCCATCCAATACAGAAGCCTCGACCGCGAAAGCTGGGGCAGTTAAAACATTACCCATGATTCAAAAACCCAAACATACTTTAGTAAATAACACACTTTTGTTAATCATAATACCCGTTATCGTACTGTGGGTATTTTACTTAACCATTATCTATCAGGGTGTTTACAAAACTACCGAGGAAAAACACATCGACCAGACAAGCCTGCTAAACTTCGAGTGCGCCTCCCACATAAACAATCAACTGTCGGCCATCTCAAATCAGGTATATACCGTTACGCACAGCATAAAGTTAACCGACACCATTTTGCTTAGCGAAATAAATAACAGGCTTACCCGTATCCTAACCTCAAACAAGCACATTTACGGTACAAGCATTTCGCTTAGCGAGGTATGGCTGAACAACAATAAAAAACATGATTACTTTTTGTATAAATACAAATCGGGCGACTCCGTTAAAAGCATCGTAATTGACCAAAATAATTACAGCACCTATCCCTATAAAGAAAAAGAGTGGTGGAAATATTCGGCAACCCACCTTGAAAGCAGATGGTCGAATCCATACTACGACAAAGGGCTGGGAAACGTATTAATGATTACCTACTCAGCTCCTGTTTTTATTAACAAACGATTTGCAGGCATCATAAGTATTGATGTTGATGTTGCTACACTTAACTCCATTATTAATAACGCAAGCCATGATGCGTTTGACGTTTTTGATAAAACACAGGTTATTGTTTTTTCGGCTGACAGCACCATTGTAGTTGCCAAACAGATGAAGCATATTGGTGAAAAGCTAAATAAATACTACGGTAAAAACAAATACTTTTCGTTTGTTAAAGCTTTAAACACCATCTTTAAAAACAGGTTTGGCTATACAGACTTTGAGTTCGACAACACCCGTTACAAAATGTTTTACGGCCCCATTCCTCAGGCCAACTGGATTATTGTAAGCATATTGGAGTCATCAGAAATTAATAACGCGGTCTGGGTTAGCATTCTTCCGAAAATAATTATGACAATAATTTTTATCGTTATATTAATCATTCTCCTCTATTTATTATCAAAAAAAATTGCTCGTCCCATTACCGAGTTGTGCGATGTAACCCTAAAAATTGCGAATGGCGATTATACCGAAACCATAGTGGTTAACCGCGATGATGAGCTTGGTATGCTGGCTCATAACTTTCAGATAATGAAAGAGAACTTAAAAAAACGCGAACAAAATCTGAAAGAAGCCTCCACGAATATGAAACAGCTTTTGGATAATCTTCCCCTGGCGGTACTTCAGTTTAATAAAGAGCGGAAAATAACCTACTTTAACAAAATAGGAAAGAACCGGCTTTATATAAATTTTGACGAAAAAACCATAAAAGATTTTCCTAACTGGCTTTTCTTTATCAAAGACGAAGAGGACAGAAAAAAGGCGGAAAGAGCATTTTTGGGAGAGGCGTGTGTTTTGGAGGGATTTAATGTTATTACCGACAGCCCTTACGGCAAAACCTATTTTACAAACAAATATGTTCAGGCTCATTTTATTCCTCATTTAAAAAACAATGCTGTCGATTCGGTAACCCTTATTTTGCTTGACTTAACCGAGGTTAAACAAAACGAAAACCTTCGTGTTGAAAAGAAAAGTGCTGAAATAGCCAACAAAGCCAAAAGTGAATTTCTGGCTCGTATGAGCCATGAAATAAGAACCCCGCTCAATGCAGTAATCGGATTCGCCAATTTGGCGTTACAAAAACAGGTGAATGCTGATAAATTATTTAATTATCTGTCAAAAATTAAAAGCTCGGCCAATCATCTTTTAACCATCATTAACGACATTTTGGATTATTCTAAAATTGAAGCCGGAAAAATAGAACTGGAATATACTGCCTTTGACATTGAAGAGCTGCTAACCGATGTATTTGATTTGAGTGCTTCGGTGGCACACAATAAAAATCTGGAGCTCATAGTTTCGCACTCACCCTTAATACCCTGCCCTATTACCGGCGATGTAATAAAGCTGAAACAAATTATTGTTAATTTGGTTAGCAACGCCATTAAATTTACACAGGAAGGCGAAATACATGTAAATGTTGATGTTAAAAAACAGACCAAAAACAAAATTACCTTGTTGTTTTCGGTAAAAGATACCGGCATCGGTTTATCGGACGAACAACAGAAAATCCTGTTTCAACCGTTTGTTCAGGCTGACGGGTCCATAACCCGCCGCTTTGGCGGAACCGGCATCGGCCTTACCATTTCAAAACGGCTGGCGGAATTAATGAATGGTAAAATTTGGGTCGAAAGTAATGAAGGTGAAGGAAGTACCTTTTGGTTTACAGCCGAATTTAAAACCGAAAGCAAAAAAGAGAGTTTTTCAAAATACATTCAAAAGTTCGAGCTGCCCAACAACTTTAGCAACTTAAATGTACTGGTGTGCGACGACAACAAAACCTCGTTAAACACTATTAAAACCATGCTTAACGACTTTAACTTTAATACAACAACCGTAAGCACCGGCAGCAGCGTTATTAAACTATTACAACAGGGAAAAAGCTTTGACCTGCTGATAATTGACTATCTGATGCCCGGCACAAATGGCATCAAAACCATGGAAGCCATTGTTAACAGAAAGCTTAAAAATAACCTAAACAAGGTTATTTTACTGAGTAATCACAACGAACCCGTTGTTGAAACAGAACTGCCTAAATACGGAATCGACCTGCTCAGGCACAAACCTTTAACCTACTCAGGCCTGTTTGACAGCATTATGAGTGTTTTTGGTAAAAAAAACACCCTTACCGATAAAAGAAAACAACAGCAAAAAGAAAAACATACCATTGAAATGCTTTCGGAGGATTGCACCATACTGGTTGCCGACGACAACGAAGTTAACAGGGAGGTAATCGGCGACCTGCTTGAAACCATGGGCATGAAAACAGATTTTGCCACAACCGGAAAAGAGGTACTCGATATGGTAAAAACCGCTCATACTAAATCAGACTATTGTATGATACTGATGGATATTCAAATGCCGGTAATGGATGGTTACGAAGCTACCCGCAACTTACGACGCATACACGATTTTAAAAATTTACCGGTTATTGCCCTGTCGGCCGATGTTATGCAAGGCGTAAAAGAGCAATGTATGGCTGCCGGCATGAACGACTATATCTCAAAACCTATCAACCCTTCCGAGCTGGCAAGGGTTATTACCAAATGGGCTAAAAACATTATCGTTAAACACGATACTGCTTCATCTTCACAAGTCTCGGAATTACAACACATTAACACACAAGAGGGGATAAAAAGAATTGGAGGAGATGCTGACAAATTTATCAAGCTGCTAAAAAAGTTCAGAACCCGTCAGCATGATTTTGTAAAGAACCTTAACAAGCTGCAAAACAAAGAAGAGAAGCTCAAATTTATTCACACTTTTAAAGGAGTTACGGGCAACATTAGTGCCATAAATTTGCATGGTCTTGTGATTGATTTGGAAAAAAATGTAAAACAGGACAAAGATTACAGCAACATTCTTTTGCAAATAGACGCCGAGCTGAAAGCGGTTGTCGCCGAAATAGACAAAACCGAACTAAAAGATGAAAAAGTTCAAGCTGAGAAGCAAAACAAAAAAACAAAAGCCCAACTTACAGAAGCCCTAAAAAAAGCAGAAACCCTGCTTGAAGATGGCAATCCCGATGCCCTTGAAGCGTTGGAAATGCTTAAACCCTTTTTTAAAAACAACGCAACTTTTAAAAAAAGTATTCAGTCAGCAGCAGCATACCGCTTTGATGAAGCATCGGCATTAATAAAAACAATAAAAATATAAATATGGAAAATTTACATGCTAAAACCATTCTGATAGTTGACGACACCCCCGAGAACATAGATGTTTTAAACGGCCTGCTATCCGATTTTAAGCGAAAAATAGCCATTGACGGCGAAAAAGCATTAAAAATTGCTTTTTCCGAAAACCCTCCCGACTTAATATTGCTCGACGTGATGATGCCCGGCATGGACGGCTATGAAGTGTGCCGGCAACTGCGCAACAACCAAAGCACACAAGATATCCCCGTTATATTTTTAACGGCAAAAACCTCGCGCAGCGACATTGTCGAAGGCTTTGAAGCCGGCGGACAGGATTATGTTACCAAGCCGTTCGACCACTACGAACTGCTGCAACGGGTTAAAACACATCTTGAATTAAAAATGCAAAGGGAAACATTACAACAGATGAATGAAATTCTTGATGAAAAAGTTCAAGAGAGAACCCTTGAGTTGCAGGAATCAAACAGCAAACTGTCGGATGCCCTTGAACAGCTAAAGGGACTTGACTATGCCAAAACCAACTTTTTAAAGATAATCAGCCACGAGGTACGAACCCCCATAAACGGTATTATGGGCTCCACCTATTTTCTGGAGGAAATTATTGAAGATGAAGAGATGAGCGAGTTTATTGAGATGTTAAAAGTTTCGGTAGAACGGCTAAACAGACTGTCGAACATGGCACTGGAGATTACGGAAATGCAAACCATGGACCAACTTCGCTCAACAGAAATAATCGACTTTAAAGACATTGTAGCACAGATTATCGAAGAAAACAACAGCCCAAATCACACTTTTAACATGTCCACTGCACCCGCACAATTTTACGGCGAACACGACAGGGTTTCAAAAGCGGTAAATGAGCTGATAGACAACGCCGTTAAATTTTCGACAGAACAGGATATTGACGTAACAACAAATGCTGACGACAAATATGCGGAAGTACGCATTACCAACAGCAGCGATGACATAGACGAACAGAAAATCGGAGAGCTTTTCAAACCTTTCGGACTTTCGGGCGACCATTCCGACAACCATACCGGGTTGGGACTGGCCTATGCCCATGCCGTTGCCGCACTTCACAACGGTAAACTGGAAATAGAAAACCATAGCGGCAAAACAACAGTATGTCTTAAACTTTTAAAAGCATAATATGGATTTAACACATTCCGACATCGAAAAATTAAACAGCATTAACAAGGGCACCATGATGGAGGTGCTTGGCATTGAATATCTGGAAGCACGCCACGGTTTTTTAAAAGCTAAAATGCCTGTGGACGAACGCACCTTTCAGCCGGCAAAGTTGTTACACGGCGGAGCATCCATGGCATTGGCCGAAACGCTGGGAAGTGTCGGGTCGGCCATAATGGTTAACCTTGACGAATATGAAGTAAGAGGCTCACAACTCAGTGCAAACCATATTAAAAGCGCCAAAAAGGGATGGGTATTTGGTGAAGCGGTGCTGTTGCACAAAGGAAGAAATACGCATGTTTGGAACATCGACATAAAGGATGAAGCCGACAGACTAATATCAACCTGCAGGCTTACCAACTTTATCATTAAAAAAAACCACAAATAAAAATCTCACCAAAATAAAACAAACCCGGCAGGATTTGCAATCCTGCCAATGATAGCTTAAATCCGCAAGGATTTTTATTAGTGTAACAAAATAAGATGGTTAGGCATAATATTTTTCACTTATTTTAATGAGATGAAATCCGTGTAAATCCGTGTAATTCGCGGACAAAGAGAATCCGCTTGCGGATTTAGGGTGATAAACCAATGACAAAACATTAAATAATATTGTTTTTGTTGTGCTGATTACCCTTCCCAATAATTTTACGAGAGAATACCGCCATTTATATTACTTTTGCTCTCCGAAGGAAAAT
>CAYVWX010000173.1:0-6779 GCA_964455635.1 uncultured Lentimicrobiaceae bacterium | reverse complement strand
GCTTCCCTTCGACAAGCTCAGGGCAGGCTATCGAAAATCACGCCAAAACAGGTCTCACGTTTTTTTATACCCCGGGTTAACACCCGGGGCTATAAATATTTCGCTCCTAACGGAGCTTTTTAATCATCATATTTCTGTGTGTTTAGCTTGCTAATCATCAATGTTTCATCTGTTTATAAATTTATAATATATTGTTGCACATTGAATTACCATATTTTTTGTTGCGCCCTGTAAGGGCAACCTATTTCAACAAAAGGCACCGCCTTTTGAGTTCCTCCTAAATCCATCATGCACCCTGAAAGGGCAGCATAAATACCACAGCTTCCAAATAATCATGTTTCTGTGTGTTTAAGCTTGCTAATCATGGATGTTTCATGTGTTTATAATTTTGTAAATTGTTGATGTTTTATTTTACTGATAACCTGCCCTATTGCAGAGTCAGCTGTTGTTTATGGCTTTCAAAATATGCACGTCCTTTATCGGTAACAATACCGTAAACATGGTAATAAAATATTTCGGAGAACACCTTTGGCGACATCATTTCGTCGATGGTAAACAATCCCGAATGTATCATGCCTTCAATACGCATCAACGTAATGCGGCTTATAATGTCGGCATCGAGGTCGGCTCTGAAAAAACCCTCTTTAATGCCTTTTAAAAGATTCTGTTTTACCGACTCGATAATTTTTTTACGTTTTACGTTAACATATTTGTTATAAATTTCGGGATAATATTTTTTTAAATCGTAGATAAAATTGGGTTTGTAATCAAAAATCATTTTTATCTGAACCTTATGATAGGCCAGCAACTCTTCCACAGCGTTTAAACTTTGATTTGAAAACGGTGAAAAGTTTTTTTGTTTGATTTTTACCTCCTGACTTACAGCCTCCCGCACCAGTTCGGTTTTGTCGGAAAAAAATTGATAAAGCGTTTTTTTTGAGATTCCCAAATGTCGTGCTGCATCATCCATGGTAATACTTTTTATGCCAAACGATTTATAAAGGGCACAAATTTTCTGAGCTATTTCCTGCTTTTCCATAACTATCGGTTTTGCATTTCCGTTAATATTGCCTGCAACGATTCAGCAGCTTTTAAAAAGCCAACCGAAGCATTAATGTACTGGTTCTCTGCAGTAAGATATTGAGTATGCGTATTTAAAATATCAAGACTTCGGGCCATTCCGTTTATGTATTTCTCTTGTGTTTTTTGGTAAATTTTTTCAGCAACAAGCCGGTTTTTTTCTTTGTTTTTAAGCACCAACAAGGTGTTTATATAATCGTTTTTTGCTGCCTTGTATTGCAGTTCAAGTTGTGTAACCAGCTGCTTTTCCATTAAGTTAACCTGGTCGAAGGCTATTTTTGCCTGCTTTACCTTAGCCCTTCTTTGTCCCCCCGAAAGGATAGGAATATTCATGGTAACACCCCAAAAAGAAGAAAAGAACCATTTTTCGTTGGTATCGAAAAAATTCCAGGAATCGCGCTGTGCATTGGTACCGGCATTAAGATTTGCATTGATAGAAGGCCAGTAAGCCGATTTAGCCAGGTCAACCTGTAATGCCGAAATCTCCTTTTGCTTAAAAAGAGAAGCATAATCGGGATTGTTGCGATAATGAAACTGTTTTTGAAGCAGAATGCTTTGTTTTTTTTGATCGATTAACTGCCGGAGGTTATCGGTCAGGATGATGGTATCGGTGCTTTCCATACCAAGATAAAACTTTAAAAAGGCTTCGGTTATCCCCAATCGGTTGATAAAATTTGTTTGCGAAGCTTTTAAGTTTTCGACCAGCAGTTCCAGCTGGTCCACATCGGTATCCTCTACCAAACCCGCCTTAAATATTTGCTTTGTTTCGGTATAAAGCTTTTGAGTGGTTTGCAGGGTGCTGTCAACAATGCGCAGGGCTTCGCGTGTGGCCAGCACATCAAAATAGGATTGGGCCACCTGCTTTTTAAGGGCCACCTTGTTTTTAAAAAAATCGACATTGGTTTTTTCAAAAAAGGTTTTGGCAGCTTTTAACCCGATAAGGTATTCACCCGAAAAGATAAGTTGTGTAATGCTGCCGTTAACATTGGCGTTGTAGCGTGTGCCAAACTGTATTTCCACGTCTTTTCCCGGCTGCCCGACAAATTCACCGGGTAGCAGGCTGGTAGGCCTCGCAATGTTGTCTTTATAACCCACGCTGGCATTAACTTGCGGAAATCCGTAAGCCATACGTTCTTTTACCTGCTGTTTGGCAGCTTCCACATCTTTTTCGGAGCTTAGCAGGCCGTAATTGTGATTCATGGCAAAATCAACAGCCTGTTGCAACGACATTTTTCGGGATTGCTGCGCCCATGATTGCCGCACAACTACAATCATTATAAAAAGTAAGATGATTTTATAAGGTTTCATTTGTTTGATATTTTGTGTTTACCCTGTGAAATTGGTATTTTCAAATTCCATAGGATTCATTTGATATTCTGTTTTTTGTTTTGTCACGATTTTTGCTTGCTCCCCTCCGACAAGCTCAGGGCAGGCACGCAAAAAGCCCGCCAAAACCGGTCTTATGTTTTTCTTTACCACGGGTTAACACCCGAGGCTAAAATATATCACCCTTACGGGATTCTGCATAATTATATTTCTGTGTGTTCGGCTTGCTAACCATAGATGTTTCAACTGTTTGCAATCGTTTAATTTTTTTCTGTCCCCCGCAACTGCCGGGGCAAACCCATTATTTGATCGTTTCTATTGCAAATGCAAAAATAATAATTTATTTACACCGGAAACATTTTTTGTACTTTTTGTTTCCGTAGTTTTAACAACAGAATAAAAACGGCCTGTCCATGTGGGATAATTTTAAGATTTTTGTCGATAAAACATTATTTATATTGCTGTATTACACCATTTTAATCTGTATCAGAAAAGGATGGCTCGTGGCGCAGTATTGAACAATGTAAAATAATAAACCGCTCATTCGAAAATAATATAAATCGTAAATATCAAAACGTATGTTTGGAGACTGATACAAAAGAAACAACAACCTTTTGTCAATTCTTCTCTGCACTAAAAAATCGACAATTCTCAGTAAAAATGCAGGTTAAACCATATCTTTTATGAATCGTGCATTACTCAATATAAAAACTACTACTTTTGCACCCTGCAAAAATGTATATTATGGCACAAAAACCTACCATACCAAAAGGAACACGCGATTTTTCGCCGCTTGAAATGGCACGAAGAAATTTTATTTTTAACACCATCCAGGATGTGTTTAAACAGTTTGGTTATCAGCCCATAGAAACGCCGGCTATGGAAAACCTTTCAACATTGTTGGGAAAATACGGCGAAGAGGGCGACAGACTGCTGTTTAAAATATTAAATTCAGGCGACTTTACAAAGAAAATAAAACCTGAAGATTACGAAGCTAAAAACCTGACTCGCCTTGCATTGGCAGTTTCCGAAAAAGGATTGCGCTACGACCTCACCGTTCCCTTTGCGAGGTATGTTGTACAACATCGCAACGACATTACTTTTCCTTTTAAGCGTTACCAAATTCAGCCTGTATGGCGCGCCGACCGGCCACAAAAGGGGCGCTATCGCGAATTTTACCAGTGCGATGTGGATGTGGTGGGCTCCGACTCACTCCTTAACGAGGTGGAACTTATCAGAATAATTGATGAGGTGTTTAACCGGTTAAAGGTAAAAGTTACCATCAAGCTTAATAACCGTAAAATACTGAGCGGCATGGCCGAAACCATTGATGCTGCCGATAAGTTAACCGACATCACCACGGCCATCGACAAGCTTGATAAAATTGGTGTTGAAAAGGTTTATGAAGAGCTTCGTTCCAAAGGTATTTCGCAAGAGGCCATCGACAATTTAGAGCCAATTATTAATTTGAGTGGCGAAAACGATTCAAAAATAAACTGCTTAAAACAATTAATAGGCCATACCGGCGACGGTGGCAGGGGCATTGTTGAAACGGAAACAGTGTTAAACTATTTAAAACCGTTGAATATTAAATCGAAAGTAGAAATCGACCAGTCGCTGGCACGCGGTTTAAACTACTATACAGGAGCCATTATCGAAGTAAAAGCCAACGATGTAAATATTGGAAGCATTTGTGGTGGAGGGCGTTACGACAACCTTACCGGTATATTTGGCTTACCGGATGTTTCGGGGGTAGGTGTTTCGTTTGGTGCCGATCGTATTTATGATGTGATGAACGAACTGAGCCTTTTTCCCAAAGAAGTTGAAACCTCAACGGAGGTGTTGTTTGTTAATTTTGGCGAACGCGAAGGTATGCACGCCCTTAACGTACTGATGTTTTTGCAACAAAAAGGCATTCGTGCCGAACTCTATCCCGATACCGATAAAATGAAAAAACAGATGAAGTATGCCAATCAGCGTGCCATTCCGTTTGTAATTTTAATTGGTGAACAGGAGATGGAAACCAAAAAATACACCTTAAAGAATATGGTTACCGGTGAACAGGAAAAACTCACAGCCGAAGAAATAGCAACAAAAATAGAAAAATCAAAGAGCACGGTATAATCGTTAAATAGTAATAATAAACTGTACGTAAAGTATTTAAGCATGCAAAAAGTTCATATTATTTCGCCTGAGAAATTAACTTTTAAAAGAATTTTTGAAATTCTTAACCAAGGTTTAACGCTGGAGCTTTCCGAAGAATCGAAAGCACTGATTGTAAAATGCCGCAGCTACCTCGACGAAAAAATTAAAAGCAGCGACGAACCCGTCTATGGTATTAATACCGGATTTGGCGCCCTGTACAATAAATCCATATCGAAACAGGATTTGGGCAGGCTTCAGGAAAATCTGGTAAAATCGCATGCCTGTGGCACAGGCGATGAGGTACCTTCGGAAATTGTTAAACTGATGCTGTTGCTAAAAATACAATCACTTTCGTATGGCCATTCAGGCGTGCATCTTAGTACCGTTCAGCGACTTATCGACTTTTTTAACAACGATGTCATCCCCATAGTTTATCAGCAGGGTTCGTTGGGAGCTTCGGGTGACCTGGCTCCGTTGGCACACATGTCGTTGCCACTGCTGGGCATGGGTGCCGTAAGCTACCGGGGTAAATACATGGATGCTGCCGGTGTTTTAAAATCGTTTGGATGGGAGCCTTTGCAGTTAAAATCGAAAGAGGGGCTGGCACTGCTTAACGGAACTCAGTTTATGAGTGCTTATGGTGTTACCTCGCTGTTAAAAATATTCAGACTTTCGGAGCTGGCAGATATTATTGCCGCCCTTTCGCTGGATGCGTTCGACGGGCGTATTGAGCCTTTTATGGACGAACTGCATCAAATCCGACATCACAAAGGGCAGATACAAACTGCCGAGCGGTTCAGGTCGATTTTAAAGGACAGCGAGCTGATTAAACGTCACAAGGAGCATGTACAGGACCCATACTCTTTTCGTTGCATCCCGCAGGTGCATGGTGCTTCAAAAGATTCGGTTAACTATGTAGCTTATGTTTTTTCAAACGAAATAAATGCCGTTACCGACAACCCTACCATATTTCCCGATGAGGATGTGATTGTTTCGGGGGGTAATTTTCACGGGCAGCCCCTGGCGCTGGCACTCGACAATTTGGCTATTGCCGCCGCCGAGTGGGGCAGCATCTCAGAACGAAGAACTTATCAACTGCTGCACGGACGCAGAGGGTTACCCTCGTTTTTGGTGGCTAATCCCGGCCTTAATTCGGGATTCATGATTCCGCAATATACGGCTGCTTCCATTGTTAATCAAAACAAACAGCTGTGTACGCCCGCTTCGGTAGATACCATTGAGTCGTCGCAGGGACAGGAGGACCACGTAAGCATGGGTGCCAACGGTGCTACCAAAGCTTACAGGGTGGTTGAAAATCTGGAGCGTATTTTAGCCATCGAACTGTTTAATGCTGCTCAGGCACTGGACTTTAGAAGACCTTATAAAACCTCTTCTTTTCTTGAGAAGTTTGTGAAAAAATACCGCGAAAAGGTGGCTTTTGTTGATGACGACAAAATTATGCATCACGAAATTATAAAAAGCATACAGTTTGTAAGAGAAGTTGAATTTGAACTTCCCGACGCCCTGATGAAAGGTATTTAGCAGCTTGTGCTATTGCAATTAATACTCAGGCTCAATTAAAATCCTGCGCTTTCGGTATTTAACCGGCGATCGATTTTTTTAAACATTCCCTGTAATACCTTTCCCGGCCCCACTTCTATAATTTTTGTTGCTCCGTCGGCAAGCATGTTTTTCATGGTTTGCGTCCATCGCACCGGCGACACCAGTTGTTTTATGAGGTTGTTTTTTATAATTTCCGGATCGTTCACCGGCTGGCCTGTAACATTTTGATATATAGGACAAATACCCTGAGCAAATTTTGTTGACGAAATGGCTTCGGCCAGTTCAACCCGTGCAGGCTCCATTAAAGGCGAATGAAAAGCACCGCCCACTTTTAGCTTTAAGGCACGCTTTGCTCCTGCTTCGTTTAGTTTTTCGATGGCTTTATCAATGCCGGCCACCGAACCCGAAATAACAAGTTGTCCGGGTGTATTGTAGTTGGCAGGCACCACAACCTCTTGAATTTCGTTACAAACCTTTTCCACAATATTGTCGTCAAGGCCGATGATAGCAGCCATGGTAGAAGGTTCGTACTCACAGGCTTTTTGCATGGCTTCGGCACGTTTCGATACCAACTTTAAACCGTCTTCAAACAAAAGTGTTTTGTTGGCAACCAATGCCGAAAACTCTCCTAGCGAATGGCCCGCCACCATATCGGGTTTAAAATC
>CAYVWX010000172.1:0-6788 GCA_964455635.1 uncultured Lentimicrobiaceae bacterium | reverse complement strand
GCTGAGGATTTTTTGGATTCATCATAATGGAAGGCTCTTCCGGTGAACCCAAAGCATCAATAACAATATTTTGATACTGGGCAAAAAGTGACGAAACAGACAATAAAAGAGTTAGCAGAAGGGTTAAAATTTTCATGTATTTATAATTTTGTATTTATCCTGTGGAATTTGAAAACTATTCCACAGGGTGAATCTGTTAATATGTTTTTTATGTTTTGTCATGATTTTCGGCTTCGCCATCGAAAATCACGCCAAAACCAGCCTTGTTTTATTTTCTTTACCCCGGGTTAACACCCGGGGCTAAAATATGTCACCCCTCCGGGGTTCTGCATAATCATGCTTTAGTGTGCTTAGCTTGCTAATCATGAATATTTCATGATATTTATACGCCTTTGACAAAGAACAACATGAATTGGTTGTCACGTACGGCAATTTCAAAAAAAACCAAAAAGGCCAAAAAAACATATTATTTCAATTCATTCATTTTTACAAAAAAAGCAGCTTTTTCGATGGTTGTAATCATATCGTACTCATCTAAAAACACATTGTCGGGAACATTAACGGGCGTAGAAGTATAGTTAAGAATTCCTTTGATACCGGCATCTACCAACTTTTTAGTAACCTCAACAGCCCGATCGGGCGGAACGGTAAGAATGGCAATTTTAATATTTTTCTTTTTGATAATTTCCTCAACCCGATAGGGTGAATAACAATAAACGCCGTTATATTCCGTACCTATTTTTTCAGTATTACTGTCAAAAGTAGCCACTATTCGCAACTGTTCACGCTTGCCGAAAAAATAATTAAACAAGGCGCGCCCAAAATTACCAAGTCCGAAAATAGCCACGTTAATTCCTTCGCGATAATCGAGAATTTCGCTTATAACATCCACTAAATCATGAATGTTATAACCCTGCTTTAAACTCCCGTTAAATCCTATAAGCATCAGGTCGCGCCTCACCTGAACCGCAGTAACATGCTGAATAGCCGCAATTTCGTGTGAAAAAATATGTGTTTTACCCTTTTGCGAACATATTAATAATGCCCTGCGATATTGACTAAGCCTGGCAATGGTTTTAACCGGAATCTCCTTTGAGTGGATGTTAACTTTTGTCATAACAATAAACTATTGATGCGCCAAAGTTAAACATTATTGTTAAATAAATAACAATACTGTTGGCAAATATCAAAAGTTTGCATTGAAAAACAGAAAGTTTTGTAAAGGATGTTGACTTATTTTTCAATTTTTATACGCGCATCAACCGCAACCACCTTTTGAGCCGATCCCAGCAGGGGATTCAAATCCATCTCGGTAATTTCGGGGGCAACAGCTACCAGTGCCGAAAGCCGGACAATGGTATCAACAAAATTTTGCTGATGAACCCCCTCCCGGCCTCTTATGCCTTCAATAATTTTATAGCCTGTAAGTTGTTTCAGTTCGCGATTTATTTCCTGTTCCGATGCCGGAGCCAAAACTGTTCTTACATCCTTAAGCACTTCGATAAAGATGCCGCCCAGGCCGAACAAAATCATGTGGCCGAAGGTGTTTTCCTTTTTTACACCGGCAAACAGTTCAACACCGGTAAGCATAGGCTGAAACAAAACACCGGTAGCACCTTTTATTTCCATCATCCGTTCAACCTCCGAGACTACCTTTTCCATTGAGTTAATATTCAGCGCCACGCCTCCCACATCCGATTTATGGAGAGGGCCTACAACTTTCATTACCAACGGAAAGCCCACTTCATCGGCAGCAGCCATAGCCTCATCGGTAGTTTGAGCCACCAACTCCACAGCCCTGTCGATACCGGCTGCATCAAGCAGCGCCGACACCTTTTGGGGAGAAAGGTAGCCGGTGTTACTCTCGTCAATTATTTTACGAACAGCCACCCTGTCAACTTCGGGCGGTTTGGCATCATCCGAAACAGGCTTGGGTGTATTAAAAACCCGGCACAGAGCCTTGCCCAACATCACCTCATCAGGAAAAAATACCCGTCCTTTGGCAATAAAATCATCCACTTCGGCCTTTGCTGTTAAAACCGACGGAAGAACCGGAAAAATGGGCTTTCGAGAAGTTTTCATCTTTTCATCCAGCAGATTGTAAACATCATATACTTCAAACAATCCGGGTGTTCCAAAAATGACTACCATGGCATCAATAAAATCGAATTTGTTGTTAATATAATCGATAATGATACCCAGTTGTTGAGCAGTGCCTGTGGCCAAAAAGTCGATGGGATTACCCACGGAAGAACCGGGAAACAATTGCTCTTTCAAAGAATCGGCATCAGTACCACTAATCGAAGGAACAGAGAGTCCTCCCTGCTCAAGTGCATCGGTAAGCATTACAGCCGGGCCACCGGCATGGGTAATAACCGCAATATTTTTCCCTTTCAACTCGGGATGCATAAAAACGGATGCTACGCTGATAAGGTCTTCGCGTCCGTAACACCTGACGATACCGGCTTTATTAAAAAGTGCATCCACGGCCACATCGGAACTGGCAAGCGCTCCCGTATGCGAAGATGCTGCCCTGCTTCCGGCATCGGAAGCACCGGCTTTAACAGCTGCAATACGACATCCTTTTTTAATAAGCGAGGCAGCATGTTTAAGTAACATTGCAGGTTTGTCTATTTTTTCGAGATAGAGGAGTTTTATTTTAGGATCGTGCCGGGGATCAAAGTTTTCATCCATATGCTTTAATATCTCCTCCACTCCCATTTGTGCAGAGTTTCCCACCGAATAAACATTGGCAAAAGTCAGCCCTTTGGGAATGCCGGCTTCCATGATAAAACAGGCCGTAGCACCCGAGCCGGAAATAAAATCACAACCTTTGGGGTCGAGTTTGGGAATAGGTTCGGTAAAAATGCTGTGGTGATACGGTGTAAGTACGCCTACGCAATTAGGTCCTATTAACGAACCATTTACCTTATTAACCGATTCTACCACCTTATCTTCCAATATTTTACCCTCGTGACTCTCTTCACTGAAACCGGCTGAAAGAATGATAAAAGCTTTTGTGCCTTTATGCTGAGCCAGATACTCAACGGTATCGGGTGTATATTTGGCAGCAATGGCAATAATAGCCAGGTCAACCCGGGGTAATGTTTCCATGGTGCGGTAACTTTTAACCCCCTGCACTTCATCTTCTTTCGGGTTTAAAACAAAAAGGCTGCCTTTAAAACCACCATCCACCAGGTTTTTTAGAACTTTGCCACCCGGCTTTTTAATATCGTTTGATCCGCCCACAACCACAATACTTTGCGGGCGAATTAATTCTTTTGTAATCATAAATTAACTGTTTTAGGGAGGACAAATGTAGTTTTTTTAACTACAGAAATAAAAAAATAATCCCTCAAAACCCGGAAATCGGAAAATATAAATTCACCGGATGACTACACTTGCTATCAGGCTTTTTGTACCGGGTTCTTTACTACAATTCAAAAAGTTTTTTTATGGAGGCATGGTGTGCTTTTACGATACCTTTTTCGGTAATAATACCCGTAATATATTTTGAAGGTGTAACATCAAAAGCAGGGTTATAGGCTTTTGAACCGGGGTTGTTGACCAACACTTTAACAAGGTGTCCGTTTTTATCGTAACCTGTTTGGTACAAAACCTCATCTTCGTGCCGGAACTCAATGGGAATGGCTTTTCCCGTTTTACACCCCATATCGAAAGTAGAAGTAGGAGCAGCCACATAAAACGGTACTCCCAATGCTTTGGCTATGATGGCTTTTTCGAGTGTTCCTATTTTATTGGCAGTATCGCCATTGGCTGCAATACGGTCGGCACCAACAATTACCATATCAATTTTCCCTTCTGCCATCAGCGAGGCAGATGCGTTATCGGGTATAATTACATGGGGTACGCCCTCATTATACAACTCCCAGGCAGTTAGTCTTCCGCCCTGTCCGCGCGGCCTGGTTTCGTCAACATAAACAAAAATATCTTTTCCCTGGTTACGGGCTAAATATACCGGAGCCAGTGCGGTTCCATAATCAACAAAGGCAAGCCAGCCGGCATTACAGTGGGTCATAATATTTGCTTTTTTGCCAATAAGCTCAGCACCAAACTCACCGATAGCTTTAGAGCTCATAGCATCTTCGCGGGCAATCTGTTTGGCTTTTGCCAGTGCATCTTCGGGGCTGCGCAAACCGGCCTGATATACCTTTTCAACGGCATAAAACAAGTTCCGGGCAGTAGGCCTTGTAGCTTCAATATCCTGTCGGGCTTCACGAATAATAACCGCTCTGTTTTTTCCCGATGCCATTAAAAATGCCTGTGCCATGGCGTAACCTGCTGCGGCTCCTATGGCTCCGGCACCTCGCACCACCATATCGGTAATGGCCAGACAAGTGTCCCAGTATGTATTACATTTATGGATAACAAATTGAAACGGAAGCTTGTTTTGTTGTATCATGTACACAACATTGCCCTCCATCCAAACGGTTTCGTACTGTTGATTTCCTACAGTCATAAATAAAATTATTTTATCAATTGTTTTACGGCAAGCCAGGTTAACAGCCCTGTTCCGATTTTAATACTCTCCTCATCCACATCAAAAGCAGGGGTATGCAATCCCGCGGTGATGCCTTTTTGGGAATTTGCCACTCCCAACCGGTAAAAACAGGCGGGAATATGTTGTGCATAATAGGCAAAGTCCTCCACCGTCATCCGTTGAGGAAGTTCAACAACCTTGTCTTTGCCCAAATATTCAACAGCAGCGGCCATACTTTCATCGGTAAATTTTTCATCGTTAATTAAAACGGGATAACCTTTGTTGATAACCACCTCGCAGGTTAAGCCGTTTTCAGTTGATATCTCTTTGGCTACCTGATTAATAATACCATGTACTTTTTTGCGCCACGATTCGTCAAACGTTCTAAAAGTACCGTGAACAGCCACTTCGGCAGGAAAAATATTGTGAGCACCGTTGGCAACAACTTTACCAAACGATAAAACAACAGGTATTGATGAGGGGGTTTGTTCATCAACCCTTTTTTTTATTGCAACAATCAGCCGGGCCGCTGCCAAAACAGTATCATCTCCATCACCGGGAATGGCGGCATGTCCTCCCCTGCCCTTAACGTACAAGTTTATTTCGTCGGAAGAAGCCATATATCGTCCATTACGAAAGCCCACTTTTCCTACAGGCAAATCGGGAAATACGTGCTGAGCTACAATGGTTCCCGGCTTTGGATTCTCCAACACCCCTTCGGCAATCATCTGCTGAGCCCCTCCCGGCAAAACTTCTTCGGCCGGTTGAAAAATACATTTAACGGTTCCTTCAAAATTTGATTTTAATTCCTGAAGTATTTTTGCAGCCCCCATCAGACAGGCGGTATGCACATCGTGGCCGCAGGCATGCATAACACCGGTGTTGAGCGACCGGTACTCCACCCTGTTTTCCTCTTGAATGGGCAAAGCATCTATGTCGGCGCGCAAAGCGATGGTTTTGCTCCCGGGATTATTTCCTTTTATGAGCGCCACAATGCCATTGCCCCCTACGTTAGTTTGATGTTCAATATTCCAAAGGGCAAGCAATTCCGACAAGTACCGTGCTGTTTCGGTTTCGTGGAAACTCAGCTCAGGATAGCGGTGCAGATGTCTTCGTATTTGACGTAACACTTCAAAGTGTTCTGCAGTTTTTTGTTGTATCGTGCTTTTTGTAATCAAAGTATCTGTTTATTATAAGACATCAAAAATACATCAATTTAATAGATTCCGTTTGTTTTTTAAAACCGTAAAAAACCGGCCTTTTACAGATTCACCTTATTGCCATGAATTCGGGCTAAGGACAGATTATTTTTTCAGGTTTTCGTTCCCGCTATTGTCGAACCGGCCTTTGTAAGCATACCACAAAATAACTATTCCCGCAATAACAAACGGAATACTAAGCAGTTGCCCCATGTTTAACAACATATGTTGCTCAAATCCTTCCTGAGGTTCTTTTAAAAACTCAATAAAAAACCTGACGGTAAAAAGCATTATCAAAAACCATCCGAAAATGGTTCCCCGTTTGGGATGTCCGCCGGCTTTAAGGTACATTCGATAAGTAATGACAAAAATAACAAGGTAACTGAGTGCTTCGTAAATTTGGGTGGGATGTCGGGGGTCGGTGGTAAAAGCAGGGTCGTAATAGTGTTTAAAATAAAATCCCCAGGGCAACGAAGTAATGTGTCCGAAAATTTCGGAGTTCATTAGGTTGCCGGTACGCACAAAAGCGCCACCGATGGCCACAGGAATTACAACCCTGTCCATAGTCCATAAAAATGATTTTTTATTCTGCCTTGAAAAAAGCCAAAGTCCGATTAAAATCCCAATGGAAGCCCCGTGACTTGCCAGTCCTCCCTCCCATATTTTTAATATTTCCATGGGATGCGCAAGATAGTATTCGGGTTCGTAAAACAGGCAGTGGCCCAGCCGGGCACCCACAATGGTAAAAATTATCATGTAGGTAAAAAGCGAGTCTAAAAGTTTATCGTTTTCGCCCTCTTTTTTAAACATGCGTTGCATGATATAGTAGCCCACCACAAATGCCAAAGCAAACAAAATACCGTACCAGCGAATTTCATGCCCACCCATCAACGGCACCACATCAGGAATAGTGAAAGCCACAGGGGAAACATTCCAGGTTATAAAATTTAGTGTCATATTATTGTTTTAGATGCAAAAGTAAAAAACCGGTGGAATAGTTTGTTTTTTTGTTGATGAATTAATGGCTTAATGATATAATGGTTCAATGGTGTAATGGTTCAATGGTGTAATGGTTCAATGGTGTAATG
>CAYVWX010000171.1:0-6803 GCA_964455635.1 uncultured Lentimicrobiaceae bacterium | reverse complement strand
GCCAATGTTGTTGAATAATTTGACCGACTATACTTTGCGCGCTAATATTATGCTGGATGCAACGCTGGCGCTTAACGGATTAACTTCCTATGGGAAAGTTGGGGGCGACTGGGGTGTTCACGGAATTGGTCACGAAATTTCATTTTTGTTTGATACACCTCACGGTGCAACTTTGAGTATAGCTTACCCTGCCTGGCTTAAGTTACAAAAACGGCGAATCCCAGAAAGAATTTTATCCATGGGAAAAGGGCTGTTTAATGCAACATCGGTGGATGAGTCGATTGAAAAACTGGAGAACTTTTTTGTTTCTATTAATGCGCCGGTAAAATTAAATGAGATTGGCCTCGAAGATAAAACACAGCAGATAGTTAGCCAGTTAACGCGCAACAAAGTTTCGGGAATGTACCATTCACTGTCGGAGGAAGACTATAGCACATTAACAGCATTAATGCAATAATTTTTAGCGTAAATTTGGTTACACTCCTTTGTAATTAACTTCATCCATAACCGATTGTATGGCATACTCCATGGTGTCGATATTAAGCGCTACCAGATTTCCATAGCCTGCTTTGCGGGTAAAATATACTCCGTTGTCGATATCGATAAACCAATAGCTCGAATGGTTGTTTACCACCATGTCGATAAATTCGAGGTTTACCGGTAAATGGCCGTGAATAATTCGGCGGTGATTTATTTTTTCAGGGTCAATTTCATAATCACGCGCCCAAATCATGGCACGTTTGTCTTCAAACGGATCTTCGTTTTTAAAGTTTAAACCGGCGTGTACCACAACAAATTTTTCCAGAACAATGTAATACTCAAGGTTTTTCATCCAGTCAATATACTTTTGGGGAATTTCTTTGGGCCGTTGGGCGCTAAAGCTCTCCATGGTTTGTTTTCCGCCGTAACGTTCCCACTCTTTTTGAGTTTTTCCTTTTGTGTGAATCCCCAAAAAACCTTTGTTGTTTACATCTTCTTCCCGGGCTTTCAAACAATAGTCTTCGTGGTTTCCTATAAGACAAGTGGTTTTGTATTCATTATTTTGAAGGTCCATAATAATATCAATAACCCCTTTGCTGTCGGGTCCGCGATCGATATAGTCGCCAACAAAGATAAGGTGGTCGTTTTTATTGGGTTTAATTTGAATATCCAATAAAGTTTGTAAAGTGTTGGCGCAGCCGTGTATATCAGGTATTACCCAGGTTTTTGACATAATTAGTTGGTTTTAATGTGTATAGGAATGGTGGCGGGCATTCGCCCACCACCAAAATTATTATTTTGCTTTAGCCTGATTGGCTACTTTTTCCATTAATTTTTTTACCTCTTCAGGATCGCCTAAAAAACGGTCGCTTACAAGGTTCATATCGTCATCAAACTCAAAAAGATAAGGAATGCCCGTGGGGATGTTAAATTTGAGAATAGCCTCTTTACTCATATTCTTCAGGTGCATTACCAAAGCACGTAAACTGTTGCCATGAGCAGCAACAATAATCTCTTCTTCTTTTTTTAGTGTGGGCATAATCTCTTTTTCCCAGTAGGGAACCATTCGTTCAATAACCTCTTTTAGCGATTCTGTCAGTGGGACTTCCTCAGCTGTAAGTTCGGCATATCTCGGGTCGAATCTGGGGTTTCTTTCGTCGTCGGTTTCCAACGGTTGAGGTGGTACATCAAAACTGCGACGCCATAACAAAACCTGCTCGGCTCCATATTTTTCAGCTGTTTCGGCTTTGTTTAAGCCTTGCAGATTTCCATAGTGTTTTTCGTTGAGGCGCCACGATTTTATTTCGGGAATCCACATCTGATCCATCTCCTCCAGGATAATCCATAAGGTTTTTATGGCTCTTTTTAAATAAGATGTGTAAGCAATTTTAAATTTGAAACCCTCCTCTTTTAAAACTTTGCCTGCTTTTTTTGCTTCGGCAACGCCCTGTTCCGATAGGGGAACATCGGTCCAGCCCGTAAAACGATTTTCTTTATTCCAGGCACTTTCGCCATGGCGTATTAATAACAACTTTTTCATAATCCGTTTTCTTGAATGTTACTTAAAAAAACAAAGGTATAAAAATAGCCCGTATAAAATCTTGTCCGGATAAAAAACCGGTCAGGACTGAAATATAATTAAGTAAATTCTAAATAACCCATTGCAAAAAGCTTGTCTTACAAAGTTGCTATTCAGCGATATGCTGTTTAATAAGCTCTGCTTTAACAGAGCCTATAATAACTTTGGATGATATCAATACGGGAATATGTTTTTTGTCATCGGTTACCCAAACAAACATTGGGTATTTGTCGGCAAAAACTTCACCCGTAGCCATCATGGGTGACAGTTTTAGGGTTGGAATGAAACCGGTTTTTGTTTTCAGCGTGTCACGGCCTATAAATTTTATGGCGGAATAATAAACGGAATCATCCAGGTAAAAATTTAAAAAAAAGAGGCTGTCACGATTAAAATCGGTAAGACTCAGGGTTCTCATAAAATAGATGGCCGACACAATATCAAAGGTCTTCGGAGCAACATTCATGGTGGTGCGGCTGGTTACGGCTGTATGTTTATTTTGATTAAAATAAACGGTATCAATCCGTGTATAACCTCCTTCGTGCGTGTTTCTTATAAAAGTATAAGGCAGTAAAGTTTGCTTGTCGAAGCAACTTTCGTAAGTATCGTTTACTTCAAAAAAAAAGTCAAATAAACCTTTTGAAATGCCGTGCCCCGTAGCATAATAAACGGTATCGTTGCAGTGCAATTTTTTACCGGAATATTGTTTTAACGTTAAAACAGCTTCACCCGCTGTTGCATCAATCAGGTACGAGCTGTAATAAATGCGGTAGGTTAATGTTTCGCCCTCATTAAAGGTATTGCTCCACTGATTTTGTGCGTGAACCGGAAAGCCTGCCGTTAGCAACAGGATTAAAAAAGTAGGAAACCGGTTCATGGCCTAACCAACCACGACGTTAATAATACGCTTTGGAACAACAATTACCTTGCGCACGGTTTTGCCTTCTAACCACTTTTGAGCTTCGGGAGTTTGCAGTGCGGTTTTTTCTATCTCATCTTTATTTAAATCAACAGGCAGTTCAAGTTTGAATCGGGTTTTGCCATTAAACGAAACAGGATAAGTAAAAGTGTTTTCTTTCAAATATTTTTCATCCCATTTAGGGAATACAGCATCGTTAACGGTGGTTTTGTTTCCCAGCGTATGCCACAACTCCTCTGCCAAATGAGGGGCATAAGGCGAAAGCAACACCGAGAGGGGCTCCAGTATTTCGCGTTTGTGGCAATTCAAATCGGAAAGTTGGTTGGTACAAATCATAAATGCACTTACCCCTGTGTTAAACGAAAAATTTTCAATGTCGTGTTGTATTTTTTTAATGGTTTTATGCAACACTTTTAATTCGGCATCGGAAGCTTTTTCGTTGGAAACAATTAAGTTGTCGTTTTCGTCAAAATAGAGTTTCCATAACTTTTTCATAAAACGGGAAACCCCTTCAATACCTTTTATATCCCAAGGTTTATCTTGTTCCAGAGGGCCTAAAAACATTTCGTAAAAGCGCAGGGTATCAGTACCATATCGTTCAATTAAATCGTCAGGGTTTTGAACATTAAATTTCGATTTCGACATTTTTTCCACTTCGTGGCCGCAATAGTATTTTCCGTCCTCTAAAATAAACTCGGCGTTGGCATATTCGTTACGCCACTTTTTTAAAGCTTCGGTATCTAATTCGTCGCCGTTAACCAAATTAATATCTATATGCAGTTTTTGTGTTTTATAACCTTCTTTTAAGCCATACGAAACAAAGCGGTTGGTTCCGATAACACGATAAACAAAACTTGATTTTCCTTGTATTTTACCCTGATTGATAAGTTTTTTATATGGCTCGTCTTCAACAGCCATCCCTAAGTCGAATAAAAACTTGTTCCAAAATCTTGAATAGATTAAATGGCCTGTAGCGTGTTCGTCGCCACCCAGATACAAATCAACATTGCGCCAGTAGTTAACAGCCTCTTTTGAAAAATAGGCTTCGCTGTTGTGCGGGTCCATGTATCTTAAATAGTAACCGCTGGATCCGGCAAAACCGGGCATGGTGTTGGTTTCGAGCGGATAACCTTCTTTTGTTTTCCAGTTTTTAGCGCGTGCAAGCGGAGGTTCTCCCTTTTCGGTGGGAAGAAATTTATCAACATCCGGAAGTTTTAAGGGGAGTTCATTTTCATCCAAAGGATAAGGAATTCCGTTTTTATAGTAGATAGGAAATGGCTCACCCCAGTAACGTTGCCTGCTGAAAATAGCATCGCGAAGCCGGTAATTGATGGTTCCTTTGCCGATACCCATCTCTTCCAAACGTTTAATGACAGCCGAAATGGCATCTTTGGTTTTCATGCCTGTAATAAAACCCGAATTAATGCTCACACCCTCTTTCGAGTCGTACGACTCTTCCCAGGTTTCCGGGTTCGTGGGTTCTTCTCCCTCTTTGCTGACAACCTGAATAATAGGAAGGTTAAAATGGCGTGCAAATGCAAAGTCGCGGCTGTCGTGAGCCGGAACAGCCATAATGGCGCCCGTACCGTATCCGCTCAGCACATAATCGGCAACCCAAATGGGAATCTCTTGTCCGGTTAACGGATTGATGCCGTAAGCGCCGGTAAATTCACCGGTTATTTTTTTAACGTCGGCAGTACGTTCCCGTTCCGAGCGGTTTTTAGCCCGGGTAACATAAGATTTTACTTTTTCCTTTTGACCTGAAGTTGTAATTTTTTCAACAAGTTCATGTTCGGGTGCCATGACCATAAAGGTGGCACCCCAAAGGGTATCGGGACGCGTGGTAAACACTTCTATTGTATCGTCAAATCCTTTTAGGTTGAAAATAACCGAAGCTCCTTCGCTGCGTCCAATCCAATTGCGTTGAATTTCTTTAACAGATTCGGACCAGTCCACTGTTTCCAGCCCGTCAAGCAGCCGTTGTGCATAAGCCGAAATACGCAGCAACCATTGTTTCATCATTTTTCGTTCAACCGGATGGCCGCCACGCTCCGACAGCCCTTCTTTTACCTCATCGTTTGCCAATACCGTACCCAGTGCGGGGCACCAGTTTACCATGGTGTCCGAAAGGTAGGCAAGACGATAATTCATCAATATTTCCTGTTGTTCGTATTCGCTCATGGCTTTCCACCGAGAGGCAGTAAAAACCGTTTTTTGCGAGGTGCTTGCGTTTATGCCTGCATTGCCGTTTTTCTCAAATTCATTGATTAACGCTGAAATAGGTTCCGCTTTGTCTGTGTTAAGGTTAAACCACGACTTAAAAAGCCTGATAAAAGTCCATTGTGTCCACTTAAAATAATCGGGATCGTTCGTGCGCACTTCTCTGTCCCAATCAAACGAAAAGCCTAATTTGTTTAGCTGTTCGCGATATCTTTTAATGTTTTTTTCGGTAGTAACGGCAGGGTGTGTTCCGGTTTGTATGGCATATTGCTCGGCAGGCAATCCGTATGCGTCGTAGCCCATGGGATGTAATACGTTGAAGCCCTGAAGCCTTTTATAACGGGCATAAATATCGGAAGCTATGTAACCCAAAGGATGTCCTACATGCAACCCTGACCCCGAAGGATAAGGAAACATGTCTAAAACATAAAATTTAGGCTTTTTATGATCGATGTCAACATGATAAATTTTATTGTCGTCCCAATATTTTTGCCATTTGGCTTCTGTTTTTCCAAAATCGTAACCCATTTTAAGCTCTTTACGGTTGTTAATAAATTTAATGTATTTCAGCCTGCGAAAATAGGAAAAGATTTAGGAATAATGGGTACGTAATTAGGTTTTTAGAGAGATGCTGAGTAAAATCAGGTGTAGGGGTGTTTAATGAAGAGGTTTTGTTTTTCCGGACGCCGTTAATAATTTTTCAATTATTAACGGAAAGTATTTATATTCATGCTGATGTATTTTTTCTGCAAGCGATTGAGGTGTTTCGCCGTTTGATATTTCAATTTCCGATTGAAAAATAATTTGTCCCTCATCGTACTTGTTGTTAACATAATGAATGGTAATACCCGATTTTTTTTCTCTGTTTTTTATAACTGCCTGGTGTACATGTTGTCCGTACATTCCTTTGCCGCCATATTTCGGTAATAAAGCAGGATGAATGTTGATAATTTTATCGGGAAACGATTTTATCATTTTTGAGGGCACAAGCCATAAAAACCCGGCTAAAACAATCAGGTCGATGTTTAGTTTTTTTAGTTTATCAATAATTTCTGACGAATGATAAAACTGTTCTTTGGTAAAAATGTCATAAGGAAGGTTTAAATTTTCAGCTCTTTTTAACACTCCCGCTTCCGGGTTATTAGTCATAACCAAAGAAATACGTACCTCCTTACTGTTTTTAAAATATTCGGCAATACGTTGTACATTGGTTCCGTTTCCCGAAGCAAAAAGAGCAATATTCTTCATTTTGACGCTATTGTTAATTTTCTGCAAAGTTACCTTTATCTCCTGTATGGTAAAAGTAAGCTAAAAAATAAATATTATTTTTCTTACTCCTTATTATATAATGTATGGTGTAAATCCTAAAATTTCATTTTTTTTTGTTTTTTAATCCATTAATACATTACTTTGCAGCAGTTTTAACCTTTAAAAATAAAGAATATGTCAGACGTACATTCAAAAGTTGTAAGCATTATCGTTGATAAGCTTGGCGTAGAAGAGAGTGAAGTAACTAAAGAAGCGAGCTTCACCAACGATTTAGGCTCTGATTCGCTTGATACTGTTGAATTAATCATGGAATTTGAAAAGGAATTTAACCTTTCTATG
>CAYVWX010000170.1:0-6808 GCA_964455635.1 uncultured Lentimicrobiaceae bacterium | reverse complement strand
ACACACAGAAATATGATGATTAAAAAGCTCCGTTAGGAGCGAAATATTTATAGCCTCGGGTGTTAACCCGAGGTATAAAAAAACGTGAGACCTGTTTTGGCGTGATTTTCGATGGCGAAGCCGAAAATCATGACAAAACATAAAAAACATATTAACAGATTCACCCTGTGGAATAGTTTTTAAATTCCACAGGGTAAACAAAATTATAAACACATGAAAAATGTAGTAGAAAAATTTATTCGTTACGCTAAAATCGATACCCGTTCCGACGAGGAATCGACCACAACACCCAGCACGGCCAGGCAATTAAAACTGGCCAATCTGCTTGTTGACGAGCTTAAATCGATGGGGCTTGCAGATGTTTCGGCCGATAAAAACGGGTACATCATGGCTACTCTGCCTTCAAACATGGAATCCGATGTTCCCGTTGTAGGTTTTATATCGCACATGGATACGGCCCCCGATGCTTCCGGCGAAAATGTAAATCCTCAATTTATCGAAAATTACGATGGCTCCGATATTCCGTTGGGAAATCATGCCGTGCTGTCGCCGGCAGATTTTCCCGAGCTGCTCGATTATATTGGGCAAACAATCATAACAACCGACGGAACCACCTTGTTGGGTGCCGATGACAAAGCAGGCGTTGCCGAAATTATGACGGCCATTGAATATCTTGTCGTCCATCCTGAAATAAAACACGGCATTGTTAAGGTTGGCTTTACGCCTGACGAAGAGATTGGCCGCGGAGCCGATAAGTTTGATGTTGAGCAATTTAAGGCTGACTTTGCCTATACTGTTGACGGGGGGCGTATCGGAGAGTTGGAGTACGAAAATTTTAATGCAGCAGGACTTACGGTTACCGTGTCGGGAAGAAATGTTCATCCGGGAACGGCCAAAAATCAAATGATTAATGCCATTACGCTCGGAATGGAATATGACCGTACTTTGCCACATGACCAACGTCCCGAGCATACCGAAGGATATGAAGGCTTTTTCCATCTGATGGATTTTCAGGGTACGGTAGAAAAGGCTGTTTTAAAATATATTATTCGCGATCACGACAAAGTTAAATTTGAGCAAAAAAAGATGCTGGCAGCCCATACCGCAGACTTTTTAAACGAAAAATACGGTAAAGAAATTATTGCGGTGGAGCTTAAGGATCAGTATTTTAATATGAAAGAGAAAATAGAACCGGTTAAATATATTGTTGATATCGCCGAACAGGCCATGATTGAGGCCGGGGTAAATCCCGTAAAAAAACCTATCAGAGGTGGTACCGATGGTTCCAAACTTTCGTTTATGGGATTGCCAACCCCTAACATTTTTACCGGTGGACATAATTTTCACGGTATCCACGAGTATATTCCGGTTCATTCCATGGAAAAAGCAACAGCGGTAATTGTTAATGTGATAAAACAGGTAGCTGCTTTAAAAAAATAGGATAGTCCTGCGTATAATAATTCATGCTGACGAAGGATGGTGGCTGTTGGAATAGGCCATTGAATCTTTTTAGTACGTACTCATGGTTTATTCCATTATCTTTGCAAAAAATAGCTGCTCAATGAGATTTGTAATATTTAAAACGCCCAAACCTAAAAAGTTTCATATTGTTGCCCGTTATCACGATCCCGAGTTGGAACGCCTGCGAAAGCGACGGGCGGAGATGGGCTATGAACAAGCTGTTTCGCACGATGAAGAGTTGCGTATGAAAATGCGCAGGCGCTGGCAGGGCAAAGAGGGGAGTGATGAGGAACAGCTTCAGAGCTTTGGCTTCTCCAGACGAATCTCTTTTTTGGTTTACGGAACGTTAATTTTAGGAGGTATATACCTGGTTTTCTTTACCGATTTTATCGACAAATTGTTATTTTTATTTGGTGTTGGAAAAGTAAAATAGAAGGTTTTTAGCATTATGTCCGATATAATTAAACTACTTCCTGATTCTGTTGCCAACCAAATTGCGGCCGGCGAAGTTATCCAACGTCCTGCCTCGGCAGTCAAGGAGCTTCTTGAAAATGCTGTGGATGCCGGTGCTTCCGGCGTCGAGCTTTTTATTAAGGAAGCCGGTAAAACACTCATTCAGGTTATCGACAACGGTTGTGGGATGAGTGCAATGGATGCCAGAATGAGTTTTGAACGTCATGCTACTTCAAAAATAAAAAAGGCCGAAGATTTGTTTGCCATTCGTACCATGGGATTCCGTGGCGAAGCACTGGCCTCTATTGCCGCCATTGCACAGGTGGAAATGAAATCGAGGCCGTTGGAAGATGAATTGGGTACCTGTTTGGTAATTGAGGGCTCGCAGGTTAAAAGTCAGGAACCGTGTCCTTGTAAACCGGGCACGAGTATTGCCGTGAAAAACCTCTTCTTTAATGTGCCGGCACGACGTAATTTTCTTAAGTCGTACACGGTGGAAACCAGGCATATTATCGAAGAGTTTACCCGTGTGGCATTGGTAAATCCTGACATTGCTTTTAGCATGACGCATAATGGTAAACCCGTTTTCAGATTGCCAAAAAGTTCGCCGAAGGCCCGCATTGTTAATATTTTTGGTAACAATTACAACGAGCGCCTGCTTCCTGTCAAACAAAAAACTTCCCGAATCGACATCAGCGGGTTTATCATAAAGCCCGAATTTGCCCGCAAAACAAGGGGTGAACAATATTTTTTTGTAAATGGAAGGTTTATCAAACATCCCTATTTGCACCATGCGGTGGAAAATGCTTTTTCCGATTTGCTGCCTGCCAATTCGTATGCTTCCTATTTTATTAATATCGGAATCGATCCGGCAGATATTGATATTAATATTCATCCTACAAAAACCGAAGTAAACTTTCAGGATGCGCGTTATGTGTATGCCGTATTGCAGGCTGCGGTAAAACAATCGGTAGGAAAACACAGTCTGACACCTGCCATCGACTTTGAAAAAGATCCGGCAATAGATGCCATGTTTGGTAATCCGTCGGGAGAAGTTAAACAACCCGAAATAAAGATTAATCCTGATTACAACCCTTTTTCAAATGCTGAGCAGGGACAGAAACACGGATTTATGCCGCAAGCTCCCAAAGGGGATAAGCATTGGGAAAAACTCTATAATCCGGAAGACAATGATGCTCCTATGCAGCAGTTTGCGGCAGACTATCAGGAGCAGGAAAGCCATAAAATTGATGACAACAAATTTTTTCAGGTTCATCATCGTTATATCATAACAAATGTGCGTTCGGGGTTGATGATTATCGATCAGCAAAAAGCTCACGAACGAATTTTGTATGAAAAGTTTTTAAAAGAGATGGAGAACAAGCAGGCTGTTTCGCAGCAGCAGTTGTTTCCCGTAACATTGCAATTTCCACCGGCTGATGCCGAAATTATCCGTTCTTTAAAAGAACCCCTTGCTTTGTTGGGCTTTACCTATGACAGTATAGGAAGCAACGGCTTTGTTTTTCAAGGTGTCCCGCAGGGAATGAAAGAGTCGGAAATAGAGGGTGTGCTTGAAAAAATTATTGAATCGGAAAAGAAAAAAACCGGTAATCTTAATGCCGACATAAATACTACGCTGGCTAAACTGCTGGCAGCCCGTATGGCTGTAAAACCCGGAACTACACTTTCCGCGTTGGAAATGAGCGCTATTTTCGACAGCCTCTTTGCCTGTCCGGTTCCCGAAGTAGCACCCGATGGAAGTCCCATTGTTACCATGGTGGCTTTAACTGAAATAGAAAAGTTTTTTAAAGAAAAAGGAAAATAATATGTCACAATATCGTCCGACAGGATTTAGAATGCTAACGCCGGTGGTAAAAAACCTGCTTATTATCAATACATTGGTGTTTGTTGCCATGCTTTCGTTGCAAAAAGCAGGTATCGATTTAACAGCTATATTAGGGCTTCATTTTCCCGGTGCCGGCAATTTCAGAGCCTGGCAGTTTGTTACTTATATGTTTATGCATGGTGGCTTTACACACATACTTTTTAATATGTTTGCCCTGTGGATGTTTGGCAACGTTATCGAAAATGTGTGGGGGCCCAAACGGTTTCTGATTTTTTATATGATAACGGGTATTGGTGCCGGGCTTACCTATATTGTTTGGATTTCGTTTTCGTTGTCGCCGCAACTGAGCCTTATTAACCATGTTATTGAAGACCCGACCATGGGTAACCTTTCGGCTTTGATTTCACATCATCGTTTTGCCGTAAGTCAGTATTCGGGAGCTATTTGGAACGACTTTTTGCAATTTCAGGATAATGTAAAAGCATTGGAGCTAAATCCACATAATAATCTGGCAGCTCAAAAAATTGTAACCTTTTTATCGGAATATAAAGCCTATTTCCTTAATCAACATGTGGTTGTGGGTGCTTCGGGTGCTATATTCGGCCTGCTGCTTGCCTTTGGCATGATGTTTCCAAATTCGCTTATTTATGTTTATTTTGCCATTCCCGTTAAAGCCAAATGGTTTGTAATATTTTATGGCGCTGCCGAGCTCTTTTCGGGAATTTATAACCGTCCCGGTGACAATGTGGCACATTTTGCCCACTTGGGGGGTATGTTGTTCGGTTATATTTTGCTTATGTATTGGAAAAAGAAAGGTGATTTATATTCATCATGACAAAAATTTATGTACTAAATGTGCCATTAACCTTTGGTAGGTTTTTTGTTGTGATTGCTGAAAAATAATTATGAGAGGATATTATCAACAACCCGGAATAAACAGGGGAGAAGAGCTGAAAAAAATCTTCTTCGGTAAAAACACTATGTCACGCTTGTTGCTGATAAATACAGCGGTTTTTGTGGCGGTTACCCTTGTCAATGTTTTTTTGTGGTTAATGGGGTTTAGGGGAGTTAATCCGGTGGTAACGTGGTTTGCGGTGCCGTCTGATATTAACGAATTGCTGATAAAGCCATGGACTGTATTCACCTACATGTTTCTTCACGAAGGTTTTTTCCATCTGTTGGTTAACATGATTATGCTCTATTTTGGAAGCATTTTGTTTTTGGAGTATCTGAGTCAGAAAAAACTGCTGCTGACTTATCTGGCCGGAGGACTGGCAGGCGCGCTGTTTTTTGTTGCCGCCTTTAATATTTTTCCGGCTTTCGATGCCATTAAGCAGGGGGCTTACGCGTTGGGAGCTTCGGCATCTGTTTTGGCTATCTTTATCGCTATCTCAACCTATGTGCCTGATTATGTGGTACACCTGTTTTTGTTTGGCCGTGTGAAAATGAAATACATTGCCATTGCCTTTGTGGTTATCGACATGCTGAGTATTCAAAGTAGTAACCCGGGCGGACATATTGCCCATTTGGGAGGAGCTTTGTGGGGCTTCGCTTACGCTTTAATGCTGCGAAGGGGAAACAATGTTTTTGCTTTTTTTGATAATGTAAAGATGCCTTCGTTTGGAAAACGTGCTAAATATAAAGGGTTCGACACTTCGCGCCCTGCAAACGGCCGGCCGATTAATGATGATGAGTATGGCAAAAAAAAGGCTGCCTCGCAACACGAAGTGGACAGAATTTTAGATAAAATTGCCAGGTCGGGATATGCCAGCCTCACTAAAGCCGAAAAAGATTTGCTGTTCAGATCCAGTAAAAACTAGGAAAGATATTGTATGCAAAAACTGTTTATTAAACTGCTTTGGACACTTAACCTTGCTGTTGCCATCTCTCTTTTGGCAGCTTTTTTGTCGCCGCTAATTAATCCTAAACAGGTTAGCCTGTTTGCTTTTTTTGGCCTCAGCTACCCTATATTGCTTTATCTGAATTTGGCATTTGTGGTTTTTTGGCTGTTTGCAAAACGTAAGTTTGCTATCCTGTCGTTACTTTTGGTTTTGGCCGGCTATCCGTTGTTGCACAGGTATGTTCAGGTGTTTCCGGTAACTACAGGTGCTGCTGATAAAGGGCTTAAAGTGATGAGCTATAATGTTAGAAGTTTTCATCAGCTTGGGCGAAAAAACAGCAACTCAACCAAAACGGCTATTTTCAAACTGGTGGAACGTCAAAATCCTGATATTGTTTGCTTTCAGGAGTTTGGAAAAGCAAAAAACAATGTTAATGGTTTTAAACTTGATATGCCATTGTATGGTCAGGGCGAAAACATTATTTACACACGGTTAAAGGTTGTTAAACAGGGTATTGTTATTAGCAGGGAAGATAAAAAATTTGGTATTTATGTGGATGTGCTTTTTAACAGCGATACGGTAAGAGTATTTAATGTGCAGCTGTTGTCGTACAGTGTGTCAAACGAACTGGAACTGTACGATAAAAAGGAGCATGTAAACCGAAAGCGGTTTATCTTTTCTATTGCGGCAAAACTTAACAGCGGTTTTACGCGCAGGGTACATGAAACCGATATTTTAACGCGCGATATTGCCCGTTCTCCCCATTCGGTTATTGTTTGTGGTGATTTTAACGATCCTCCGTCTTCGTTTACTTATCAAAAGGTTATGTCGAACAAATTAAAGGATGCTTTTATCGAAAGTGGCAGCGGATTGGGTATTACCTATTCATGGACGTTTCCGAAAGTCAGAATCGATTATATCCTCACATCGCCGGAGTTTGAATTGTATAACTACCATGTAATTAAATCCGATTTGTCCGACCATTTTCCGGTAACGGCTTATGTGGTTAAATAAAGATGTAGGGCAGATTGCCAAATTCACCCTATGGAATAGTTTTCAAATTCCACAAGGTAAACCCTATGGAATATGCAAACAACTATTTCACAGGATAATAATAAAGTTATAAACAGATGAAACATTCATGATTAGCAGGCTAAACACACAGAAATATGATTATGCAGAACCCCGGAGGGGTGACATATTTTAG
>CAYVWX010000169.1:0-6818 GCA_964455635.1 uncultured Lentimicrobiaceae bacterium | reverse complement strand
AAAAGAACAATAAAACCGACACCGGCAGAGATGCTAAACGGCATATGGCGCAGCCAAAGTGAATAGACACCTCCTATCGCAGCCAACGGAACAGCCATATATATCATAACTGTTTGTGTGAGCGAGTGCAGCGCAAAGTAAAGCAACACAAAAATAAGCAACAATGCAATGGGCACCACAATAGAAAGCCTGTCTTTGGCACGTTGGAGATTTTCGAAAGCCCCCCCGTAAGTAATATTATATCCGGCAGGCAGCACCATCTGTTTATCCAACTTTTGCTTAATTTCGTTTACCATCGACTCCACATCTCTTCCCCGAACATTTACGCCAACAAAAATCCGGCGAAAGGTATTGTCACGCGATATCTGCATGGGGCCCGGTTTAAAATCTATTTGGGCTATTTCTTTAAGAGGTATCTGACTTCCATGCGGCAAATCAATATATAAACCGCGCAAATTTTCAATACTTTTACGATGGTTTTTGTCGAATCTGATAACCATATCAAATCTTTTTTCTCCTTCAAAAATAACCCCTGCAGTGCCACCTGCAAAAGCAGTACTGACGTATTCATTAAGTTTTTTAATATTCAATCCATATTGGGCAATTTTTTTCCGGTTATATTTTACCGTCATTTGAGGCAGCCCTGCTGTTCGTTCCAGCGAAACATCTTCGGCACCTTCCACCGTTTTAATAATTTTGGCAATCTCTTCACCTTTTTCGGCTAACACATTCAAATCTTCGCCATAAATTTTAACGGCCACATCCTGACGCACCCCCGTAAGCAACTCATTAAACCTCAATTCGACAGGTTGACTAAAGGCAAAGTTTAAGCCGGGCAGGTGCGCCAGCTTTTCACGTATTTTTTCAATTAATTCCTCTTTTGTTTTAGCCGATACCCACTTACTTCTATCTTTTTCGAGAATAATAAAGCTATCGGTAAAATCGAACCCCATAGGGTCAGTAGGAATATCGGCAACGCCTATACGTGCAGCCATAGTTATTACTTCGGGAAAATTGGCCATAATAATATTTTCCACCTCGGTTTCCCGTTTTATTGTTTCCGACAATGAGCTTCCGGGCCGCAGGAAAGTTTGCATGGCAATATCTCCTTCGTCAAGATTAGGAATAAACTCACCTCCCATCCTTGAAAAGATATAAGCAGCACTTCCGAATAACAAAACAGCGATAACAATAACAGACAGCTTATGTTTTAACGACAAGCGCAACACAGGGTTGTATAGCCGTACAATAACCGCTATCAAACGGCTGCTAAACTTTTCAAGTGCGTTTTCCATACGGCTGAACCAGCTGTTTTTTCGGGTAGGTTTCATCGTAATGGAAGCTATCATGGGGACATAGGTTAACGAAAGAATGGTAGCACCCAACACAGCAAACCCGAATGTATAAGCCATGGGACGAAACATTTTTCCTTCGATACCGGTGAGAAAAAGAATAGGTGTAAATACGATAAGAATAATTATCTGTCCGAAAAATGCTGCGTTCATCACACTGCTACCGGCAGTATAGGTAGCTTCATCCATATCTTTTTGGTTGAATTTTGTTTTCCCCTCTTTTATGCGCTTATGTATTTCAAAAACGGTACCTTCCACAACAATTACGGCTCCATCCACAATAATTCCAAAGTCGATAGCTCCCAACGACATAAGGTTTGCCCACACTCCTGTTAACTTCATCAAAATAAAGGCAAACAGCAGCGATAGCGGAATTACCGTGGCCGTTACAAGACCTCCCCGCAAACTTCCCAATAGCAAAACCAATACAAAAATTACTATCAACGACCCTTCTATAAGGTTTTTAACAACGGTGGAGGTGGTACGTTGTATAAGTTGGCTGCGATCGAGAAAAGGTTTTATTTCAAGCCCGGGCGGCAGCGATTTCTGTACTTCTGCAATCCTGGCCTTCACAGCTTTTATAACAGAATTCGGATTAGCACCTTTTAACATCAAAACCATTCCACCCACCGCCTCATGTCCTTCCTGCGTGAATGCGCCGTAACGCATCTGACTGCCAAAGTGTATTTCAGAAGCCACATCTCCAATTAAAATAGGAATACCGTTTACATTTTCCACTACAATATTCCGAATATCTTCCAGCGAGCGGGCAAGGCCTTCTCCTCTGATAAAATTGGCCATGTGATTTTTTTCAATATAGGCTCCTCCGGTATTAACATTATTATTTTCGAGTGCCTCAAACACTTCCGAAATAGAAATATTCATGGCATTAAGACGCTCGGGATCTAAGGCAATTTCATATTGCTTTATGTTTCCCCCAAAGGAGTTTACCTCCACAACTCCCGGTATAAGAGCCATTTGTCGTTTTACAATCCAATCCTGTATGGTACGCAGTTGCATTGGCGTATATACCGTATCATAACCCGGTTTAGCCTTTATGGTGTATTGGTATATTTCGCCCAAACCCGTAGTAATAGGCCCCATAAACGGCTCTCCAAAATTTTCGGGAATATTATTTTTAACTTCGTTAAGTTTTTCTTGTACCACCTGTCTGGGTAAATATGTACCCATATCATCGTTAAAAACAATGGTTACCACCGACAGCCCAAAACGCGATACGGAACGAATCTCTTCAACGCCGGGCAGATTAGCCATTGCCAGCTCAACAGGATAGGTAACAAACTGTTCAATGTCTTCGGTTGCCAGATTTTGCGAAACAGTAATTACCTGTACCTGATTGTTGGTAATATCGGGAACAGACCCCAAATTGATGGTCACCATTGAATGGATACCCGCTCCTATTAAAGCAAAAATAAATAAGCTTACAATAAATTTGTTTTTAATGGAAAAGGCAATAATTTTATTAATCATATCTTTTTGATATTGAATGTGTTTTTTAGAAAGAATTAATTGAAACAGAGTGCTAACCACAACAAAAGCAGCATAAAAAAGGGATTGGTTAAAGGGCAGAAAATATCTTTACCCCGAAGGGGCAAATTCTTTCGGTCAGCAAACAAATCACAAATAAACTTTATAAAACCGGCTATAAAACCACATCGGGTAAATTCCAATGCTACAATGATTAAAACTAAAAATCAGGTTATCAGGTTTAAGATTACAAGTACGCTATAAAAAGATAGAGCTGACTCATATATAATTTTCTGTTTTACCGGTGTTTGTTAATAGTTGGTTGCCATTGCCTGCTAAAAAATGACCGAACTTAAATTTTCAAACTGCTAAGGGTGGGAAGTATTAGCTTTTGCCGGGTGAGCCGCGTGTGGGATTATTGGTTAGGGCGACTTTAAGTACTCTTTCATCCTGCAATAAACAACTTATTCTGCCACTTCCGGCATCATCCGGCTGTATGTTGAATAAACCGGCTGCAACAACTGCCGTAACATTGTTGTAACTTACAGCATTGCTGACAGCCCAATCGCTGTCAATCAGCAAACGGTTGAATGCATGACAATGTAAAGGACTATCTTCGTGTTGATTGCTATTTTGACCCGTTTGATTTGCGTGATGCTCATAAACAGTGTCGAAATGGTGGTGATGCGGAATAAAAGCATGCAACAATACCGTTACTCCTATAAACCAGAAGAGTAATAATGAAATATTTTTTATCTTATTGAGCATATCAAAACCTGCATAAACAATTTACGAAAGCAAAAATAGGCATTAAACAATGCAATCAGGTTGCAAAGTTATCGGGTACACTTATTGCAAAGGCCTTTAACAACCATGTTAACGCTGCTTACAGTATAGTTTTCGGGTAAATTTACTTTTGGGATGGGAATATCGGTTAAACAGAAGGTTTTCTTGCATTTTGTACAAAAAAAATGAACGTGTAACTCATCGGGATTACAGCTACAGGTATCGCTACAGACGGCATATTTTATCGTACCCGTACCATCGTCGATGCTGTGGATAACTTTTTTTTCAACGAATGTTTTAAGCGTGCGATACAGCGTACTCCTGTCGGCCTGAGCAAATTGCATCTCCAGCTGAGGCAAGCCTATGGCATAATCCTGTTTGGATAAAATGTCTAATACCAATTGCCGCATGGCAGTGGGTTTCACCTTTTTATTTTCAAGAGATTTATCAACCGACTTTTTCATGGTTTACAATATTTAAACAACATTATCAAGCGATTTTCTGTCCGATTCCTTCACCTGCCTATACTGACTTAATGTTAAACCGGTTATCTCTTTAAATTGTTTTGAAAGATGCGCCGAGCTGCTATAATTAACTTTAAAAGCTATTTCCGAAAAATTAAGCTGATTGTAGCTGATTAACTCTTTAACTTTTTCAATTTTCTGCCTGATAATATATTTTTCGATGGTAATGCCTTCACTTTTTGAAAAAGCAGAAGAAATAAAAGTATAATTACTGCCTATGTTATCGGTTAAATAATCAGAAAAGTTAATTTTTAACGCCTCACCTTCGTGATGATGAATATACTCAACAACAAGGTTTTTAACTTTTTCAACCAAAATTTCATTCTTATCCCGAATCAACTCAAAACCAATGGCTTTTAAGTCTTTATCCAGCGTTTCCGCATCAATCAGGCTGCTATCCATGTCAACATCCGCCCGGCCAAGCACCACCTTTGTCCAGGGAATTTCATGTTTATCCAATATTGATTTTACCGACATAATACAGCGGTCGCAAACCATATTTTTAATAAAGAGTGATGTTTTCGACATGGGAAATATTTTTTCAAAGATATAAAATATCAGGTATTCCTCAAAAGCTCTTTTTCATTCTTTCAAGTGCTTCCAAAACATTACTGCGGGGCGTTCCGAGATTCATTCGCATAAAGCCGCTGCCTCCCGAACCGAATATTCTTCCGGGATTTAATCCCAATCCGGCTTCCTGTACCATCTTATTTTGCATCTCTCTGTCAGACAATCCTGTTTTTGAATAATCAATCCAGGCCAAAAAGGTGGCTTCGGGTTTTACCAGTGTTAATTGGGGGAGTTCATTTGTAAAAAAATCGTTTACGAGATTAAAATTTTCAAGCAGGTACTCCCTTAGCGTATCGAGCCACAGGTCGCCATTGGTATAACCTGCCTGTGAAGCAACCATCCCGAACAGGTTACCATGGACAAGATGATAAGTATCCATAGCCTTGGTAAACTTACTACGAAGTTTATCATTTTTAATCACAATCTGAGAAGTAAACAGTCCGGCTACATTAAAGGTTTTGCTGGGTGCCATGCAGGTTACGGTTATCTCGGCCAATTCATCGGACAACGAAGCCAACGGAAGATGTTTATAACCCGGCAGTGTTAAATCGGCATGAATTTCATCCGACAAAATAATCACCCCGTTGTGAAGGCAAATTTCCCCTACCCTCTTTAACTCATCTTCTGTCCAACAGCGACTTACAGGATTGTGCGGCGATGAAATAAGCATAAGCTTAGCCTTTTTTGCTTTTTGTTCCAAATCGTTAAAATCGATTTTATAACTGTTATCCACATACAGCAACTGATTTAATAGTTGCTTTCGTCCGTTGTTTTTAACTGCATCAAAAAACGGAAAATATACCGGTGGCTGCACAATTACCTTGTCGCCCTTTTCGGTAAAAGCAAAAACGGCAGCATTTATAGCCGTAACAATACCGGGCGAAAATACTATCCACTCTTTTTGTATGTTCCAATTATGACGGCGCTTTACCCATCCTGTAAAAGCATCAAAATAATCATCTGTCATAATGGAATACCCGTAAACGGGATGTGCAGCTCTTTCGGCAACGGCCTTGCGGATACACTCCGGCGTTTCAAAATCCATATCGGCAACCCACATGGGGAGCACGTCGGGTTTTCCGAAAATCTCGTCACGCATATCGTATTTAACACTTGCGGTTCCTGCTCTATTAATTTTTTTGTCAAAATTGAACATAAAATATTTTTTGAGAGGCTAAAAGTAAAAAAAAGCCCGCTCCATAACTGAAGCGGGCCGAAAATTATATCACAAATTGGGCTTAATTTGAATTAATAATAATTTTTGTATGTGTTTTCATATTGTCGGTAACCGGACACCGGCGTTCGGTTTCCTGCAGCCAGTTATCACGCTGCTGTTTTGTGGGAGCCCCATCAAACTGAGTTTCTATAATTACGTTAACCTCTTCAAAGCCAGCCCTGTTGTTGGTGGCATATCCCATAAAATGAGCGGCATCCATATTGCCTTCGATACTAATCTTCATTTGCTTAAGCTCCAGCCCCTGTTCTTTGGCAACGGTATGTCCGGTCATGTTTAAACAACCTGCCAAAGCCATAAGCAACACCTGTATGGGTGATGGCCCCTCATTAGTTCCTCCCATGTTGGCAGGCTCGTCGATTACCAAACTAAACCTTCCTGCTTTCAGGTTTATTTTGGTGGGCGTTTCGCTTATCCCCTCAATTTTTACATTCACCGGTATGGCTACATTTTTTGTTGAATTCATTATTGTTTATTATTTAACATTTAAAGTGCAAATTTACAGGTTTTATAAAACATGATAAATTTATTAGTATGATATTTCGCATAAACGCAACGTGAACATCAGGAGGGGGGATAAAATTCCAAATAACAAAAATCAAATAACAAATAAATTCCAAATTTTAAAATTCAAAATACCTAAACTCCTTACCAGCCGCAAGCTCCGCAGGATTTGTAGCCGCAAGCTCCACAAGCTCGGCAGGATTTGTAATCCTGACGATGATTACAAAACAGCTTGCGGTGGTTTTTCTGGAAACCATTCGTGAATGGTTTCTACGTTTGGAATTTTGGAAATTCGTTGTGTTAATTACTTTAGGCATTTCATATCCTTAAGGTACTGTAAACATTTTACCTCAGGCATCT
>CAYVWX010000168.1:0-6928 GCA_964455635.1 uncultured Lentimicrobiaceae bacterium | reverse complement strand
TTTATACCCCGGGTTAACATCCGAGGCTATAATATGTCACCCCTACGGGGTTTTGTTTAATCATGCTGCTGTGTGCCGGTTTGTCGTCATGCATATTTTTTCTTTTTATAATGATGCTCTTTTATTGAAGGTTTTGTTGGCTGTTTGTGTCATAGTTGTTAATTTTATGAAATAATTCTTTTATTACTTGTAAAAACAGTTTCATTTTTTCAATATCAAAGCCGGCGGAGGCTTCTTTGAGCAAGCCTGCAACTTCGTGTAATTTTGAAAACGAATGCTTGTTAGCGAAGGTAAGCAAATCGTCGCAACAGGCAACAATATTTTTAATTAAATGGCCGCTTTGCACGGCATCGCATCTATTCATAAACAGTTTTACAAAATCGGACTGAGCCAGGGCAGCAATTTCCTGGTCACTAAATTCAAGATCGGGGAAAATGGCATCATTTTCCTGTTCCAGTTCAATTTGTTTTTGTCGTTGAAGGATTGTTTTTTTATCATTATCCGTTCCTTCAAAAGTTTTAACTCCCGGAATAAGAATGGTGAAAACCGTTCCCTTTCCGGGATTGCTGTTCATGGATATGGTGCCGTTCATTATTTCGATAAGGCGTTTTGTAATACTCAATCCCAGTCCGCTTCCGGTATGTTTATGGCTGTTGTCCGATTGCACAAAGGCTTCAAAAACCTGTTGCTGTTTATCTTTGGGGATTCCGGAACCTGTATCGGTAATGGTAATTTTTATGTCAAGTGCCTCTTTCGATTCTTTAGTCACATCCACATCAAGTTTAATAAAGCCTTTTTCAGTAAACTTTACCGCATTGCCGATAAGATTAAATAATATTTGACGCATGCGTGTGTCATCAAGAAAAATAAGTTTTGTTAATGATGGGTGGATGTTAACTTTAAAGTCGAGCCCTTTTTCTTTTACACTAAGTGCAAATATCCGGCTAATATCATTTACAATATTGCTTAAGATAACAGGTTCAAAATGAAGTTCGATTTTTCCTGCCTGTATTTTCGATAAGTCCAGAATATCGTTGATAAGCGATAACAGGTTCCTCCCGCTTGAGCGTATTGCATGAACATATTGCAATACATCGTTTCCGTGTACTTTTTGCATGAGCAAATCGGTAAAACCGATAATGGCGTTTAAAGGGGTTCTGATTTCGTGGCTTATATTGGCTAAAAATTCGCTTTTTGTTTTATAGGCTTTTTCTATTTCCAAACGGGCTTTTTCCAGGTCAGCGTTGTTTTTCAGTAGTTGATTGTTTATTTTAATCAGGGTTGATTCATTTTGTTTAAGCTTGTTTTCGGCTGTTTTACGTTTTGTAATGTCTTCAACAATTCCTTCATAATACAATGGTTTTCCCGAAGCATCGTGAACAATCCACATACTTTCGTTTACAAACATTTTTGTGCCATCGTTTCGTTCCCAGATATCTTCCCTGCCGGTTACAATTTTTTGTTTGTCAACCAACGAAAGGAGTGCTGCCCGGTCGGGTTTAATTTCGTTCAGATTTATCTCTTTAAGTTGGTCCCAGGTTGACCGGATCATGTTAAGCAATGTTTTGTTTGCAAACAAGATGGTTCCGCTTTTTGTGGTCCGGTACATTCCAATGGTGGCGTTTTCGACAATGCTCATATATTTGGCACGACTTTCAACAAGCTCGGTATTTAACTTATAAAGTTCTTCTTTTTGTTTGGTAATCTCAGTATTTTTATACTGAAGCATGAAGTTGTTCTTTTTGTTTTGCTTATCTCTGGCTCGCAAAAACAGAAGAATGACAATACTTATCAGGACAACAAAAACGGCAATAAGAATTATTATGTATTTAACATATCGCTCTTTACGCAATAGCAGTTGGTTCTGACTGTTTTTTAGTTTGAGTACCTGGTTTTCTTTTTCTTTTTCCCGGGTGTTATATTTTATTTGTAAATTGTTTAGGGCTTTAGTATTTACCTCGTTAAATATTTTATCTTTTAATGAAATGTATTTGTTTAAGTAAAGATAAGCGGAATCGGATTTTTTTAAATTATAGTACCCTTCGGAAAGTAAATGTAGGGCTTCCAGTTTTTCTGAATTCAGCAAGCTCAGTTTTGCAACATTATAAGCTTCTTTGGCATAATTAACCGCTTTGTTATAGTTTTTTAGCGCTAAATGTATTTTACCCAAATCAAGTAAAGAAATTGCAATTCGTTTTCTGTCGCCAATTTCATATTTTAGTTTCAGTGCTTCGTTTTGGTACTCCATGGCGGCACGGTATTTTCCCATAAAGTAATAAGCTTCGGCAATGTTGCTTAATGTAATGGATTTTAATTTTTTGTGAGGTTTGAGTTTTTCGAGGTTTCCGGCTGTAAAATAGTAATCCAGTGCTTTGTTATAGTTACCTTTTTTAATGTAAAGGTCGCCAATATGCAGTCGGAGGTTAGCCTGATTAAAAATATCGTGTTTTTCTTCAAAATAGCTCAAGGCATTTTCATAATAATCAAGGGCAATATCAATTTTTCCCCACTGCTCCTTAACCACTCCCATGGCAAGGTTAATGGTTTCGATGCCTTGTTGGTCGCCAATTTGTGTATAAATGTCGCGTGCCTGCTGCAAATATCCGATGGCACTTTCGTAGTCGGACCATACTGAAACAGTAACACCAAGTCCTTTTAATGTTTTTGCTATTCCGAATTTATTTTTATGTTTTTTATATTCCTGCAGTGCTTTTTCGTAATATTTTTTAGCTAATTCGTACCGGCTCCAGTCGTAATAGTTTGTGGCTTTCTGATAATAAAAGTCTGCCGGTTTTACAACTCTTTTACTTTTATTTACAAGAGGTTCAACCAGCGAAAGAGCCGAATCGGCCTGTTTATAGTAACACATTTGGTTTGAGTGCTCAGCGTAACTAAGCGTGGCATTAATAAACTGATTTATCCATTTATGCTTTTGAGCTAACTGCATGCTCATTAAATCGTACTTCAGTGATTTGTCCGGATTTTTGCTAAATGTGTTTGAAAGGCTGAGATACAGTTTTAATTTATCGGCATCGGTAAGTGAAGTGTCGTTGCTAAAAGCAACATTGGCAGTGTCGAATTTTAAGATTGTTTGCCCCTGCAGACTGCCGGGAATTAAAGAGGTAGACAGCAACCAGTAAATCAATGCAGTGAGGCCGGTTAAATATGTTTTAAAATAGTTATTCATTGGTTATTTATACTTATTGATTTTAATTTATAGTGATTTAGTTGTGTTGATGCTGTCGATACAATTTGCTTTAAAATAATTCAGAAGTTCATCAATTTCAGCAATATCAAATCGGTTAATGCTGTTTTTCAGATGTTGTGAAAAATTTGCAGCAGCTTTTACACCGTACTTTTTTGCAAGTTTATCAAGTGCGTTGGAAAATGCGGAAAAGTTGCTCATAAGTTTTGTTTTGGAAGCGGTGTGAAAAAGCGGGATGATCTCATCTTTCATGGTTGAGTTAAAGCTTTCGTCTATTTGAAGTTTAGCTACGCAGCCCGATAGCTTACCAAACAGTTTATCGGCGTTAATTTCAAAAATTACCTTTTTAATTATCTCTTGTTGTGTTTCTAAATTACGGTTGACCACAAAATGTCTCGTGTCGCGCATCATTGATTTTAGTTCGTTGCTTTCCGATACAATAATAAACCAAAGGTGTTCGCTGTTGCGAGCCTGTGTAAGTACACGATAAGCGTTGGTTGTTATATCGTTATTGGCGCTGCATAAAACTATAAAATCGATATCTTGTAAAACTTCTTTTACCTTGGTAAGGTCGCTGACAATATGATTTGTTTGTGCAACGGAATCGTTTAAAAAGCCGGTTAGTGCAGTGCATTCATTATGCTCCTCCGTAAAGATGACTGCTTTAACATCATTGTGTTCTTTTTTTTCATCCGGTTTGTCAACAGTTACGTTATTGTTGGTTTTTAAAACCTCCTCAAATTTTACGGTAAAACAACTACCCAGACCCAACTCGCTGGTTACCAACAATTCACCACCCATTAGCTCCACAATTTGACGTGTAATTGCCAATCCCAATCCGGTACCCTGATGTTCGCTATTGCTGTTGAGTTGAACAAACGGATCAAATATTTTATCAATATCGTCCGGTGCTATTCCGGTTCCGGTATCTTTAACTTTAATGCAAAATCCTACTTTGTTACTGTCGGCAACCTCATTAAAGTTAATTTCGATATGTATTTCGCCTGATTCTACAAATTTTACCGCATTTCCAATTAAATTTAGCAACACTTGTCTCATTCGTAGTTCACTTAAAATTACATGCGGCGGAAAACCCTCTTGAACAGAATAACTAAATTTAACTCCCTTTTTTGCGGTATTGATTTTAAACATTTGAAATACCTCATCCACTACACGAACCACATCAACCGGATGATAATTGATTTTAAGTTTGCCCGACTCAACCTTCGATAAATCAAGAATATCGGTAAGTAAAACCAACAAGCTTTTGCTGCTCGACTGTATCAACTTTAGTTTTTCTCTTTTGTCAATATCGGTTTCGCGCGAAAGAATCAAATCGGTAAATCCTATTACACTGTTTAACGGTGTTCGGAACTCATGACTCATGTTTGCAAGAAACTCCGACTTGGCTTTGCTGCTTCTTTCGGCTTGTTTTTTGGCAACAAGCAACTCTTCGGAATATTTTTTTAACTCCTTACGGGCCTGCTCAATTTCGCTGTTTTTTTCTTCTAAAATTTTACTTTTTTGGTTTCTTACATGTACGTAATATATTAATGATGCCATGGTAATAAGAATCAGCACAATTCCAACCAGCATTAACAAATTGGCGGTTTTTTGTTTTTTTAATTCGAGGGTATTTATTTGTTGCTGTTGTTGCAACAGCACAATTTCGTTTTCCTTGTTTTCCAAATCATACTTTATTTGCATACGTATGATGTTTTTTTGGATGGCAATGTTGTTAATTGAATCCTGCAGGCTGTTTGAAAGCTCGATATAATCGAGTGCTTTTTTATATTGATGATTTTTTTCGTAAGTTTTCGATAGCCATTTGTACGTTTTTTCAGCTACTACTTTTGAGCCGATGGCCGTGGCAATATCCAGGGCTTTTAACAAATATTGTTTGGCGTTTTTCAGGCTGCCTAATTTATACATTGTCTGGCCAATGGCCAGGTAGGTGTTGGCTAAATAGAGCTTGTCGCCGGTTTTAATAAAAATATTTTTTGATAGGTTGTATTCATCCAATGCCTTGCTAAATTGTTGTTTGGTATAAAAAATATTTCCAATATCGCTGTGGCAGATACCTATTCCCTTTTGCGATTTTATTTCGTTGTTAACATCCAGCGACAGCTTAAAATATTCGTATGCTTTATTCAAATTTCCTTTTGCCCGGTACACACTTCCGATATTGTTCAGATTGATGGCTATGCCCAGTTTGTTTTTCCTGTCGTATTCAAGCGTCAGGCTTTTTTTAAAAAAGGACAATGCTTCGTTGTATTTTTCCAATGCCATATATACATTTCCAATGCTGTTTAAAGCCATTGCTTTTGTGCGATTGTCGTTTAGAGAGTCAGCAATTTTAAGGGCATTTATATGGTATTCCAATGCATCCTGATAGTCGTCAACTCTGCGATATACAACGCCTATATTGTTTAGGATGATCGATTTTAGTTGAGGGCTGTTTAATGAGTCGCTAAGCGATAATGCAATCATGTGATACTTAAGAGCCGATTTAAAATGGCCGTTTCTTCTTTTCCTGACACCAATATCATCCATGGCCTCTGTAAACTTTTCGAGTTTATTGTTTTTAACGGCTATTTGTTTTGACAGGGTAAAATAGTATTCTCCCGATTTGTTTCGGAATTTGTTTTGAACACTTATATCGAGTGCAACGGCTATTTTCAGATAATTAACAGCTTTAAGGGTGTCGGCAGTGGTGGTGTCGGCCACAAAATACAAACTGTCGAGATAAGCTTTGTCGGTTCTGCTGCTGATATTCGAAAAGAGGCCATGCGGGTTTGCACCCTGCACCGCTCCCGATACCCATATAAGCAAAAACAATAAATATATTTTATTTAATAATTTCATTTAGCTGTCAACAGTTAACAGATAACTTTACCATTTAAAGATTAGGCAGCTAAGTTAAACAAAATACTACACTCTTTTTTATAGTTATCTGTTTTTAAATAATACGGGTTTACAATTCAAATTTATGCTTTGCCTGTTGGTTTTTGGTATTGGCTGATTAAAGGAACCCACAACATCGGTTTGCCAAAATAAGTTAAGAAAGTCCGTTGTTTTTTTCGGCTTTCAATAAAATTAATCCAAGGTAACGCAGGTTGTTTAATAGTGTGTCGTCCATGGATTGGTTAATAATTGTTAATAACCTGTATGACAGTGGTATTATGGAATATTTTTTGCAAATAACAGGGTTAATAACCTAAAAAATTTAAAGTCATGAAAAGAGCATTGTTTTTTTTAGTATTCATTATTGCCGGCGTAACAGTCCGGAGTCAGTCAATCATCGACACGGCAACCGTAAACAGCGGTAAGCCGCATATTCAAATTAAGGTTAACAAGGTGTATGATGAGGATGGAAATATTGTCGGGTACGACTCAACCTATGTTTGGAGTTATTCAAACGGAACAAGCCAAATAGGCGGCAGCATAAATCCCGACAGTTTGTTTGATGCTTTTAAGCCGTGGTTTAACAATCAAATGAATCAGTTTTCCGATCCTTTTTCAGAGCATTTTTTTAATGACTCCACTATGTATCTCGACTTTTTTAACAACGAGCACTTTTTCGATCAATGGAAAGATGAGCTTTTTAATTTTAACAGCGAGATGCAACGAATGGACTCGTTAAAGCGGATTTTCTTTAAACGATATTTACAGGAAGAGCAGCATAACAACAAAAAGGGTATTAAAAGTTATTAACCTAAAAGG
>CAYVWX010000167.1:0-6994 GCA_964455635.1 uncultured Lentimicrobiaceae bacterium | reverse complement strand
GACGGTATTCAGAAACACGTTGTTCGCTAACTTACCCGTGCTAAATTTGAACAATTGGTTGATGTTTTGGTACAGTCAACTATAGGACCTTGTAAAGCCGCTTTAAAAGATGCCGGATTATCGGCTGCCGATATTGATGAGGTTATTTTGGTAGGTGGATCAACCCGTATCCCTGCTATTCAAAATATAGTAAAAGAATTCTTTGGAAAAGAACCTCACAAAGGGGTTAATCCCGATGAAGTTGTGGCTATCGGTGCATCCATTCAGGGAGGTGTACTTACCGGCGAAGTAAAAGATGTATTGTTGCTTGATGTAACCCCCTTGTCGCTGGGAATTGAAACCCTTGGTGGCGTAATGACTAAACTGATTGAAGCCAACACAACCATCCCAACCAAAAAAACAGAGGTGTTTTCTACTGCAGCCGACAATCAGCCTTCGGTAGAAATTCATGTTTTACAGGGCGAACGTCCGTTGGCTAAAGACAATAAAACCATTGGCAAGTTCCACTTAGACGGATTGCCACCGGCACCACGTGGTGTACCGCAAATTGAAGTTACCTTCGACATCGATTCAAACGGTATTTTGCATGTTGCAGCTAAAGACAAGGCTACCGGTAAATCACAAAGCATTCGTATTGAAGCTTCATCAGGCTTAACCGATGATGAAATCAAAAAAATGAAAAGTGAAGCCGAAGCCAATGCCGAATCAGACAAAAAAGCCAAAGAGCGTATTGACAAACTTAATGCTGCCGACGGTTTAATTTTCCAAACCGAAAAACAGATGAAAGAGTTTGGCGATAAATTACCTGCCGATAAAAAAGCAGGCATCGAAAGCGCTTTGGAAGAACTGAGAGCAGCACACAAATCAGAAGATTTGACAGCCATTGACGCTGCCATGGAAAAACTGAACGGATTATGGCAACAAGCCAGCCAGGAGATGTACCAAAGCGGACAGCAACCCGGCGGACAAACCCCTCCAACCGGTGATGCCGGAAACGATGGCGGTGGCCAGGGCCCATCAGGTGGCGACGATGAAGTAACCGATGTTGATTTTGAAGAGGTTAACGACAAATAAGAGTTAGTTTATCATTAAATATTAACCCCGGATGCAAATTGTGTTCGGGGTTTTTTTATTTTTGCTGTAAAACATCAATCATGTTAAAGGTAATTGTACTTGCAGCCATTGTCCTTGCCATAGCCCTTTTATTTATGGCTGTTTTTCTTTTTGTAAAAGGAAAAGAATTTCCCAAAACCAAGATTGGCCACAATAAAAAAATGAAAGAAAAAGGTATTGAATGCGCATTTTCGCAAGACTACAGGGCTTATCATCAAAAAAACTGGAAAGGTCCCTTTTAGCCATGGGCTTCAACCCATAAAACCAATTGATTGTTGACGTCTATTTTATTGTAAGCCAATGGAATACGTCTTCCATGCTTTGCTCTATCTGCGTGAGCGAAAGGATGTGCAATTTTTTTTCGGTAGCAAAATTAAAAACTGCTTCTCTAATATCATTTCCTTTTTTTGCCTCCAACAACCATGTTCTTTTTTCCTGAAACGTTACCTTAATTACAAAAGGAATTCCGGCCAGCAAACCGGCATCAATCGTTTCTTTAAACCCCACTTCAAAATAGTTTCCGGTACCGGCTATTTTCCATAGGTTGGAAGTGTTTTCATCGGCAACAAGCTCTCCTTTGTGAATAACAACTACCCTGTCGCAAACAGCTTCAACCTCCTGCATAATGTGAGTGGACAGGACGATTGTTTTTTCTCTCCCTAAATCGGTAATAATTTTCCGGATATCAACCAGCTGATTAGGATCCAACCCCGATGTGGGTTCATCCAAAATTAATATTTCCGGATTATGAATTAAAGCTTGTGCCAGCCCCACACGCTGACGATACCCTTTTGATAAAGCCCCTATTTTTTTATGGCGCTCGGGCGTTAACCCTGTCAGCTCAATCATTTGGTCAACCCTGCTTTTAACATTAAAAGCGGTTTTATACATCTTTAAAACAAAAGCCAGATACTCGCTCACATACATTTCAGGATATAGCGGATTGTTTTCGGGCAGATAGCCGATTTGTGCCCTGGTGGCAAGCTCATCCTCCATCACATCAACCCCGTTTATAAATACGGTACCCGAATCGGGTGTAATAAAAGAGGTAACAATTTTCATTAATGTTGATTTGCCGGCACCATTGGGGCCCAACAAACCAACTATTTCGCCTTTGCCAATATCAAAAGACAGGTTGCCAAGGGCCTTTTGTTTACCGTAAAGTTTTGTAACCTCTTTTATTTCTATTGATTTCATGGTTTGTTTTTCGTTGTGCGACAAAAGTAAAAAATAATGCCACCTGCAAAATCAATACGGTTTTGGCTTAAGATTTTTTAACCAATGTACATTTATAATTTTACTTTTTGTTATAATGATGCCGGTTGACATTGAATTCAATAAAATAAGATGCAATACTTTGCAGGCAAAAGTCAGCAATGAATTTTTTCTTCAAAATAATTCATTGCCGGTTTAATTTTTACATTACCTTTGCGGGCGTTACAAAAACTTTGTAACAGTGGAAGGATTTGATTGATTGCAACCACATTAAAAAAATGCTAAAACAATTTTAGCCCGCCAATCATCAAGTACCATTCATTTTTAGGTATCATTTTATTTTACGTTTATTATGTCTTATTTGTTTACATCAGAATCGGTTTCCGAGGGCCATCCCGATAAGGTTGCCGATCAAATATCGGATGTTTTGCTTGATAATTTTCTGGCATTCGATCCCAATTCAAAAGTTGCAGTAGAAACCATGGTAACCACCGGTCAGGTAGTTGTTGCCGGCGAAGTAAAAACCATCACTTATGTTGATGTGATGAAGGAGATTAGAGAAGTAATTAACCACATTGGATACACCAAAGCAGAGTATAAGTTCGACGGCAATTCATGTGGCATTTTTTCTGCTATTCACGACCAGTCGGACGACATCAACAGGGGTGTTGAAAGAGAAGATGCCGACTCACAGGGTGCCGGCGACCAGGGTATGATGTTTGGGTATGCCACCAACGAAACCGATAACTATATGCCTTTGCCGTTGGTTATTGCACATGCATTGGTTAAGGAGATGGCTGAAATCAGACGCGAAGGTAAAGAGATGACGTATCTCCGTCCCGATTCCAAATCGCAGGTAACCATTGAATATTCCGACAACAACAAGCCGGTACGAATCGACACCATTGTGGTTTCAACGCAACACGACGAATTTGATGCCGATGAAGCCATGCAGCAAAAAATCAAACAGGATGTTATCAACATTCTGGTTCCCAGGGTTAAATCAACTTTTAAAAAGGAGACTATCCGGGCTTTATTTGATGGTGAAATCACCTATCATGTTAATCCTACCGGAAAATTTGTAATCGGAGGCCCGCATGGCGATACCGGATTAACGGGCCGGAAAATTATTGTGGATACCTATGGCGGAAAAGGAGCCCATGGCGGCGGCGCTTTCTCGGGAAAAGACCCCTCGAAAGTTGACCGTTCGGCTGCTTATGCTTCAAGACATATTGCCAAAAACATGGTAGCTGCCGGTGTTGCCGACGAAATGCTGGTGCAGCTTTCGTACGCCATTGGAGTGGCAAAACCTGTTGGCGTTTTTGTAAATACCTACGGAACTTCAAAAGTTAATCTGTCGGATGGTGAGATTGCCTTAAAAATTCAGGAAATATTCGACCTTCGTCCTGCCGCCATTGAGCGGAACTTAAAACTGCGTAATCCCATTTACCTTGAAACAGCTGCCTACGGCCATATGGGACGTGAGCCCGAAACCAAAGAAAAACACTTTGAAATGTTTGATTACTCACAAAAAAAGATGATGGTGAAAGAAGTGGTTGTAGAACTTTTTACCTGGGAAAAACTTGATAAAGTTGAAGAGGTAAAAAAGGCTTTTAGCCTGTAACCGGAACGCTTTAAATAAAAAAAGCAGCAACCTCGAAAAGATTGCTGCTTTTTTTTGATTTAAAATCTACCTTATTAAATCACTCTCATCTATTTAATAATAAGCTTCTTGGTTTGATAAACATTTCCGTCGGCAACCACAGAGTAAAAATAAACTCCCTGAGGCAAATCGGATACATCAATGCTTACTTTGTCGGCACCGGCCATTAAATCGGCCTGTTTTACCACACTGCCCAAAAGGTTGATAATGCGTACCGAAGCACTGTTAACCCCCGATAAGTTAAAGTCAAAATTTACTTTATCGGATGCAGGGTTTGGATAGGCATCAGATATTGAAACACCGTCGAAAACATTGTCTTTAACACCGGTAAGAGAATATTTAAAAATCACAATCACCGAGTCGCAATTGTCAACGTTACCTCTTTCAAAAAGGGTGTACTTAACCATTGTTTCGCCTGATTTTTGCGCGTGTGTGTAATGGCCCGAAAAAGGCGGGTCCGGCGACATTTGTCCGGCCGGCAATAATAAATCGTGGTCAGCATCCGAAGTGTCGGTCATGGGACTATAACAACTTCCCGACCAGCAAAAACTGTTGTCGGTGCCGTCAACTGCCTGAATAATATTGCGCGATGCTCCGATTTGTAGTTTATGATCGGAAACATTTTTAACATATGCTTCAAACACCAGCTCGAAATCGCCACCGGCGTCACCATAAACTCCAACAGTATCGGGTAATTTTTCACCGTTCCAGTACAGCTCAATATCCTGCGCATGAACCGACAGGGCTATGGCTATAAAAAAGGTGACAGATAATAAAATTTTCTTCATCATAATTTTGGGGTTTTGTTTAACTTCAATTTCTTTTCAATAATTATTCCAAAAATTTCAAAAGGGTTAATTAAAAGGTTGTGTTAAGTTATTTTAACTATTTTTGGCTTACATATGCAGACATCATGCCTCAGGTTATGGTTGCCTGTGGGTTTCTTTTTGAGAAAATCTTTAACATTTTGAGAAACATAATCAACCTTTTACATGTATTAACTGTCATTAGGGTTGGTTTTGCTTTATTGCAACGCAAATAATTATTATAAAAACAATCCATTTATGAAAAAATTTATCCTCTTTTTTATTGCAGCCCTGTTGTTTACGGGTTATGCTTTTAGTCAGTCGCAACGCATGGTACTTGCCGAAGAGTTTACCAGCGCCACTTGTGGCCCCTGTGCCTCTCAGAATCCGGCTTTTGATGCTTTGTTGCAGCAAAACGCCGGTGTTATCACATCCATAAAATATCACATGAGTTGGCCTTCACCGGGTAACGACCCCATGTATTTGCAAAATCCTACCGACAACAACGCGCGTCGTGCTTATTATGGCATTAACTCGGTTCCTCACGTTCATATGGACGGAAGCTGGTGGAACGGAATGCCATCGCAGGTTAACCAGGCACGAATAAATGCCGCTGCCGCCATCCCTTCACAATTTAACATTCAGGTTCAGCATCAGCTTTCACCTAATGCCGATTCCATTTACATAACAACGCTTATTGATGCCACCGACAACGTTTCGGTAGCCGATTTGCGTGTTTTTGTGGTGGTTATCGAAAAACACATCCATTTTAACTCCCCTCCCGGAACAAACGGTGAGCGCGATTTTTACAATGTAATGAAAAAAATGTTGCCCGTTAATGCAGGAACAAGCCTCCCGTCAAACATCAGCTCAGGAGAGTATATGATTTTAACCAACAAATGGAAGCTGGAGAATGTATATGACAACAACGAGTTGGCAGTAGTGGTTTTTATTCAGGATTATGCAACAAAAGAGGTTTATCAGGCTGCCCTTAGCAGCACCACCGCCATAACACCTCTGTTTACCAACGATGCCGAATTAACCAATGTTTATTATGCCACCGACAAAAATTGCAGCGGCAACATGACTCCCAAATTAAAAATCAGAAACAATGGCTCCGGTGCCATCACCTCTATGGATATTAATTATCACATTAACAACGGCAGTGTTACCACCATTAACTGGACAGGAAACCTAAACTTTTTGGATGTTGCCGAAATACAACTTCCGCAACTTTCGTTTCCATTGCAAGACACAAACCATTTTGTGGTAGATATTTCTGCCGTAAACGGAGGCGGCGACGACTACACAGCCAACAACACCATCGACCACCCGTTTTACCGTGCCGATATTTTAGGCGAACCGGCCGTAATGTTTTTAGGCCTTGATGATAATCCGGAACAAACCACCTGGAAACTTTTTAACTTTATGGGTGATGTGGTTCAGGAAGGCGGCCCTTATTCCGATCCCAACAGCATCAAAACCATTATTTTAAACTTTACTTCTTCCAGTTGCTATCGTTTGGAAATCTACGATTCGGGCAACGACGGCCTTACGGGAAACGGTTTTTATCAGGTTGTTTACGGAACCAGTTCGGTGGCTTTTACAGGCGGCAACTTTGCCGACAAAGATGTTAACGAAATAACTTACGACGTTGTAGGTGTTGAAGAGCAGGATGCTGCCGGTAATTTTAAACTGTACCCCAATCCTGCCCATAACAACCTGAATGTTTCGTTTACCCTTACCGAAAGCAAACCCGTTTCGGTTACTCTTTACGATATGGTGGGAAAACAGGTTGCAGTTAACGACCTTGGCCTACAGGCTGCCGGAAGTGTTAATACCTCTTTAGATGTTAGCGGCATACAACCCGGCCTGTATATTGTAAAAACCAAAGCAGGCGAAAAAAGCTTTATTAACAAGATAACGGTAAAATAGTTACTGCTTCACAAACTGTCCTGTCCGCAAGTTTTTAGTAATGTAAAACAAAAAAAACTTGCGGGCAGGAGAGCCTTGTACCAAAATTGTTCAAAGCATCATTCGTAATAATATACCCGTTTTACGCGGCGCGAAATGCGGCTTAATATTTCGTAGGTTATGGTGCCTGCTTTTTCGGCAAGTTCTTTAATGGGATGTTCGCCGTTAAAAACAATAACATCATCCCCTTCGGATGCGTCAATGCCGGTAAGGTCAACCATAC
>CAYVWX010000166.1:0-7006 GCA_964455635.1 uncultured Lentimicrobiaceae bacterium | reverse complement strand
AAGCTCCGGAGGAGCGGAATATTTATAACCTCGGGTGTCAACCCGAGGTAAAGAAAAACCCAAGACCCGTTTTGGCGGGATTTTCGATAGCCTGCCCTGAGCTTGTCGAAGGGAAGCCGAAAATCATGAAAAACATAAAAAAGGTCTTATCAAGCATTTACAAAATTATAAACAGATGAAAATAATATTAATTTTAACAACACTATTGCTCGTTTCAGTACAAACCGAAGCACAGCGTTACATTACAAAATCGGGAAAAATTACCTTTTTCTCGGATGGGCCGCTGGAAAAAATAGAAGCAATCAACAACAAGGTAAATGCTGCCATCGACACCAAAAGCGGCCTGTTTGTTTTTAAAGTGTTGATGAAATCTTTTGTTTTTGAAAAAGCTTTAATGCAGGAACATTTCAACGAAAATTATGTGGAAAGCGATAAATATCCCGTGGCCACTTTTAAAGGAAACATTAACAACCTTGAAAACATAAATTTTTCCAAACCCGGTTCCTATCCTGTTGAAGTCAGCGGCCAACTCACCATCCACGGGAAAACCAATCCCGTAAAAACCGGTGGAACTTTTGAAATAGGCGACAAAAATATAACGGGAAAAGCCAAATTTACCATTAAACTTAACGATTACGATATTAAAATACCCGCTATCGTATCAGGTAAAATAGCGGAAGAAATTCTTATCACGGTAAACATCAACCTTAAACCTTTAAAATAATGATTAAAAAGTTAATACTGCTTACGTCGATTACCTTCCTTTTTGTTCAGGCCGGTATGGCTCAGGATGATGATTTAATGGGATTGTTAAATAACGAACCTGCAACCGAATACACCGAGGCAACTTTTAAAAGTACTAATGTGGTTATAGGCCAGTCGGTTAAGCTGCCTGCCAAAGGTACTATGCTGTTAAATATTCAACACCATTTTGGCCCGTTGAACTCAGGTTTCTATAATTTTTTCGGTTTCGATCAGGCCGTAACCCGGCTTGGTTTAAGATATGGCATAACCGACTGGCTGGCCGTAGGAATAGGTCGTACCACACAAAATAAAACCTGGGACGGTTCGCTTAAAGTTAAACTGTTACGCCAAAGCAGTGGAGCACGTACCATGCCGGTATCGGTTTCCTATTTTGGATTGATGGGTATTATCTCGTTAAAAAATCCTGAAAACAATCGTTATGTTTATTTTGCAAACAGGTTGTCGTTTGTAAACCAGCTGATTATTGCCCGTAAATTTAGCAACTCCTTTTCGCTGCAGTTAATGCCGAGCTATACTCACTGGAATATGGTTGAAACCAAACAAGACCCCAACGACATACTTTCCATGGGAGCTGCCGGACGTATTAAACTGTCGAACCGGATGAGCTTTAATTTTGAATATCATTATATTTTAACACAAAAAATAGCCGAAACCTATCACAATTCTCTTTCGTTAGGCATTGATATTGAAACAGGTGGCCATGTATTCCAACTGTTTGTTACCAATTCGGCTGCCATTACCGAGCAATATTTTATTCCTTATACACAGGGCGACTGGCTGAAAGGGGATATCCATTTTGGATTTAACATTGTGCGAACCTTTACCATTGTAAAACCCAAAGAATTTGCAAAATACTAACATCCGCTTTTGCATAGATTTCTTTCTTCCGAAAAGTTAGAAAGTAAACAGAGTCTTTTTCTCCCCAAAACAGGATTGAAGTCGGATTCAAAAACCCTAAAGGCTGTATTGACTTATAATTATTCTATTTCATTACCTTTGCCCACAATATGTTGTTTCCGGAGTAAAATTATTTACTGCCGGCAGACACATTTTTTGTGTCAGGTTGTCTGTTTTTTATAAACGCGGCAATTTGCAACCAAAGTGTTTTGCCCGAAAACAAACGGGTAGTGATTTATTAATCTAAGAATAATTTATGAAAAAAGTTTTATTTTTTAGCCTGTCAGCCCTGTTTTTGGCTGCTTTAATATCATGTAGCAGTACAACATCAAAAGCGGAAAGAACCAAAGCAGCGGCGAAATTAGTAAAGGGATATCAAATGAAAAAATATGCCAAGGTAAAGCTTACCACCGATATTTCGCACCTGAGCAACCGGCAGAAAAAAATGTTAAAACTTCTTTTTAAGGCTGCCGATTTGATGGACAACATTTTTTGGAAAGAAAATGTGGGTGAAAAGAGTACTTTTTTGAGCAATATTTCCGATCAGAAGTTAAAAAATTATGCTTCCATTAATTATGGCCCCTGGGATGAGTTAAACAACCTGGCCCCTTTCATTCAGGGATGGGGTGAAAAACCTAAAGGTGCAGAATTTTATCCCCACAACATGACAATAAAAGAGTTTGAAGCTTTTAACAACCCCGACAAAACAAGTCTTTATACCCTGTTACGGCGTGATAACAAAGGGGCTTTAAAAACGGTATGGTACCACGATGCTTTTAAACCTGAAATAAAACAAGCCGCAGACTTATTGATGCAGGCTTCCGAACTGGCTGAAAATGTAGGGTTTAAAAAGTACCTGAAGCTACGTGCCAAAGCACTGCTTACGGACGATTATTACGAAAGCGATATGGCCTGGCTCGATATGAGTGGTAATTTAATTGATCTGGTTATCGGCCCCATCGAAAATTATACCGACCAGCTTTTTGGCTATAAAGCCGCTCACGAATCGTTTGTGTTAATAAAAGATGTTGAATGGAGCAACAAGCTGTCGAAATATGCACAGTTTTTACCTCAGCTACAAAAGGAGCTGCCCGTTGACCCCAAATACAAACAGGAAACCCCCGGCTCAAAAGCCGATTTGAATGCATACGATGTTGTATATTATGCCGGCGACTGTAATATGGGTGGAAAAACCATTGCCATTAACCTGCCCAACGACGAGCGCGTTCAGCTTAAAAAAGGAACCCGTAAGCTACAGCTTAAAAATGCCATGCGTGCCAAATTCGACGAAATTCTGGTTCCGATTTCCAAAGTTCTTATTGCACCCGATCAAAGGCAATACATCACGTTTAACGCCTTCTTTTCAAACACCATGTTTCACGAAGTAGCACATGGTATGGGCATTAAAAACACCATTAACGGCAAAGGTCCCGTGCGAAAAGCATTAAAAGAAAAATTCTCCGCTATTGAAGAGGGCAAAGCCGATATCTTAGGACTTTATCTGGTTAACCGTCTTTACGATATGGGTGAATTTACCGACACCAAATTAATGGACAATTACGTAACCTTTATGGCCGGTATTTTTCGTTCGGTTCGTTTTGGAGCCTCCAGTGCCCACGGCATGGCTAACATGCTGCGTTTTAACTTTTTCCTGAAAAACGGCGCCTTTAACCGCAACGATGACGGAACCTATTCCATAAATTTTGAAAAAATGAAAGCGGCATCCAAAAAGTTAACCCAAAAAATTTTAAAAATTCAGGGTGATGGCGATTACGAAGCTGCCAAAAAATGGGTTGAAACCGATGGTATGATACCGCAACAATTAAAAGAAGACCTCGACAAAGTAAACAGCATGGGCATTCCGGTTGATATTTACTACGAACAGGGGCCGGCAGTGCTGGGGTTGTAAATAACTAAACATCTATGACAAATGCTTTAACACAGCATACGGCAACATGATTATAAAGAACCCCATTGGGGTGACATATTATAGCCACGGGTGTTAACCCGGGGTATCAAAAAAAACACGTGATATCCGTTTTGTCATGATTATAAGCTCCGTTAGGAGCGTAATATTTATAGCCTCGGGTGTTAACCCGAGGTAAAAAAAACACAAGACCGGTTTTGGCGTGATTTTCGATGGCGAAGCCGAAAATCATGACAAAACATAAAAAAACAGATTAATAGATTAATACAAAATCAAAAACAAATGAAAAAAACAATTTTAATTTTTCTGGCTATCATTAGCTTTTCGGGTTTTCAGCTGAAAGCCAACGAAGGAATGTGGCTTCCCATGTTTATCAAAACCCTTAACATTGCCGATATGCAAAAAATGGGGCTGTTGCTCACAGCCGACGAACTGTACAACCCCAACCAACCAAGCTTGAAAGATGCCATTGTAGGCCTTTCAACAGGCCCCACTCCCGAAGGTTATTTCTGTACATCGGAATTGGTTTCCAATCAGGGACTTTTATTTACAAACCACCACTGCGGATACGATTACATCCAAAAGCACTCTACCACAGACCACGATTATTTAAAAGATGGCTTCTGGGCAAAATCGTTTGACGAAGAGCTGCCCAACAAAGGGTTAAGTGCTTCCGTTTTGGTTTATATGTCCGATGTTACCGATAGCATCATTCCCCGGTTAAACGATACCATGACCGAAGCACAACGCAGCAAAGAGGTTTCAAAAATAGTATCACGATTAAAAAAACAAGCTTCCGACACCGGAAAATACAATGTAGTCATCAAAAGCTTTTTTGCCGGAAATGAGTATTACATGTTTGTATATCAGGTTTATAAAGATGTGAGACTGGTAGGCGCCCCCCCTTCGGCCATCGGAAAATTCGGTGGCGATACCGACAACTGGATGTGGCCGCGCCATACCGGTGATTTTAGCATCTTTCGTATCTATACCGCCCCCGACGGCTCTCCTGCCGAATACTCGAACGACAACATACCTTTAAAACCCAAACACTATCTGCCCATTTCGTTGGATGGTGTTAAAAAAGACGATTTTGCCATGATTTGGGGTTTTCCCGGCTCCACCGAAAGATATCTTACTTCGTATGGCATTCAATTTAAAATGGACGACTATTTTCCTCCCCTTATTGAAATTTTTGGAAAAAAACTGGAAATCTGGAAAAAACACATGGATGCCGACCAGGCCGTTAAAATTAAATACGCTTCCAGCATGCCGGTAATGCCAATGCCTGGAAATACTTTATCGGCCAGCAGCGTGGCGGTAAAAAAAATCATGTTTTTGCAAAAAAACAGGAATTTGAAAAATCGTTTACCCGTTGGGTTGATGCTAACAAGGTACGCAAAGACAAATATGGAGAAGCGTTGCCATTGATTAAAGAGGCCTATTCAAAAATGTCGGAAAAATTTATGCCGCTGGTGGTTGGCAGCGTTGCCGGACTACAAGGTTCCGAGGCCATTTCCATAGCTCGGGGCTTGTCGGGTCTTGAAAGTCAGCTAAAAAAACTGAAAGAGGAAAAAAAGAAAAAGAAAAAAGAAAAAATTACCAAACGAATTAAAAAAACAACAAATAACTTGTTGGAACAGGTAAAAGAGATGTATAAAAATTACGATTTTGCTACCGACAAAGAGGTGTTTACCGCCATGACACAAATGTATTACGACAAAATGCCGGTGGATATGCATCCCGAAATTCTTGAAAAGCTTGTTCAAAAAAACAAGGGTGATTTTAAAGCGGTGGCCGATTATATCTACTCAAAATCGTTTATTCCCGACTCCAACAACTACAAACTGTTTTTGGCCGAACCCAAACTGAAAACTTTGGAAAAAGACCCGTTATTTGTGCTTATGCAGGGTTATATGAAAAACATTATGGCTGCTTCGGGCAGTTATCGTCAAAGCCAAAGCACCATGAAAAAAGGTAACCGTCTTTGGGAAGCCGGCATCAGGGCTATGCAACCCGGCAAAAAGTTTTATCCCGATGCCAATTCAACCCTACGGTTTACCTATGGAAAAGTACTCGACTACTACCCTGCCGATGCCGTTCATTACGATTATGTTACCCACCTTAAAGGGGTAATGGAAAAAGAAGACCCTGATAATGATGAATTTATTGTTCCGGCCAAACTGAAAGAACTTTACGAGAAAAAAGATTTCGGCCCTTACGGAGAAGACGGCAAACTGATAACCGATTTTCTTACCACCAACGATATTACCGGCGGAAATTCGGGAAGTCCCGTAATAAATGGCAAAGGCGAACTGATAGGTTTGGCTTTCGACGGCAACTGGGAGGCCATGAGCGGCGACCTTTCATACGAAAAAGTTTTACAGCGCACCATTTGTGTTGATGTGCGGTATGTGCTTTTTATTATCGATAAGTTTGCCGACGACACCCGTTTAATTGATGAGCTTACCATACACAAAGCCATGCCGCAGCCAAGTCATGTGGAACCTGTTGAAGAGGTGCCGGCGGATTAACATTATATTGAACAGTTAAAAAATCAACCTTAAATCCCTTTTGCTTTTGCAGGAGGGATTTTATTTTTAATACCTTCGCAACACGCCACACCCAACCATGAAACAGTTTCTCGAAAATAAGTTATTCCATGATTTTGACAAAGATGAGCTGACAAGCCTTATCAGTTGTAACAATCAATATTTCAGGCTGATGGTAGATATTGCAACTACAAATAATCAGCCTGCTGCATGGAGAGCACCCTGGCTGCTGACAACCTGTATGAAAAACAACGACCCGCGAATAAAACCTCATCTCGAAGCTGTCATCAAGGCCATTGATCATAAAAGGGATGGTTTTCAACGCGAGTTGCTAAAAATAATCATCCGAATGGAAATAACTGAAAAACAGGAAGGTATTTTATTCGACAAATGCACATCAATCTGGGAATCAACAAAAAAATCTCCTTCGGTACGCATTAAAGCTTTTGAGTGTATGGCAAAAATTGCCGGCAATCATCCCGAACTTAAAACCGAGTTAAAACTACTTGCCCACCCTCGTTACACACAATCGCTGTCGCCCGGCATCCTGCAATCGCTAAAAAAGATGATTGCCCGGTTTTAAATTTATTTCTCATTCCATAAACCCGCATACACTTTTTTAATTTGCGCGAATTCTATTTACTTCTATAATGTTAATATATAACAATTTACACGCATTACGTATAGCCTTTGTTAGCGTTTCGTGCTTTATCCCGTTGGTCTTCCTTTTCAATTTTATATGTTTTCTTCTCTAATCTGCATATACGATTTAGGATGTAAGCAAGCAGGACAAATTTCAAGAGCTTTTTCACTTTCATATATATAACCACAATTCAAACATTTCCACCAAACTTTTCCATCTTTC
>CAYVWX010000165.1:0-7008 GCA_964455635.1 uncultured Lentimicrobiaceae bacterium | reverse complement strand
TTTAATAAAGCTTTACCAAATAACCTTTTTCCATTCGCAAAAATAGCACAAGTATCGTTACCCCTTGCAGCTATTAGGGAGATTTACCAACTATTTAAAGTTAACAATATTGTTAACGAGCTTAGTTAGTCAGATATTAATGTGTTATACTGTTTCAAAATGAAAATGTTTCCAATTATTGGAATTATCTTTTTCTTAGACCATTTTACGGTTTATAACAGGCTGTTCTACAGGGTTATTAGTTACACCATCCTTTTTGTGCAAAGAAAATCAAATATTGAGCCAAAACTATTTTTCATTCACTTTAAAGAGAAAATTCACAAGGCCGGTTATAAGTAAAAGTCGTTGAGCGATTGCCTTTTTAACACTGAAAAGATGCAGTAATTAAAGCCGGCAACATAATTTAACAACACCTTAGGCTGGTTAAGGGATAAACCCTATTTTTGACACGGATTAAAAAACAACCATGGGAACATTTTTTGCATTTCTTTACAGACTTAACCGGAAGCATGGCATTCCGGCCCTAATGGTGTTGTTTATCATTATTTTAACGGCAGGGTGGTATGCCTCAAAAATTCGTTTTTCGGAAGACATCACTAAAATTTTTCCTGATAATGCATCTGTTAAAAAGATGAACTTTGTTTATAATAACTCGAAACTGTTAGACAAAGTTGTATTTATGGTTTCGCTTAACGACAGCACCGCTTCTGCCCAACCCGATACGCTGATTGCTTTTACAAACCGGCTTACCGATTCCATAAGGAGACATTTTATGCCGTCAACCGTAAAAAGCATCACCTCAGGCATTGACAGCCGTTTAATCAACAGGCTTTTTGATGAGGTATATGACAACCTGCCTCTTTTTTTAAGCAACAGCGATTACCGCGAGATTGATTCTTTAACCTCCGACCCGGCCATCAAATACACGTTGCAAAAGGATTATCACACCCTGCTGTCACCGGCCGGTTTTGCCACCAAAAAGATGATACAAAAAGACCCTTTGAATCTGACTTTTATTGCCCTCAACAAATTTAAAAGGCTCAGGGTAAACAACAACTTTGTGCTTTACAAAAATCATTTTCTCACCAAAGATTATAAATACCTGATTTTTTTTATAACACCCGTCCACCCTCACGAAACAGCCGAAAACAAACAGCTTTTCGATGATATTGACGGATTTATAAATAATTTAAAAACCGTTTTCCCCAACCTTAAAACCACCTGTTTCGGAAGCTCCATTGTTGCCGGGGGAAATGCAACTCAAATAAAAAAAGACATTGCACTTACGGTATCGCTGGCAGCCATTGCACTTATATTGTTAATTACCCTGTTTTTCAGAAACCTGAAATCATTTTTTATCATAATGCTTCCCGTATTATTTGGCGGTTTAACGGCCATGGCGGGACTGGCTATCCTGGAAAAGGAAGTGTCGGCTATTTCATTGGGAATAGGATCGATTTTGCTGGGCATTTCGGTTGACTATGCACTCCATATTTATGCTCATTACAGGCAATACGGCCATGCTGAAAACATTTTAAAACAGTTGTCAACACCTATTCTATTAAGCACCATTACCACCACTTCGGCATTTCTTTCGTTGTTGTTTATTAATTCAAAGGTTTTAAACGATTTGGGAATTTTTGCAGCCATCAGTGTAATGAGTGCGGCACTGTTTACCCTGCTTGTTCTTCCTCACCTTTTTTCGTCAAAGGCGGCACTTAAAAAGCCCGGCAAACATAATTTTATAACAACAATAGCATCTATCGACCTTTCAAAAAACAGATTCGTAGTTTTAAGTGTTGTTGCCATTACCATTTTGTTTGCTTTTTTTTCGCATAAAGTGGTTTTTAAAGCAAATATGAACGAGTTTAATTTTATGACCGACAAAACAGCACAAGCTGAAAAACTGCTAAACAAACTTACCGGAAACACCGGAAAACCCATTTTGGTTGTTGCTACCGGAAATAGTGCCGACAGCGCTTTACAACTTCAGGAACAAATTACGGCACAGCTTTTAAAACTTAAAAAGAGTGGCGTCATTACCGGATATAACGGATCACCGGTTTTATTTCCTTCGCAACAAACGCAAAAAAAGAGAATAGATATATGGAATAAATTCTGGAAAAACAAAAAAGAAAAAACAGTCGGCTCATTACATAAAAACGGCAAAGCACTTCATTTTAAGGCAACAGCATTTAAACAGTTTGAAGCCGTATTAAACAAAAGCTATCAAACAACGGATATTAACCGGCTTCCTGTAATAAAGTCGTTGTTTAGCAACAACCTGATTGAAACCGGTCGCTTAAATGGTGTTATCAATATTATTCATGCTCCGTTTGCCAAACTACCGGTGGTTGAAAAAGCCTTTGAAGGTCATCGGGATATTTGGGTTATTAACCGGCAGGCCATAACCCAACAACTGGTAGCTGTTTTAAAAGACAACCTCAACACGCTGGTTTGGTTCTCAATTATAATTATTTTTATCATTCTGTTATTGGCTTACGGCCGCATCGAGCTTACGTTAATCACCATGACTCCGGTTGTGTTAAGTTGGTTTTGGGTAACCGGTATCATGGCTGTAACAGGCATAAGTTTCAACATCTTCAACATAATAATCATTACCTTTATTTTCGGGCTGGGCATCGACTACAGCATTTTCCTTATGCGGGGCATGTTGCTACAATACCAATTCGGCAACACTAAACAAGCCTCTTTTCGGGTGTCCATATTGCTGTCGGTAATTACAACCCTGTTGGGCATCGGCGTTCTAATTTTCGCCAAACATCCTGCATTAAAATCTATTGCATTGATGTCGATTATCGGCATTCTGTCGGTTGTACTTATCACTTTTTCCATCGAACCATTACTGTTTAAATGGCTTACAACCTATTCGAAAGGTAAGCGAAAAAGGCCGGTTACCATGCTTGACTTTATTTTTTCTATCTGGTCGGGGATTCTGTTTATAGGCGGAGGGGCACTGCTGTCGGTTATTGCAGGCATATTGCAGGCAATACCGGGAGATAAGAAAAAGAAAAAATTGTTGTTTCATAAACTTTTAAAATTCTCTACCAAAGCACTTATCTATTCTAATTTTCTTTCACCTAAAAAATTTATTAACCCTCATCACGAAGACTTTTCGAAACCCGCCATTATTATTGCCAACCATCAATCGCACATCGACTTGATGATTTTGATGCTACAAACACACAAAGTAGCAGTATTTACCAACAAAGACAACTACAACAACAAGGTTTACGGCAGGGCTCTGAAATATGCAGGGTTTGTTCCCGCTTACACAGGCCACAAAGATGCCGAACAACAATTAAAAGCCTTAACAGACGAAGGGTATTCGCTGGCTATATTTCCCGAAGGGCATCGAACCGAAGACGGTCAAATCAGACGTTTTCACAAAGGCGCTTTTTATCTCGCTGAGAAATTAAATCTGGATATCATTCCCATGATTATTCACGGACCCAACGAAATGCTGAAAAAAAGCGAGTTGTTTCTTAAAAGAGGCAAAATAACCGTCAAGATTTTCCCTCGCATCCACATAAACGACAAAAGGTGGGGAGCCGATTTAAGGGAGAAAAGACATACCGTACAAGATTGGTTCAGAGATGAATACGATAAACTAAAAGAAGAAGCGGAAACCCCCTCATACCTTGCCGGGTTTATTACAAAAAATTATATTTTTAAAGGGCCTGTTTTGGAATGGTACACAAAAATAAAAATCAGACTGGAATCCGACTACCGGTTGTTTGACAAAATAATACCAAAACAAGCCCTTGTAACCGACCTGGGATGTGGTTACGGTTATTTGGATTTTATGCTTTCGATGCGTTCGGAAAAGCGCACCGTACAAGGGTTCGATTACGACGAGAACAAGGTTAAAACAGCTGCCAACTGCGCAATAGCCAACAGCAGATGTACTTTTAAACAAGCTGACATCACTTGTTTTGACATTCCCTCTTCCGATGTTTTTATTCTAAACGATGTGTTACATTATCTGACGGCAGAACAACAAAGTAAGGTGGTTAGGCAGTGCATGAAAAAACTTAACCCAAAAGGGATGATAATTATTCGTGATGGCAATAAAGAGTTAAAAAAGCGTCATAAAGGAACCAGGCTTACCGAAATGTTTTCAACCAAAACAGGCTTTAACAAAACAGCGCATAAATTAGAATTTATTTCGGAATCGACTGTCAGAGAATGGGTAGGCAACACCTCAGATTTTCATTTTAAGGTACTCGACACAACACAATTTACCTCCAATGTTATTTTTTTAATTACCCGTAAATCCAAAATAATAAACAATCATAACACATAATTTTTTCATAAATCATTATATCATTATATCATTTTACCATTAAATCATTATATCATTGTATCATTAAATCATTGTACCATTAAATCATAAATCTAATTTCAAAAATATCCACTAATCACCAGTTTATGAACAACAAATACGACATCATTATTATAGGAAGCGGCATTGGAGGGCTTATGAGTGCTTTTGTTTTAAGCAAACATGGCTACAAAGTGTGTGTTTTGGAAAAAAACAGCAAGCTGGGAGGCACGCTGCAATCGTATAAGCGCAACGGACGAATGTTGGGCACAGGCATGCATTATATCGGCAGCCTCGACAAAGGACAGATGATGCACAATATTTTTAAATATTTCGGACTTTTTAACGGACTTGAATATCAAAGGTTAAACGACGACGGTTTCGATGTTTTCAACATTGGCGGCAAGGAGGTTAAATTTCCCATGGGCATAAATAACTACCGTAAAAGTTTAACCCAACAATTCCCGGAAGAAGAGGAGGCTATTAACCGATACATTTCGGGATTGCTGAGTACCGTAAAAGAACAGGATGTTTATTCGCTTCAGGAGCCGTCGGAAGGAAAAAACTCCGAAAGCAACTTTTTGGCAACCAATGCCTGGGATTACATCTGTTCGTTAACTAAAAATAGCGATTTACGAAATGCCATGGCAGCATTGAATTTTGTTTATGCCGGCCGTAAAGAGGTAACCCCCATGTACAACCATGCACTTATTAATTACTATTTCATCAGCAGTGCCTACCGTATTGTCGGCAACACCCAGATGTTGGCCGAAAAGCTGGCCGGACAAATACTCGGTTTCGGCGGCAAAATTTTTAACCGCCAAAAGGTTGAAACATTTCTATTCGACGAAAAAAAGCTTATGGGCGTAAAAACCACCTCCGGCGAATCTTTTTTTGCCGACAGCTTCATCTCCAATGCCCACCCGTCCACTACCATGGATTGGATTCCGGAAGGAAAAATAAAAAAGACCTACCGGAAAAGGCTCGTAGGGCTGAAGGATACCCTTTCGGCCTTTTCGCTGCATCTTATTTTAAAACCGGGAACGGTTAAGTACCACAATTACAACTATAACTTTTACAAACACAACGATGTTTGGTACGCCTCCTCCTATGATGAAAAAAAATGGCCTGAGCACTATTTTGTACATTGGCCTGCCGACAGTTTAAATCCCGAATACGTTGATAATGTAACCGTTTTAACGCACATGAAGTATGAAGAGGTGGAAAAATGGAAGCACCTGCCCCTTAAAAAGCGTGGCGAAGCGTATGAACGGTTTAAAAAAGAAAAAGCTGAAAAACTGCTTGATTTAGCAGCTCAAAAGTTTCCCGAATTTAAAGAAAACCTGGAAACATATTATGTAGCTACTCCGTTGTCGTTTAGCGATTATCTGGGCACGCCCACCGGCTCGATGTATGGCACCGAACGTAATTACCAACGGCCTTACGACTCGTACATTTCGCATAAAACTAAAATTCCCAATCTTTTTTTAACCGGACAAAACCTTAATCTCCATGGAATGCTGGGGGTAAGCCTGAGCAGCCTTATTACCTCCGGTGAATTTGTAGGATTGAAAAAACTTTTAAAAGAGGTACGCGAAACCAAATAGGCTTAAAAAAAGCAAAAACCAATATCAATACACCTTAAATTAAAACAGGTGGTTAAAATTATTAAAATGGAAAAACATCTGCTTTCAAAATCGACATTCATTAGGGGTTCACAATGCATTAAGTCACTATATCTCCACAAAAAAAGGCCGTTTTTACGCGACAGGCTTGCACCGGAGCAGCTGGCCAAATTCAGGCGGGGAACAAAACTCGGCATCGTTGCCCAAAAACTTTTCCCCGGCGGTATCGATGTGAGGCCACGCTCCTACCATCATTACGAAAAAAAGCTGTTGGAAACCCGGGAAATAATTAACACACAAAGCCATGATGTTATCTATGAAGCGGGATTCCAATTCGACAGACTTCTAATTTTTCTTGATATCCTTTCAAAAGAACAGGGAGAATGGATAGGTTATGAAGTTAAAAGCGCCTTAAAAATTTCCGACACCTTTTTGCTGGATGCCGCTTTTCAGTATTACGTAATTACAGGTTCAGGGCTTCCGTTAACCGATTTCCGGATAATTTACATTAACAAAGATTACCAATTTGACGGAACGGCAGATCTGGAAAAGTTATTTATTAAAGAGAGTGTTTTAGACAAAATACTACCCCTGCAACAATTTGTTAAAGAAAAGGTTGAAGAAGAAAAGATCGCTCTGAAACTTCAAAAATCGCCGTCTGTTGAACCGGGAGAACAGTGCACAAATCCCTACCCGTGCGATTTTATCGGTCACTGTTGGAAAAAAATACCGAAAGAGCAATGGCCTCAAATAACCTACCGGAGTGAAGAGTTTTACCGTTTTGTTGATGATATTTTGAAACTCGTTTCCACGGAAAAGTAGTTAGAGGATCAGGGGATCAGAGGATCAGGGGATCAGGGGATCAGAAGATCAGGGGATCAGAGGATCAGTGATATAATGGTATCATTGTATCATTAATTCATTGTATCATTAATTCATTGTATCATTAATTCATTGTATCATTAATTCATTGTATCATTAATTCATTGTATCATTAATTCATTGTATCATTAATTCATTGTATCATTAATTCATTGT
>CAYVWX010000164.1:0-7037 GCA_964455635.1 uncultured Lentimicrobiaceae bacterium | reverse complement strand
GCGGATTTAAACCCAACACGGCAATTTTAGGCTTAACAATGGCAAAGTCACGTTTCAGCGATCGCTCCATAACCGCAATATTTGAGATTATTTTATCTTCCGAAATAGCTGCGGGCACCTCTTTAAGAGGAATATGGCCTGTAACGGTTCCTACCCTGAGGTTGTTGTGAACCATCAACATTACCACCTGACTGCTTTTAAACTTTTGAGCCAGATAACCGGTGTGGCCGGCAAACGGAAAACTGTCGGAAAATATATTGCTTTTATTTAACGGAGCTGTTACCAAAACATCAGCTCTGGCTTCGTTAATATAATCGACGGCCTTTTCAAGCGCTTCAATAGCAAATTTACCGGCTTCGGCTTTTGACTTGCCAAATTCAATATTTACCGGCTCGTTGGTAAGGTTTAAAATGTTAACCTTATTTCCGTTAATTTGTCCGGCCTGATTTACAATGTTATAATTGAAATCGTGGAAACCGAAATTTTTCCGGTGGTAGGCCAATACTTTCGACAACCCGAAAATAACGGGAGTAAACATCTCCAACAATCTGTTGTCGTGGAGCGCTTTTATAATTACCTCGTAACTTATTCCGTTAAAGTCGCCATGTGTAATGGCAACTCTTATTTTTTTCGGAGCTTTGACTGATGCGTATTTAATCATAATAAATTCTGTTTATGAAGCATACAAAAGTAAGCTTTTACCATGGAATAAAAAAAGCCTTGCTTAAAATTGAGCAAGGCTTTTCAAATATGAGTTCAGCAGCGCTATTCAGCGTGGTTTTCCGAATTAATTTCGGCCATTGATTTTTCATCAAAAAAACGTCCGTTGGCTAAAAATTGAGCTTCAACGGCATTGTTGTTGTTTTTTAAATCGACAGCCCAGCCAACAGGCTCATCTTGTTTAATGTAATAATTTACCGCTTCAACCTGATAATCAGCATATTTTTCTTTCAGATAGGTATTAACATCCGAAGGCAGTTCTTTTTGTGTAACGGGCTTAATTTCAAGCTTTTCCTGCATAAACGATTCCTGAACATAATAGGTTCCTATTCCTGCAAAGTAACCCAGCAGAGCCAAAAGCGAGATTTTTTTCATATACCAGATAAAATCGATTTTTTCGAGGCCCATGGCAGCTACCCCGGCAGCCGAGCCTATGATAAGGATACTACCGCCCGTACCGGCTGTATAGGCAATGAGTTCCCAAAAAATACCATCCTGCATATATTGCACATGGAATGGGTCGATGGGATACATACCCATTGAAGCCGCCACCAGCGGCACATTATCAACAACCGACGAAAGCAACCCGATAATGGTACTTACGGCATAAACTCCCAGTCCTGCCTCTTTTAACGAATGAGCCAACAAGTCAAGATGTCCGGCCGATTCCAAAGCTGCTACGGCACTAAGTATTCCCAAAAAGAAGAAGATGGTCGGAATGTCAACTTTTCGCAACACTTCGTTTACCGTAAGCCTGAAGCCGGGAACCTTTTCTTTAATTTCTTTGTGCATCAACTCGGTGGTAATCCAAATAATACTTAACCCAAACAACATTCCTAAATAGGGAGGTAGATGGGTGTAGGTTTTAAATACAGGAACAAACAACAGGGCTGCAACACCCATTATTAATAAAACAGACTGCTGTTTAGGCGTAGTTATTGATTTTTCTCCCTCATTTACCGATGGCCTGGTAACAGTTCCCTTTTGGGTGAATGAAAGCAGAATTAAAGGAATAACCATGGTTAAAATACTGGGGATAAAAAGTTTCATAATTATATTGGCAGTGGTTACCTGTCCACCAATCCAAAGCATAATGGTGGTAACATCGCCAATGGGTGAAAAAGCACCACCGGCATTGGCCGCTACAACAACCATGGCAGCATAAAACCAACGTGTTTTTTGATCGTCGATAAGCTTGCGCAATAAAGCAATAATAACAATGGTTGTGGTAAGGTTATCCAGTACGGCCGACATGAAAAACGTCAGAAAACTCAATACCCACAACAATTTTACTTTGTTGGTGGTTTTAATTTTATCGGTAATAATTTTAAATCCTTCATGCTGATCCACTGTTTCAACTATGGTCATAGCTCCCAAAAGGAAAAACAAAATAGTGGAAATATCAGCCAGATGTTCCAGTACCTCGTGTTGGGTAATAAACTCTTTTACGCTTCCTGTAAAGTGTTCTAAATCGGCACCGGAAAGCGAACCGTTTTTAAAACCCGCCAGCAATGCCCCCAAATTGTTTTCTTCTACAAAATGGTGCCACGAAGTGCTAAATCCCAATTGTAAAACGGTGGTTCCGTTTAAGGCATAAATTGCCCACAGGATGGTACCCATTAAAAGCGCAGTGGCGGCTTTATCAACTTTTAAAGGATGCTCAAGAGCAATGGTGGTGTATCCTATGATAAAGATAACAACCATAAGAATAAATATGCTCATATTGTTTTATTTTAACAAGGTTAATAATGGCGGCAAAATTAATCAAACATCCTTATAATAGATTCTAAATATGTTTTTCATAAACATATGTCAAAATTTATAATGCCTCTAAATAGCTTTAGAAAAAAGCTTTTTGGTTTTATATTTTTCAATGAGTAGTTAATTTAACTTGCAAAAGTGCTAATAAATAGCAGAAAATCATTTATTAATGTTTAAAACCGGCAAGCTCTTCGGGGTTGTGTTTGTGTTTAAAAAGAATGGCAAACAACACGGCAACCACCATCGAATAAACAGCAAAAGTCATCCAGATACCATGCCAGTTAAAGTGGCCTTTGTTGCTGAAAAAGGTATCGATAATTACCCCGCTGCTCCAGCTTCCGAAAATGGCACCAAATCCGTTTGTCATCATCATAAACAGTCCCTGTGCGCTGGCACGTATGTCAGACGTGGTTTGTGTTTCAACATACAGTGAGCCTGAGATATTAAAGAAATCGAACGCCATCCCGTAAACAATATTCGAAAGGATAATCATCCAAAGTGCTTCGGCAGGATTTCCGTAACTAAACAATCCAAACCTGATTACCCAAGCTGTCATGCTCATAAGCATCACCTTTTTAATGCCGAATCGTTTAAGGAAAAACGGAATGGCCAAAATAAACAACGTTTCCGACATTTGCGAAATAGACATGATGATAGCCGGAAATCTGACGGTTAACAAATCTTTATACGCCGGTATTTTAGCAAAATCGTGCAAAAAGGTATCGCCATAAGCATTGGTCAGCTGTAGTGAAGCACCCAGCAACATGGAAAAAATAAAGAAGAGGGCCATTTTTTTATCCTTAAAAAGCGTAAATGCTTTTAACCCCAACGACTCTACCATTGTTTTTGCGCTTCCCCCGGTACTTACCGGAACTTTAGGTAGTGTAAACGAGTAAAAGCCAAGCAATAACGCGGCTGCCGAAGCCACATAAAACTGTAAGGCTGATGTTTCTATTTTTAACAGGCTGACGGTCCACATAGCCACAATAAAACCAATGGTTCCGAATACCCTGATGGGAGGATACTCTTTTACCACATCCAAATTGTTTTGTTTTAAAGCCGAATAAGCTACCGTAATAGACAGCGAAATGGTGGGCATATAAAATATCATGTTAATAAGCATCACCCAGAAAAAAGCCGACGGGTTGTTAACCATTGGCAAAGTAAACAGTGCCGCCGCACCTAAGATGTGAAATATTCCCAGCAACTTTTCCGCATTAATCCACCGGTCGGCAATAATGCCTGCCAATGCCGGCATAAAAAGGGCTGAAATACCCATTGTTGAAAAAATAGCGCCAAAGTCGGTTCCTGTCCAACCCTTGTTTTGAAACCAATATCCACCAACGGTTATCAACCAGGCTCCCCACACAAAAAATTGCAGGAAATTCATGATGATGAGGCGTAGCTTTAAACTCATAACAATACTTTTAGTACTTAAAATTCTTTATTTGATTGACAAAAGTAAAAATAACAGGCTAAATAGGATACTTTTATAAAACTAATTGGAATGAGTATTAATCTGACGGTCTTAAAAAATGAAAAATAAAACCTATTTTTGTGCTTTGTTTGCAGTTTGAAAAAGATAGCCCGATTATGTCAAAAAAAATTTCAATAATTGTAGCCATTGCCGAAAACCATGCCATTGGTAAGGATAACGACCTGCTTTGGCATATATCGAAAGACCTGAAACGTTTTAAAAAGCTCACCAAAGGTCATTATATTGTTATGGGAAAACGAACCTATTACTCATTGCCGGTGAGGCCGCTACCAAATCGCACCAGCATTATAATTACCGACATTCCCGGCGAAAAAATTGACCATTGCCTAATGGCCTATTCCATTGATGATGCCATAAACAAAATGGACAGCACAAACGAAAACTTTGTTATTGGCGGCGGTTCTGTTTACAGGCAGTTTATGCCGTTGGCCGATAAACTTTACATTACCCGCGTACACAAAGCATTTGAAGCTGATACTTTTTTTCCCGAAATACCGTTAACCGAATGGGTGTTAACCGAAAAAACCGATGTTAACGACGATACCCAAAACGATTTTACCTATTCGTTTGAAATTTATAAACGCAAACAATGAAAATTGTAAAAATCATATTTTTATTTAGCGCGGTACTCGCCTTGCTTTTGTCGGTTCAGTCGTGTAAGCAACCTCCCGAAAACACGCAAACCGATTTTAAACAGGAGTTGGCTGTTATTGGCGATGCGCAGTTTCAGCAACAGTTTGCCAATCAGTTTATGCTAACCTTTTTTAAATCAATTTACGATTCAACACTCTTAAATACGGGGCTCGCTAAAATCGACAGCGCCAAAGTTGTATTGATAAACCCACCCGATACGCTGGAAATTAAAGTTGAGTACTGGTACGAAAATGAGAGCAACCACTGGCATCATTTCGATGGATACGGCCACTATCGCATGGGCACTTTTACGTATGTGATGGACAGCACTTTTTTAACGGCCGACACCGGAAGCTGTTCGATTTTGGTTGAAAAAACATTTTATTTCGACTCGCTGCCCGTTAATATTCAAAATATTGACATTAAAAAAACAGGTTTGTCAGCTGCCGGAAACCAAACTTACCGGGTTGCTTTTAACAACATAACCCTGTTGGGAGATTATGCCGGAAAAGTTACCCGAAGTTTTTCGGCAATATTTAATTATGAGCTTTTTAAAGATCCGTCAACTCCCTATGCAGGCAACAACGATTATTTTATGTTTTCAGGTAACATTCAGGGCAACTCGTTAAGCAGTAAAACTTTTAACATAACCATTAATCCTGATTCCGACCGGTACAAAATCGATTACAACTGCCGATATACCATTCAGGGAAAAAGTTTGGTAACCTTAAGTCCGCAGGCTGATTCAACCAATAATATCGTACTCGATTATATTGCCGAAGACGGTTGTGCCAATTTTTATGAGGTAACTTTTCAGGGGATGTTTTCAACCAAAAGTCATATTGAGTAAAGGTTATTCCTCCATCAATCGCTTTTCGCCATTTAGTTTTCTTATTTCCGACACATCCTGACTTACCTCAAGAGTTCCGCGGTATTTACCTTCCGCATCACGAAGGGCAAAATATTGAATCAGGATAAATTTGTCGCCCATCTGAATCCAGAAACTCTCTTTGTTTTTTGTGCCGGCTTTAAAGGCATCAAGCAACTGTTTAACAATATGTACACTTGAGGGCGGATGACAATTTTCAACCAGTCGTCCGATAATGGCTTTTGAACGCGGAAAAATCCTATGGCCCGGGGTGGAAAAATAACGTACGGCATCGTTTTCATCCACATAGGTCATGTCAACCGGCAGATGGTTTAACATCATAACTGCCTGTTCCAGCTTTAGCAAACCCGTTCCCATGTCAAGCATAGCAGCCGGGTTGGAAATTACATTGCCCCCTGTCTCACGGGCATCAGGTTTCTTTTGTTTCCGGGCGATGGTTTTAATTTTTGGTGCCTCAATAAAAGCAAAACCTTCTTCCATAGCCTGTTTCATCATTTCATCCCAACAGTCGTCAGGTATTAACGAATAAATTACCGGAAACAAAATATACTCTTCGCGAAAGCGGATGGCATACATTACAAAAAACAGGTCGCCAAGCAACCGGTTTAAACGTTTTAAGTCAACCTTTTCATGTGCAATAATATTGGTAATTTCCTTATTGAGCCTTCTGATATCGTCGTGATACGACCACATTAACGGCAGGCACCCATACTCTTTCAGATGTTTCTCGATGTATGGAAATAAAATATTTTCTTTTTTAACATAATGAACCTCAAATTGTTGAAGCTCGTGGATTTTGTCGCTAATTTCTTCCAGTATTTCCCGACGTTTTTCTTCAGATATATCCTTTTGGTTGAACCCTTTAATCAATGGCCGTAATTCAATCAGCCGATGATTTAGCTCATTGTTTTCACTTATTAAACTATCCAAAAACGGTATAGAATTACACGCAGGGACTTCGGCCGAAACCAACCCCTTATAAAGCATGTTCAGGGCTCTGTTAATACCCTGTTTCACTTCCTGCAGATCAAAATCTTTTTGCATCAACTTATCTACCATCATAACCACGTCAAATGACTGTACCTCTTCGATGGCATGCTCATACTGCTTAATCAGCTCACTTCCCTTTTCCCCCTTAATCAGTCCGGTAACAAAAGCAAGCAGCTCTTTAACCCGATTTTCGGTATTATTTATAAATTCTGACATAACTATTTTTTTAACAGCGTCAAAAATACAGGAAAAGAGAATAATTCTGTACAAGCCTGTAAATAAAAATCAGGATGAAGTAATATACCAGGCCAGGTTGAAAGCCACTATCACACTCAAAGTATTGCTTATTACTGCTCATGCTAAACGGAAGTAAAGCATCCGGCTTTAATATCTGTAAAAAACCAATCATCGGATTTAGCGGATTGGTTATAGCAGACAGTGGAAATCCCAAATAACAAGCACCAAAATACAAATTCACCCTGTGAAATTTGTAAAAATATTTCACAGGGTAATCCAATTGCTAAATTCAAAAAGACCAAACCTGCT
>CAYVWX010000163.1:0-7090 GCA_964455635.1 uncultured Lentimicrobiaceae bacterium | reverse complement strand
GCAGGCAGGTTGTCGTTGTTGCTCCAGTAGGTAGTGGATGTGTTGTCAAAAGCCAGATCTGCCGTTTGTCCGGGATATTCTTCAGAAGCACTTGCCGTTCCGCCTGTTGCAATATTGCTGCCGTAAGTCCCGCTGTGTTTAATGGTAGCCACTTCAAATCTCCCCGAAGGGTTGGAAGTGCCGATACCCACGCTGTAGGTGGTATCAGCCACGTCAATGTTTGTTCCTGTAAGTTCCCACAAAGGGGTGCCGCTTCTAAACTCCGTCCATTGACTGCCATCCCAATACCAAAAAGCATTGGCGGTGGTGTTAAATACCATGAGTCCGGTGGCCGGTGATGCGATGGCATTCATTTGGGTTCCGGTCATACGGGGGATGAGGAGTCCGCCCGTGCTGCTTTTGACGTCGAGCATGGCCGAATTGTCGGGTAAGCTGCCGTCGGTGTTGACTGCTATCTGGGCAAAGCCGCTAATGGCTGTTGTCAGGATGATGAGCGTGAGGATGATTTTGTTCATGATTGTTGGTTTTAAGTTTGCGACCATAAACGGCCGGATATGTATTGTTTTATTTATCTTTTAATTCCTGAACCTGTTTAATCAGTTGTTCGAGCATTTGTTGTTGTTTTTCGATGGTGTTTTGTTGTTGTTTGTTCAGCTCGTTGAGTTCCTGCACAGCTTTTACCAAAGGGACGACGAACTCGGCGTAACGCAGCCGGTACAAGCCTTTACCGTTTTTGGGTTTGATTATACCGCTGAAATCGTAACCGGCTTTTCCGGATGCCTGTTCCACTTCCTGCGCCAGAAAACCGCTGAACCGGATTTTCTCGATGTCGTATTTGCCTTCCCAGGTTTGGGTGTTGACTTTTCCGTGCAACAACCTGTCTTCTTTGTCAATGTCGTAGGTGTAGGTAACCGGCCGCAGTTCAAGGATAAAATCCAGCCCTTTAACGTTTTCGTTGATATTCCTTTTGATACGTTGGTCGGAATAGGTAGCCCATGCTGATGCTCCGCCAATGGCCGTTATGCTGCTGTTTCCAATTTTTATTTCATTGTTTATAGTGGGTTCGGCATCGTATCCAAAGCCCCCGCTGTTTGTAAGACTTGTTATATTTGACATGGCACTGTATCCCACGGCCGTATTGTAATTCCCGATATCGTTATTGTAAAGCGCATCTTCGCCCATGGCCGTATTGAAATTACCCGAGACATTTGAGTAAAGTGCATTTTTTCCCATTGCCGTGTTATCAGTTCCGTGGCTGTTGGAATAAAGTGCATTTTTGCCACCTGCCGTATTATCGGAACCCAGGCTGTTGGTGTAGAGAGCCTGTGCACCAAAGGCAGAGTTTCTGGCTCCGGTGGTATTACCCTGAAGCGAGAGGTAGCCGGTGGCGGTATTGTTGTTTCCCGAACTGTTTGTTTTTAAAGCATTGCTGCCCACGGCAGTATTGGCATTGCCGCCGTTATTCAGGGTAAGTGCCTGCGAACCGATACCTGTATTGTGGTTTCCACTGCTGGCATAAAGCGATTTATAGCCGTTGGCGGTATTGTCATGTCCTGTTGTGTTGAAATTAAGTGCCTGCGAACCTGTTGCCGTATTGAAATCACCGCTGGTGTTTGATTCCAGGGCATTGCTGCCGAAGGCACTGTTGTCGGATGCCGATGTGTTTGCAAACAAGGCTTTGCGTCCCGTTGCCGTGTTTCTGAAACCTGAAATGTTTGCATTAAGAGCTTCGGCCCCCAAAGCCACATTGTCGGCACCGCTGCTGTTGCTGTAAAGCGCCTTAAAACCCAGTGCCGAATTATAATTTTTGTTTCCCTGGGTATAAAGTGCCTGAAAGCCAATTGCTGTATTTCCGACACCCGATGTATTGGAAAACATCGCTTTCGAACCAACCGCGGTATTTTCGTTTGCCCCATAGTTTGCCTGCAATGCTTCATTTCCCACAGCCGTGTTGTCGTCGCCAAGGTTGTCCTGAAGCGTAAAAGCCCCAAGCGCGGAATTATTGCTGCCGGTTCCCGAATAAACGGATTTTGTTCCCATCGCTGTATTGTTTGACCCCGAAGTGTTGTAACGTAGTGTCAGGGAGCCTGATGCCGTATTGTTAACCCCTGTTGTGTTGTTCATTAACGACTGATAGCCGAAAGCACTGTTCTCGGAAGAAGATACGTTGCTATACAATGCATTACGACCTGTTGCTGTGTTGTGATTGCCGGTAGTATTTAGATTTAAAGCTTCTGCCCCGGTGGCAACATTACCGTCCCCGCTTGTATTGGCTTCGAGGGCACGCCATCCAATGGCAGTAGAATACGAACGTGTAGTACAGGAAGACAGAGCACTATAGCCCACTGCCGTATTGGCGGATCCTTCGGTATTTTTACTCAAACTGCCGTGTCCTACGGCTACATTGTATAATCCTATGGTGTTGAGTGTAAGCGCGCTACCACCCGTAGCCGTGTTGTAATCGCCGATGGTATTTGCTTTTAGGGCGGCGTTTCCAACGGCAGTGTTAAAGTCACCGCTTATATTGCCGTTTAAACCGGACCGGCCTACAGCAACGTTACCTGTTCCGGTGGTGTTAGAGTACAGGGCACTTTCGCCAACCGCCACGTTGATGGTGCCCGTTGTGTTAAAGTGCAAGGCATTGAAACCCATTGCCACATTACTGTGCCCGGTAGTGTTCTCTTTTAGACTGCCGGCCCCCAAAGCGGAGTTGTTGTTGCCGGTGGTAGTGCTTTTTAAGGCCTCATAACCGACAGCGGTATTTTGAAGTGCGGTGGTGTTTGACCAAAGCGCATCGCGACCGAGCGCTGTGTTAAAAGAGCCGGTGGTGTTGTTGTACAGTGCACTTGTTCCCACAGCAGTATTGTTGATGGCTTCGGTGTTCAGGGTAGCTCCCTGCCCGTTGTTGTACAAAGCAGAGCTGCCGATGGCTACCAGGTCGCCTCTGTCGGTGTTAAGATAAAGGGCCTGCGAGCCGATGGCAACATTATCCGTTGCTGTTGAACTGTTACCGGCTGCAAGGTAACCCAATGCAACGTTGTTACTACCTGAAGTATTGAGCGTTAAAGCACGATAACCTCCGGCTACATTCATCTGTCCGGTACTGTTGCCGGCCAATGAAAGATAACCGTTGGCCGTATTGCCGTCGCCGGTGGTGTTGTTCAGCAGGGCACGATAGCCGGTGGCTGTGTTTTTTGCTCCGGAGGAATTGCTCTGGCCTGACTGATGTCCCACAAAAACGTTCTGGTTGTTTGACAGGTCATCATTCAAGCCTGCACTTGTGCCCACAAAGACCGAATTTCCCGACAGAGGCTGTTCGATTGAGTTTCCGCTAAACCTCACCTGCTCCGTCCCGGCAAGGTAAAAACGGATGATGTTGTCGTTGGGGGTTTGCTCGGTAGTAACATAGGTGTTGCCATCAGTATCGGCTATGATGGCTTGCGGTGCTGCACTGCCTATTTCGGACCACCCGCTGTTTTTGTAATACCAAAAACTTTTGGTTTGCCCGTCGTAAACCAGCAGTCCAGGGGCGGGCGAGGCGATGGCATTGCGTTCTGTCGTTGTCATTCGCGGGATGAGCAGACCTTTGTCGGTGGCACTTATATCCAACGCGGCAGACGGGTCGGGTGTAGTATTGATTCCTACATTGTTTTGAGCTGATAAAGAAAGACTTAAAACCGTAAGTAAAAAAGTCAGAAGGGATGTTTTCATGGTAAAACATTTTTAAAGTGTCTACCACAAAAGTATTTTTAATAATTCTAAATAATGGGGTGTTTTGCTAAACGTACCAGAAATGTTGCTGTGCGTATAGGTTTTATTGTTGAACGTTTTTACAGTTTTCGTCAGGCCGAAAGAAATTTCTCCAAAAATTGCTCCCGCCGCCGGTGAGATACTGTCAGTTCGGTATTGTTGTCGAGGATTACCGAACCGCCGGCCTGTTTTTCGTAGCTGATAATTTTGTCGAGATTGACAAGATAGGATTTATGGATGCGAAAGAAATTAAATCCTGATAACATTTCGTCATATTCTTTTAAAGGCTTTGACACGAGAAACTTGCTTTTATTTTTAAAATGGAATCGCGTATAGCTGCCTCCATCCGATTCGCAGTAATAAATATCGTCGATATCAACGCATAAGATTGAACCGGAAGTTTTCAGTACTACTTTTCTTTTTTTCTCTTCAGACTTAATATTCGACAGCAACGCATTTAGTTTCAGGTTAATTTCTTCAATTTCAAAAGATTTTTTTGCTTTGTTGAGTGCTCTGAACAGCTCGGCTGAGACAATGGGTTTGAGGATATAGTCGATGGCGCTAAACTTAAATGCCTGCACAGCATAACCGGCATGAGCAGTGATGAAGATGATTCTGAAATCAACCTTTCCAATTTCATGCAGCAGGTTAAAAGCATCTCCATCAGGCATATCAATATCAAGTAGTACCAATTCGGGATGAAGTTTACGGATTTGTTCCAAACCGCTTTTTACATCAGAAGCCTCACCCGTTATTTTAAACTCCTGAGGCATGGTTTCTACAATGCTGCGTATGATTTTCCGTGCATTGAGTTCGTCATCTATTATAAGTGTTGTAATCATTTAAATATCTGTTAAAAGTAAAAAAATCTTTAAGGTTGCATAAACGGCATTTTAATAACCACTTTCGTTCCCGATGGTTTGCCCTGATAATCGGTTAAGTCAATTGTTTCGATGACAATTTTTCCGGCTTTCCGTTTATTTAAATGAATCAACCGTTGATTTATAATAGATGTGGAAAGCGATTTGTGATTTTTATGTTTCTTTGATGAAATCAGCGCGGCCTTTTTTCTTCCCACTCCATTATCGGTTACGGTAACAATAAGATTGTTATGCAAAGGTTGAAAATTGATGGAGATAACACCTCCTTTTTCCAGATGGCCTACGCCGTGTTCAACAGCATTTTCAACCACCGGTTGAAGAAGCATCGGAGCAATATAGCTGTTTTCTGTATCTATGTTTTTATCTGCCAGTATGGTATAAGTAAACTTATTGTCAAATCTTGCTTGCTGTAAATCCAGATAGTTGGTAAGAAATGCTATTTCATCATCTACAGAAATAGCATCAACGGTTGAACTGTTTAAGATAAAACGGATAAGTTGAGAGAATTTTCCGAGATAATCGCCGGCAAGCATGGGCGATTTGTCAAAAATAAACCTTTGAATGGCAGTAAGCGCATTAAAAATAAAATGAGGATTCAACTGGCTTCGCAACAAACGCTGTTCCAGCTGAATGGTTTGCTGTAAACTTTTTACCTTGTGCTGACGATATATCAGTATCACAACAAGCATAATAACGATGAGCAATCCGATGGCACCTAAAAGCAAATAACTGTATTGCCGTTGTTTTAGTTCACGCAGACTGGTTTCGAGTTTAACTCTGTTAAGTTCGGCCTGTTTCTTTTCGACTTCGTATTTTGCTTTTACCGCGTTGTATTTTTTATGACTTTCGTTGTTGAAGATACTATCTTTAACGGTAGCATATTTGGTGAAGTATTTGAGTGCTTTACCGGCTTTTCCCGTTATCCGGTATAGCTCCGACAATGATTTGTAGTCATCAAGCAGGTTGTCAACGGCATTAATATCTTCCGAGATGTGTAATGCTTTTAAAAAATATTGTTCTGCTTTTTTGTAATTTTTGAAAAATAAATAAATAGTGCCTAACTGTTGTGAGGCAACCGAAACCCCATAAAGATAATTTACCGAATCACTTAAAGCAAGGGCATCCTTTGTGTATTTGAGGGCATCTGACATAGTGCCTTTTTTAATATTGATACTCCCGATTTTTGTCAGAATGTTAGAACGTACGGTTAAATCGTCCAAACTACTACTTTGCTTTAGGGCTTTCATGTAATAATTTTCGGCATCGTCCACCATCTTTTGCTTCGATTTTACATCTCCCATACTGATTAACGTCTTTACAATATAGTACTGATTATTACTTAATTCTGCATATTTTAAGGCTTCCGAAAGATAGTTAAAAGCCTGCTCCTGTTCGCCAATGATGCTGTAAATGCCACCAATATTGATTAATCCCGGCGTTAATTGTTTTGCGCTACCGTTTTTGCGTTTCAGGTTGTAAGCTTTTATATAATAATCAAGTGCCGTAAGCTCGTCGCCCAGCAGATAGTAAACGCTTCCTATATTGTTTAAAAAAGAGGCTTCGCGCTTAACCCAACCGTTTTTCCGGGAGAGAGAAACTGCTGTTTTGTAATTTTGTAATGCTTCAAAAAAGTTACCGGTTTTAATACAGATTCCGCCACAAAGTCCTGAAAAATAGGCAATATCCGAATCGGCATTTAATTGTTCTGCTGTTTTAACAGCTTCGGTGCCGTAAAAAAAACTGCTGTCGTAACGATTTTGTGCATCGTAAAGGTTAATAATTAATTCAAGAGCATTGAGCGAACCGGACAAATCGTTTTCGTTTTTTGTAATAGAATACTGTTTCAAAGCAAAATAAAGGCTTTGTACTTTGTTTGTATCATAATAAATTTTTGCAAGGTTGTAACAGGCATCAGACTTTTGTGATGTTAGGCTGCTTTTGCTAAGTACGATATTTTTTAAACTGTCAACGGGTGTTTGATGCGCTGCGGCATTGCCCGAAAACAATACAGTAAAACATGCAACGGCAAAAAAATACTTTGTTACAGTATCGATAAAAATATTTTTTAACATCATTAGATTTCTGAAGATTGTGAATGTTGCTTCAAAGATAGGTAATTTAGATTGATTTTAAGTAATATGCTGAATATTGAGGGTATTTAAGTTACTTCCGGCAATAATTTTTCAAGGTAGTAAAGTTTGATGTAAATTAAGAAACCCGTACGGTTGGAATTTAGTTGCACCATAATTGGTTATTGAATATTTAGTGGCGGTGCGACTAACAACAGGCAACCGGAGAAATTACAAATAACAAGAATTCAAAAAAACAAATAAATTCCAAATTTTAAAATACAAAATACCTAAACTCGTTACCAGCCGCACGCTCGGCAGGATTTGCAATCCTGCCGATGGTAAAACATTAAATAATAGTGTTTTTGCTCTGTTTCGGATTACAAATCC
>CAYVWX010000162.1:0-7115 GCA_964455635.1 uncultured Lentimicrobiaceae bacterium | reverse complement strand
ATATGCAAAATTTCAGACTCAAAGTATTTTTAACAGCGGCAAAACGCCTTAGTTTTACCAAAGCAGCCAAAGAGCTTTACATTTCGCAACCGGCTGTTACCAAACATATTGTAGCGCTTGAGCAGACTTTTAACACAAAACTTTTTATCAGAAAAGGAAACAGCCTCGAACTTACCAAAGCCGGTAAAACGTTGCAGCAGTACGGCACTAAAATCGACAATATATACTCACTGCTCGACTTTGAAATGGGGATTTTGCAAAACAAACACAAAGGACAACTGGTAATTGGTACAAGCACAACCATGACACAATACGTTATCCCGCCGTTGATGGCACATTTTCATCAAAAATTTAAAAACATCACCCTCCGGCTTGTAAACGGAAACACCGAACAAATAGAAAAAGCTCTGAATAAAAATCAAATCGACCTGGGAATTATTGAAGGCCAATCGAAACGTAAAGATTTTAAATACATCGATTTTTTAAAAGATGAAATTGTTTTAACGGCAAAAAGTTCACATACCTTAACAAAAAAGGGTGAGATTTCGTTAAAAGAGCTGAGTAAACACCCTTTGCTACTGCGTGAAGAGGGTTCGGGCACCCTGGAAGTCATAAAATTTTATCTGAACAAAGTAAATTACTCGTTAAGCGATTTTAAGGTTGAGATGCAGTTTGGCAGTACCGAAGGTATTAAAAACTATATATCAAACTCCGACAGCCTGGCCTTTTTATCTATACACAGCATCTACAAAGAACTTAGTCGCAACGAATTATCAATTATTGACCTTAAAGAAGTGGAGATGGTTCGCAGCTTTAACTTTATTATAGATACCGGCAGCACAAACCCTTTGGTAGATTTGTTTATCAGATTTGCACTCAATTATAACTTTTAGTTATTGGCTATAACTATTTTTTGTACATTGCCCCTTCAGGTTTCAATTATCTTTGTAAGATATTTTGAATTAGCAATTACATTTTAAACTTTATTATTATGGGAACCACAATTTTAATTTTTGTTTTCGGAGCACTATTCGGCCTGATTCTTCAGTATGCCGGGCTTAACAGATACAACACAATAAGCGGTCAGGCGCTTTTAAAAAACAACACGGTTGTAAAAACCATTTTAATTACCATTGGATTGGGAGCCATTCTCCTTAGTATAACTACAGGTTTGGGGCTTTCACAATTTCACATTAAACCTTTTGTAGTGGGCGGGCTTATATTAGGCGGATTGATATTTGGTGCCGGCATGGCCATTTTGGGATATTGTCCGGGTACGCTGGCGGTTTCGTTGGGTGAAGGCTCCATTGATGCCTTGATTGGCGTTGTCGGCGGACTGTTGGGAGGCCTTGTATTTACACTTGTTTTGCCTTCCATAAAAAGTATTTTAGGGCCTAATTTGGGCAAAATATCGCTCTATTCGCTTACCGGAAGTTTCTCTTTCACCTATTATCTTATGGTAATAATTATCGGGATGCTAATACTGTATGCTGCTTTTTACATCCATCTGAAAGAAAAAGCCGGCGACAAAAAATGGATATATGCCGGTGTTGCGCTGGCGGTGCTCGATGTAATTGTTTTTCTTTCGGCAACTACCAACCGGCCCATTGGAGCTTCCACAAGTTATCCGTGGTTAGCCGATGCCGTATCGGGACTGACATCAAACAGCTACTTTCAAAAAATTAGCACACCCGGTTCGTGGGAAGCTATTTTCCTGTTGGGAGCCATGGTTGCGGCCTTTGTGGGTTCGCTGGTAAAGGGTGATTTTAAATTCATGCTGGTACACGATAACTGGAAAAAATACAAAAACAACTCTTCAACATCCAGGGTGCTGTGGGCTTTTATAGGTGGTTTTATTCTTATATTCGGAGCACGTATGGCAGGAGGATGTACCAGCGGCCATATTATTTCGGGTGGTATGCAGCTGGCCTTTAGCAGTTTTACTTTTGCCATTTTTGTTTTTATAGGGTTGGTTGTAACCGGAAAAATATTTTATAAATAAGTCAACTTTAAGAAAGTAGATTTTTGTCAGAACCAAAGCGGTGTGAATTGTTGTAGCGAAATTTACCCCGGATTAATACTTAAAGTTAAAATATTTTATCCCTACGAAGCTTTTCTAAAATCATGTTGCTTTAGAGCGACTTTTTACAACCGAAAAGGAGGCTTGCATTTTGCTTTTAAAAAAGAGTAAAAAAAAACCGAAACAGTAATTCCTATATATGTTTTTACTACTTTGCACCTTTATTTTACTTATTGTTGTCATTGATGCAATAATACCGTCTAAAAAGAGATTCCATAATGAAAAAAATTCGATTTACTGTTTTTATAGCTGCGTTGTTAATGTTTATAAACTTTGGTTATGGCCAAAGCCCGAACAACTCGTCGGTAAGGGGTTTTGTTTACGAAACCGAATCCGGTGAGCCGGCTATGTTTTGTAATGTTTATCTTCAAGGCACAACCTATGGCGCCTCCACCGATATCAACGGGTATTTTCTTATTTCGCAGGTTCCTCCGGGCAATTATACGTTGGTAATAACTTATCTCGGATTCGACACTATCCGTAGTAATGTAAAGCTTGTAAACGGTAAAATATTAACCCGTAATTATCATTTAAAGGCTTCGTCGGTTCAGTTGCAAACAGTTGAAGTTAGTGCCGAGAGGCAGGCTGCCCGTACACAAACAAAAACATCGGTAGTAAGCATTGCTCCCAAAGCCATCAAACAAATTCCCAGTGTAGGCGGACAGGCTGACATTGCACAGTATTTGCAGGTAATTCCCGGTGTTATTTTTACCGGAGATCAGGGCGGACAATTTTACATTCGCGGCGGTTCACCCATCCAAAACAAAGTTATCCTCGACGGGATGACAATTTATAATCCGTTTCATTCTATCGGACTGTTTTCGGTTTTTGAAACCGACCTTATCAGAAATGCCGATATTTATACCGGCGGATACAATGCCAATTACGGAGGAAGAATATCGTCGATAATGGACATCACTTACAAAGACGGCAACAAACACAGAATTTCAGGAGCAGTAGGTGCCAGTACTTTTGGATCCCGTTTACTGCTTGAAGGCCCCATTGTTAAAGCTACCGACGAAAACAAAACCAGCTTAACACTTATTTTGTCGGCAAAAAATTCGTATCTCGCACAAAGCTCAAAACTTTTTTATCAATACATTAACAAAGACGGATTGCCTTTTAACTACACCGATTTATATGGCAAGATGACCTTAAACGGTTCCAACGGAAGCAAAGTGAGTCTGTTTGGTTTTAGCAACAAAGACAACGTACTGAATTACAAATCCATTTCCGATTTTGGATGGAACTCGTGGGGCGCCGGTGGAAATTTTGTTGTAATACCCGGAAAATCACCCATCCTTATTGAAGGGTTGTTTGCTTATTCCGAATATCAAAGCCGCATTAACTCGTCGGCGCTGTCACCCAGAAGCAGTTTTATAGGAGGCTTTAACGGCAAAATAGATTTTACCTATTTTTTTGGCAAAAACGCAATGAAATACGGGGTTGAAATACAAGGCTATCGAACCGATTACTCCTTTCAGGGCATTAACGATATCTCCATCAGCGAAATTGAAAACTCCACACAATTAGGTGCTTACGTAAAATACAAAACCACAGTAGGCAAATTTATCATCGAACCCGGTTTCAGGGTAGAATGGTATGCCTCTCTTTCTGAAGTATCGCCCGAACCGCGGCTTTCGGTTAAATACAATGTTACCAAACGTTTCCGGCTTAAATTTGCCGGAGGCATGTATTCACAAAATTTTGTGGCTGCCAGCTCCGACCGCGATGTGGTCAACCTTTTTTACGGATTTTTAACCAGTCCCGAAAACATCCCTTCCAATTTTGACGGCAGGCCCGTAACCTCAAAACTTCAAAAAGCCGACCATGCTATTTTAGGCGCTGAGTTTGACGTGGGAAAACACATCAACCTTAACCTGGAAGGATACTACAAATATTTTCCACAACTTACCAACATCAACAGACAAAAAATTTACAACGCCAACAGCGCTCCTCCCGGAGCCACCGATTTGCAAACCAAAGATTATATTTTGGAAAAAGGCAATGCATACGGCCTCGACTTTTTGTTAAAATACGATTACCGGAAAGTAAATGTGTGGTTTGTTTATTCGTTGGGATACGTTCACAGGTTGTTTGAAAACGACAAAGGTGAAATGGTTAGCTACACTCCTCATTTCGACAGGCGACATAACATTAATTTTGTGTTTTCGTATGTTACGGGTTCAAAAAAACAATGGGAATTAAACGCCCGGTGGAATCTGGGAACAGGGTTTCCGTTTACACAGGTTCAGGGATTTTACGAACACCTGACCATGCCGGGCGGAGCCAATACCCCGTACAATACCGAAAACGGACAACTGGGACTCATCTATGGCGATTTATACGGTGGAAGACTTCCCGTTTACCACCGGTTGGATTTTGACATAAAACGCAATTTCTTTTTTAGCAAAAACAGTAAACTGGTGGTCGATTTAAGTATTATAAATGTTTACAACCGTAAAAATATTTTTTACGTCGATTTGGTCTCGGGCGAAGTTGTCTATCAGCTGCCCTTTATGCCCAGCTTTGGATTGAATTTTTATTTTTAAGAACGATTAATTTTCAACATCAAAAAGCGATTTAATTTTTAACGTTTCCCGATTTAAAGCTTCGTCGGTTTTAAAAAATACAGTTCTTGATTCACCCGGTATCAAATCAAAATAATTATCACTAAAAAATCCTTTTACCCGTGTTGACAGGTAAACTCCCTTAGCCAGATATTTGGAATTCAGTGTAATTGAAAATCCGTTTTTAACTTTTTCCGTTTTTACCGACAGGCCGGGTTTTAACAGTTTTAAAAATTTAGGTTTGGTAAAATAGTGATAGTTTTCGGCCAGCACTACCGAATCTTCCGAAAACAGAACGGCTTGCAACACAACGGAAGCAGTATCGGCACCAACAACTTTTTTTAAACCGATAACATCATAAATTCCGGAGGAATTGGCTTTTAACTCAACCGTTTTGGTTTGTTCGTCACGAACAGTACCGTTAAAATTTATCAGGCTCCAATGCAAGAAACATTTTTTAGCTTTCACATCATCGGTAACAATCCACAGGTTAAGGCTGTCGTTTTTAACATCAAACGAAATCAACTCTCTTTTATATAACTTTTTTACTTTGTAATGCAAAGCTTTCCACCGGCCGAAATAGTCAATCGACGACCACGAAACAACAGGCCAGCAATCGTTTAACTGCCAGTAAAGAGTTCCCATACAAAACGGTTTTGCCCTGCGATGCGCTTCAATGGCTATTCCAATTCCCTCTGCCTGTAACAATTGACTAACATAATCGTACTCTTCAAGGTTATCGGGAACCGGAAAATCGCGCTCCATATATTCTTTAATAGCCTTCCATCCGAATGGATGTTTTTGATGAGCATCCAACACTTTGGAAATGAGCTTTCTGTCGGCGGGCAATGTAAAAGCTTTGATGGTTTTCATGGAGGGCATACCCTGAAATCCGTATTCGCTCATAAATCGCCCCACCTTTTTTTTGTATTGGGCAAACGGAGCCTTACCCCACCACACTCCCCAGTAGTGCACATCGCCTTGCTTATACGCCTGCGGATGCCCCCAACCAATTAACGGAGAGCTTGGCCAATAAAACATCTGCGGAGCATACTGATGAACAATTTGCGGCAACAAATTTTCAAAAACCTTACGGTAAGCACTCCATAATTTTGCCGAATCCTCTTTTGAATATTTAAACTGTTTTTGCCATCCCCAGTTATGCCAGGCTTCATCAACCTCGTTGTTGCCACACCATAAAGCAATGGAAGGGTGGTTGCGCAAACGAACTACATTGTCAATGGCTTCCTGCTTTATATTTTCAATTAACGCCGAATCGCCGGGTATCATGTTGCCTGCAAACATAAAATCCTGCCAAATCAAAATACCGTTTTCATCGCACAGGGTGTAAAATATATCTTTTTCATAGGTTCCTCCGCCCCACACCCGCAGCATATTCAAATGAGCATCTTTGGCTTCTGCAATAATGCTGTCATATTTTTGGTTGGTAACACGCGGCAAAAAATTATCGGGTGGAATGTAGTTTGCACCTTTCATAAAAACAGGTAAACCGTTTACGGTAAAATAAAAACGCTTTCCTTCGGCATCAGACTGCTGCACCACCTTAATAGTACGAAGGCCGGTTTTAACCCTTTTGCCGGCAACAAACCTTTTATTAATCATCAGTTGCACATTGTACTCGTACCTGTTGGGTTTTCCCATTCCGTTGGGCCACCACAAACGGGGATTTTTAATAATATCGGAAAAAACAAATTGGTTGCGCCCCGGGAGTAAGGTTATTTTATGTTTTCCTGTCAATACCGAATCACGGAAAATCAACAAATCTCCCTCCTCCTTTACGGTGGCATCAATCGTGATTTGCAAATCAACATAAGCTTCTGTACTTTCAATACGCTTTTGATTGATAAAAACATCTTTTATAATTGCCGTGTTCCAAGCGCGCAGGTACGCCTTACGCCAGATACCACTTGTGACAAAAACAGGGCCCCAGTCCCACCCGAACTGGTAAGGAGCCTTGCGCACATAGCCATAATCGTACGGCAACTGCCAGGCTGAAGTATCACGAAATTTTTTGATAATTTTTAAGGGAGCGGTAAAAACAATTTTTAAACGATTACGACTTTTAAGCACCTTTTTTACATCGATTACCCACGTACGAAACATATTATCGGCCTGTAAAACATGGACATTGTTTAAATAAACATCTGCATAAGTATCAAGACCTTCAAAAACCATTTCAACTTTCTCTTTCTGCAAAACCTTACCGGACAAACCAAAACCGGTTTCAAATGTCCAGTTTTTTTCGGCAACCCATTGAAGTCTCTTTTCGTTGTTGCCAAAAAAAGGGTTTTCAATCACCTTTTTTGACAACAGTGCCAAATAAACATCGGAAGGGTTAATGTGTTCAACAGAAATTGAATCGGAAGAGAGGTTCCATTCAAAAGATTTTAAATCAATATCCTGCCCCGCCACACGGAACACAACTGCAACAAAAACAATAAGCA
>CAYVWX010000161.1:0-7130 GCA_964455635.1 uncultured Lentimicrobiaceae bacterium | reverse complement strand
GTGACTTTGATGCATTTTTTACCTTTGATTACTCCGGAGCCGGTGCTTATCAGGGAACGGATGATAGAGGTTGCAGTGATGGTATTTTTGCACAAGCATTGGGTAGTGGAGAAATACATCATTGTCAGTATAAAAATTGGGGGCATGCCAGTATAAATATTGACGGGGGAGCTAATACAAAAGTGTCGGGAGTAAAAGTTTATGAAAATTTTATGACCTCGCCTGATATTTGTTACGGCGGAAGAATTGCTGTTGATGATGCGGTTCATTGTGAGATATACAATAATGAGATTGTAAATACTTCCGTTCAGAGTCAATTAAATGGCCAAAACAACCATTACCATCATAATATTTTCAGAGGAACAAAAAATACTCCTTTGGTAACAAATGTAGTTGATGCCGGAGTAGAGCTGCAAGGGTATTCAAACTCGGAAGTATCTCAAAATATTTATGAACATAATTTGTTTGTTGATATAGAAGGTCCCGGATTCAGAATTTCGGGGAACAACGATAACAATGTTCACGACAATGTATTCAGAAATAATATTATCTTTAATTGTGGAACAACCATTTCGGGAAAAAGCCTTGTTGTTGAGGCTAATAGTTATGGAGTAACTGCAGATAATTCTATTCTGAATAACGATATTTACAATGAAAATACTACCCAAACTTGTGATTTTAGAGGCACATTGTATAATGTTGCAGGCTTTAATGCGCAAACCGGAACAGACGGATATTTAATTTCCGCTAACATTGCTGATAATCCGTTATTTGCAGACGCCGGCAATACCGACTTTCACCTTACAACAAATTCTCCATGCATTAATTCGGGAGTTGATGCATTAGCCGAAAGGGATTTTGATAATGTTCCCGTTCCATTGTTGGCAAAACCCGATATGGGAGTCTATGAATATGGAGTATATTGGACAGGAAGTATATGTGACGACTGGCATACAGCAGGCAATTGGTCAAGCGGTCAGGTGCCGTTAAATATAGATAAGGTAACGATACCCTCGCCTGAATTTTACAGGTTTTATCCGCAAATAAAAAGTAGTTCCGAAATAAAAGCTTTGTATCTTAATAAAAACAGTCGTATAATAATTAAAGCAAATTCGGTTTTAACGGTTACAAATTAAAACTTGTATAACTCCGCGGTCAAAAATTAAGCCTGGTAAAACAAACCGATGTATAACATATGATTATAAAATCCGAATGAGCGTACTGTTTATGGGAGATAAAGTAAAGAATATTGTAAATAAGTAATATACAGCAATATGAGCATGAGGGATAATAGGTATAATAGAAATAAAATAATATTTGTTAAGTTTGTTCATATTAGTTTTGCGAGTATGAGTATGTCATTTATTTTTGAATAAAAATTTAAACTTATTTTAATGAAAAAGTTTGCTGTTTTAATAGTGATGGTGGTTGTTCCTTTTTTTATTGGTTGTAACGAAATAACGCTTACAATGAACGATTCCGGTAAAACTATTTCCGTTTCAAAAGGATCAATGGTAAAAATCGAACTTGTATCAAACCGTAGTACGGGTAACGTGTGGCGACAAATAGATTATGACAAAAATATTATCGAGCAGGCAGGCGAGGCCGTTTACCAAAAAAATAAAAACGGTTTAATCGGGTCGGCCGGCAAGGTTATCTATGTTTTTAAAGCTTTAAAAAAAGGAAAAACCCGTTTGAGGATGGAATATGGTTCACTGGGAGATAAATCTAAAGCTCCGTTAAAAACATTCAGCTTAAACATTGTAGTACAGTAATTCCTTCTTGTTGAAAAAGTTTGTGGATTGATGACAAATATTTTTTTTGTAAGAAATATTTATGTTCAATCCATGTTTATTTGCCGCTCAGTTTTACCAGTTTGTATTGCCGTGTTTTACCTTCTTGTTTGATGGTGAGGTAGTAAATACCTGCACTCCAACCTGAGCCGTCAACAGTTATGTTTGTGCGGACAGGGGTGGGGATGTTGGTTTCGGGAATAATAACCCTTCCGTAACTGTCGGCTACCTGCCACGAGGTTTTTTTGCTGCAGTCAACGGTAATACTCAGGGTGGTTTGCTCTTTGAAAGGGTTAGGGTAGAGGGTGGCGGCAAAGCAACCTTGGTTGTTGTTTTCTTCAATACCATACGAGGTGCTGTCTAAATCAAATCTTATTTCGCTCAATCCGTAACAATTGCCTCCATAGTTGCTTAAGCCTGTTAAAAGCAGGTATCTGGCTTTAAAACTGTCGAAACTTTCCAAATCAAAGCCTTCGTAAATGTTTTTTCCGGTGGCCTGTTCAAATTCGTAGGTTCCCAACTCGTGCCATTGGTCGCCGTCGTCGGAGTAGTCGATGGCAACCGATTTCATACCATAGTCTAAAAAATCAGGAATATTTGTGTTCCAGATATGCATGGCTTTCATTTCAATTTTTTTACCAAAATCGTACATAATCCAGTGCGACAGCCCTCTCTCAGCGTTAGGATTGACAGATGCTTCGCACGATATCCACTCATCGTACCAGGTGGTGTTATGACGGTCGGGGTAGCACTGTGCAAAGGTTAAGTTTGAACTGCCAATGGTCAACAATAAAATGTACAGTATCTGTTTCATGGTGTAAAATTTTTGTGCGGTTTAATATTTATAAGCCGGTCAAATAATTCGGTTTTTGTAATGAATTTATCTGAGCCCCAGTTATCTTCCGATTCAATATTAATTAGTCCGAAATAGTTTAAAAACCGGTCAAAGGTTCGTATTGAATAACAACGGTTGGCAGAACTCCCGAAATAAGCATAACCCGGTTCGTCAATTGCATCTTTGAGTACAGGATAGGCTTTAAAGTATTTTTCGGCATAAAACTTATCGATTCTTTGTTTTTGACCGTATTTGCTTAAAAGAATTAACGAAAAACCATAACCTGCCTGACCAATATTATTTTCACCGTAACCATCATAATAGGCCCAATTAAATTTGTTTGCGAAAGTTTTAAAAAGTAAAAGCAGAAGGTTGAAGTTGTTATTCCAAATTAATTTCCCCTTTTTCGTGAGGCTTAAACTGCCTTTTCTTTTTTTAACAATACCTGATAATTCGGCCAATATTCTTGTCAGGTTTATTGATTGAGAGTCGGTTTCTTTATATAATTTTGAAATACCTGATTCAATCATGTACTCTTTAATAAAACCTTGTTTATATAACTCCGAAACAACTTTTGTTGGTAAAAAACCTTTTTTTGTAAGCTTTAATTCTCCTTTTTCGTCAATTATTTTCAAAAGATATTTGACTTGATTTAACATGGGGATTTTTTTGTAATCCGCTTCGGCTAATTGGTTAAATTGTATTGGGCTTTTTAGGTCAAAAGGTTTATGAAAAATATAAAACATTTCGTCAGGCGAATATCCTTCAAAATCCGGCATGCCCGTTTTGTTATAAGTATTCATAACCTTGTTAAGGTGTTCATTAATTTTTTTTAAATCATCCATTTTTTATTTTTATTATTCCGTCAGACAGTTACCAATATTTGTTATTGACTTATAAATTTAAAAATCCCAAAGGCATAACGCCCGAATTAACATCGTAGAAGTTGGCAATGTTTGGAAAAACCGTGGCCAGCTCGGAGGGTGTAATACCAAACCACAGAGCCAGTTCGGCAAAATAGAGATCGTTGGCAGTGGTTGGGAGCATTACGCCGTCGCCCAGCTCAATATTGTTGCCAAGCTCCAGCGACGGGTATTCGCCATAAAACTTTTTGCCGTTAACAGCACCGCCCATTACCATGGCATTTCCACCCCAGGCGTGGTCGGTTCCGTTGCCATTGGAGGTAAGCGTTCGTGAAAAATCGGACATGGTAAAAGTTGTTACCTGATCGAAAACGTCCAGTTCGTTAAGCACTTCGGCAAACGATTTTAATGCGTCGTTTACATAGGTAAGCATCTCCTGTTGATTGTTTAAAAGTTCATCGTGATGATCCCACCCGCCATAGTCGATAAAAAATATTTGTCGTTGGGCTCCCAAGTCATCCCTGGCGGCTATTACCTTTGCTATCATACTCAAACTTTGCGAAACTTCATCAACCTCAAAACCGGTGTTAAATTCGGGAACATTGGCAAGTGCTTCGCTAAACTGCTGACTTCCCTGATGGGCACCTTTTAAAACATCCATATAACTTTTTTGGTAAATATCGCTGTATTGCCGGTTCATCAGCAAATCGATACCCTGCGTGCGTCCCACGTTAACACCCCAGCCGTCACCGTATCCGTAAATGTTGTCGGCACCTCCTTCACGGTCGATTGAAAATTCAACATTGCTGTTGCCATACTGAAAAACATTTGTCCCCGACAGGGAGATATTCATGCTGATGTTTGGGTTTCCGTTTACACTATTCATTAAATCGGCAATTTTTCCACCCCAACCTATGGCTGTTCGTTGTCCCGGGCTGGCGGTTTGCCACTGTTGTGTTTGGTCGGCATGCGAAAACAATCCCAGCGGAAGCGGAACGGAATTGTTGTTAAACTCCTCTTTGGTAGTGGGTTGTATCAGTGTTCCCGTGTTGTTGATAAATGCCAAGTGGTTGTTGTTAAAAATATTGGCTACATCCGGCAAAGAAGGGTGCAGCCCGAAAGTTTTTCCGTTGCCGTTTAAAACATCAACCGGAATAATATCGGATTGCGGAATGGCGAGGTTGGAACGGGTAACCGCATATTCGCTGTATTCGGCACTGCCACGGGGTATGAGCATGTTAAACGAATCGTTTCCGCCACCCAAATAAAGACATACCAGTGCTTTGTAGGCTCTGTCGCGGCTTGAGTTGTTTAGTGTTGAAGCTTTTAGTGCATTTAATTTAAAAAAGGATGTCAGGGGTGAGGTGAGACCCAGTGAGACAAGGCCGGTGGTTCTTAAAAAATTTCTCCTGTTAAATTTATGTTTCATCTGTTCTCTTATTTAAGGATGGCGTAATCGGGACTGATAAGGATAAGGTAAGCCGCCAGGTGGATACGGTTCATGCGTTGATTCATACCTCCCTGATAGGGCTGAATGACCTGTTTAATAATGGCTCTGGTTTCTTCGCTCAGGGTGCCGTGGGTTAATAACAAATCCAGCTTGTTGATAAGCACTTCCGGATCTTGTGCATCTTCCACCAACGAGCTGAAATCGGTGTAAACATTGTATGCTTCATTTTCCCAGCTCCAGAAATTTATCTCGTCAACAGCCCAGATGTCGGCCATATTTACAAAACCGATGCTGGTTTGAGAGTTGTGAATCTGAAATTCGGGAGCATACAACCCTGCATCGGCAATGGGGCCGTTGGGTTGAAAGTCGGGCAAAAAGAAATTGAATACCGAAGGCGATGCCAATGGATATTGTTTGATGTTTTCGTAGGTGTAATAGCCGTGGTTCCAATATTTTCCGGAAGGTGAGTTAACTCCGATGCTGTTGGTAAATTGCATGTACCTTACAAAGGGTTCCAAAAGTTTGCCCTGATGCGGGTCGTTCATCCAGTCGCAGTCTCTTGCTTCCGGGTTGAGTAAAATGGCTTTGATAACCGCTTTCATGTCGCCTCTTACTCCGCTGCCATTGTCGTTAAAAGCGGCTGTTACGGCAGCAATATAGGCCGGACTCGGATTTGATTTAACAAGCATCTGAATAAGCTTTCTGCCAATAAAAGGGCCAACGTTGGGATTGTTAAACAGGTGGTCGATGGTTTGCTCAATATCAGTCATGCCGTCTTGTCCGGCGGGAATGACAAAACCATTTAAAAGATGTTTTTCGCCGGTGTCGTGATAATCCTGATACATCACCATGGGAACGGTCATGTCGGCCAGCCAGATGCCGTAACCAAAATCGGGTTCATCCACATATTCATTGGGGATAACCCCTCCGATACCCAGGCCGGTAAATACTTTGGCAAACTGTTTTATGTCGGAATTGTGATAGGTTGGGATAAAATCTCCGTTGGCATCGGTTTTTCGTGACCCGTCGGGGTTTAGCTCATACAATCCAATGCTGAATAATTGCATAACCTCGCGGGCATAGTTTTCGTCGGGATGGGTGTTAAGCTCAGGGTCGCCTTTGGGATTGTCGAGATGGCTTAAATAGTATCCCATGGAAGGATGCAGCGTTACCGCCATCAAAATATCTTTATAGTTTCCAAAAGCATTTTCGTTAAAAATATCGTAATAACTTGCCAGTCCGTCGCCAAACTCAACAAGCGATGAGTTGGCCGAAACTACCAATATTTCACTTAAGGCAAAAGCAATTCTGTGTCGGAGTATATCGTTGGTAGTGAGGTTGTTTTGCCACCACGCAAAGCTGAAAATATCCCACCATGGGCGATAAGGTATCTCATCGGGGTCGCCACCATTGTCAATATATACCTGTTTGTATTCATCGTAAATAGGTTGAACAAGAGGTAATATCAGGGAGGGTTCCATATCCATCTGTTCGTCAAGCCATGGTTCCAAACCCTTTGAAACCACTTCGTTGATGGTTGATAAATCGCCACCAAAGGCCGCCTGAATTAAAAAACGGGAGGCTTCGTCCTGTTTTCCTTCCAGTCCCGAACCGTCGATGGTTTTAACTCCCGAAGCTATTTTACTCCAGTTCGGATGTTGATAGTTGCTGCTTGTGGTTACCGTAATGCCGTTGGCTTGTCGCAGGCTGTCGGTGGCTTTCGTTTGCGAAAAGGTTGTAATACATTGCGTGGTAAAAAACCATAAAATTAATAAGTACCGCATAAATAAAGGGTGTTTTGAGCGTTTGTTGACAAATGTACAAAAATTTGTAAATTGATAACCCGTTAACAATTACGCGGTATAAAATCAGGTAATCGATTGTTTAGCCGCGCCGCCACGTGGTAAAAGCGTTATTGATGGCAGTGTGACTAAAATTGTATATTTTGTTTTCAGTGGTTTGAATCTGCTTTGTGTGGAACTTTAAAACAATTATTATTTAGGTTGCAATAATGTTTGTCTTGTGTGGTAACTCTGCTATATACAGATAATCGCGGTAAGAGGTATGATTTTTTGTATGCGGGGTTATTCTTTAATTCTATTTTTTAAATCCATTTGTTCGTGTAAAATCCTTATTATCAGTATATCCCTGTTACCTTCTATTTTATAAAAAATAATATGACGACCAAT
>CAYVWX010000160.1:0-7152 GCA_964455635.1 uncultured Lentimicrobiaceae bacterium | reverse complement strand
AAAAAAAATTCCGGTTTTATCATTGTTTTTTGGCATGCAAGTCGCACTGCCACTGCTTAACGAATATATAAAGTGCCAGCGCAACTGTTATTGCATGAGCTTTTCGTGAAAAGCTCCTACATTTGTTACTTTGCAACAATCATAAATCATAAATCATAAATCACCAATCGTTAACTCCACCCGCCGGCTTGCTACGACTTGAAAGGATTTTATTTTTCCCGGGTATCGAATTATATTAACAGGAAGCTTTTGCAAAAGCCTCACTTCTTAACACCTTTTAACGCAGTAACAACCAAAAGTTACTATTTTTGCTTTTCCAAAAACAAAACCGGTATGTGGGCATTATTTCTCAAAGAGATACGGAGCTTTTTAAGTTCACTGACAGGGTATATAGTCATTATTATATTTCTTGTCGTTACCGGGCTGTTTCTATGGGTAATTCCTTCGGAGTCGAATATTTTAGACTACGGTTACGCCAATCTGGACGGGCTTTTTATAATCGGCCCGTTTGTTTTTTTGTTTTTGGTACCGGCCGTTACCATGCGCTCGTTTGCCGATGAACGTAAAAGCGGGACCATTGAGCTGCTGTTTACCCGTCCTTTGTCCGATTTTCAAATCGTGATGGCTAAATATATGTCAGCCATTGCACTCATTTTGTTTTCGCTTATCCCGACCCTGATTTATTATATTACCGTTTATCAATTGGGAATTCCACCCGGAAACATTGATTCGGGAGGCTTTTGGGGTTCGTTTATCGGGCTGTTTTTACTGGGTGCTGTTTTTACTTCCATTGGCATTTTTTCGTCGGCTGTTTCCGATAATCCGGTAGTTTCGTTTGTGCTGGCTGTTATTGTAAGTGCTTTTATGTATCTGGGATTTGAATTCATCTATTCGCTGGAATGGTTTGGCAGCATCGACCTGTTTATTAAATCGTTGGGCATATCCGATCATTACAGCTCCATCAGCCGGGGAGTGGTTGACACACGCGACCTGATTTACTTTTTTAGCGTAATCGGGCTGTTTTTATTTTTAACAAAGTTTTCTCTCTCCATACGAAAATGGTAAGCAATGGGTAAAAACAACAAAAATATCAAACGACAGAGTTACCTGCAGTTATTGCTGGTAATTGTGGTTATTGTTGTTGCCGAAATGGCGGGTTCCGTATGGTTTACACGTTTTGACCTTACCGGAGAAAAACGTTATACGCTGTCGCAGTCAACCAAAAACATCCTCACTAATTTAAACGATATTGTTTTTTTCAGGGTTTATCTTGACGGAGATTTTCCGGCAGGTTTTAAAAGGCTTCGTCGCGAAACCAAAGAGTTGCTGGATGAATTCAGAGCATACAATAAAAACATCCAATACGAGTTTATCAACCCTTCCGAAAGCGAAGATGCCAAAGAGCGCAACGACACCTATAAGCTTTTGATGGAACAGGGGCTGCAGCCTACCAATTTACAGGTAAATACCAAAAACGGCACGGAACAAAAAGTAATTTTTCCGGGTGCCATTGTTACCTATCGCGAAAAGGAGATGCCCGTTGAATTGCTGGATGCACAAATAAACGTTCCGCCCGAAGCCGTACTGAACCACTCTATCGAAAATCTTGAATATAAACTTATTAACACCATCAGTAAAATTACGCGGAAGAAAAAACCGCACATTGCTTTTATTGAAGGCCATGGCGAACTTGGCGAGAAAGAGGTGTGGGATATTACCCAAACTCTTAAACAGGATTATGCCGTTGACAGGGTTGCCATCAATGAAAATATCAATGTTTTAACCAGCAGATTTTTAAAAGATTCCACTCGTAACGAGTATGAAATCAGACCCAAATACAAAGCCATTATTATTGCCAAACCCGACTCGGCATTTTCGGAAAAAGACAAATTTATTATCGACCAATATTTAATGTACGGCGGTAAAATATTGTGGCTTATCGATCCTGTTATTGCTTCTATGGACAGCATTAAAAGTTCACCCTCAACCGTTGCCATTGATGCCAATTTAAAATTACAGGATCAGCTTTTTGGTTATGGAGTACGGCTTAACAAAGATTTGATAATGGATTTGAATGCCCTGCCCATTCCCCTTAAGACAGGCATGATGGGTAACCAACCTCAAATCAGCTTTTTTCCGTGGTATTATTTTCCACTGATTACTCCCTTGTCAAAACATCCCATTGTACGAAACCTGAACACCATTAAAACACAGTTTGTCAGCAGCCTTGACACAAACAGAGTTAAAGGGGTAAAAAAAACCGTGTTACTAAAAAGCTCCAACTATTCGCGAACGGTAACCATGCCTGCGGTAATATCGCTTTCCATGCTGCGTAAAAAACCCAACGAATCGCTCTATCAGGGCCCGCCCAAAGCTATAGCCGTTTTACTGGAAGGCACCTTTAAATCGTTTTACGACCACCGCATCCCGCCTTCATTAATGGAAGCAAAAGAGATAGGTTTTAAAGAGCACAGCAAAAAAACGGCCATGATTGTGGTTTCGGATGGCGATGTAATCCGCAATCAGTTTAAAATTCCGGGAGGATATCCTCTGCCTTTGGGTTACGACCAGTTTACAAAAGAAACCTTTGGCAACAAAGAGTTTTTACTTAACGCCATAAATTATTTAACCGGCGGAGCTTCCCTTATTTCCATTCGCTCAAAGGAAGTCAAACTCCGTTTACTCGACACCACCCGCATTAACAACAACAGAACATTAATTCAACTGATAAATGTGGTAGTTCCCGTTTTAGTAATTATCTTAGCCGGCTTGTTGCTTGTTTGGCTTCGAAAGAAAAAATATGCAAAATAGCTTATGTTGAAAAAGAAAAAAAATAAACTCCTCCTTTTACTTATTGCTTTGCTGGCGATTTTTATTGCCGTAACGAATAATAACGACAGCACGCTAAATGATAAAGAATCAGGGTTTTCGATACGTGATACCGCTTCAATTACCAAAATATTTATTGCCGACAACAGCGTAAACCAGTCGCTGCTCGAACGAACCCCACACGGCTGGATGTTGAATAAGAAATTTCCGGCCAACAAGCGGTCGGTTGACTTTTTACTGGAAACAATTAAAAAACTTAAAGTAAAAGCTCCGGTTTCAAAAGCAAGCCGTAACAATGTTGTAAGCAGGTTGGCCGGTTCATCCACGAAAGTGGAAATTTATCAATTTGTACCTCGAATTAACTTTTTTAACCGGCTAAAACTTTTTTACCACGAAAAACGAACCAAAGTTTTTTTTGTGGGTGGTGTTACTCAAAACAACCTGGGTACTTATATGCTGATGGAAGGTGCCAAAAACCCGTACATTGTTTACATACCCGGGTTCAGAGGGTTTGTTTCGGTAAGGTTTTCGCCTAAACCGGATGACTGGAAAAGCCACATTGTTTTCAACAAAAATCTGGCTGACATCAAATCAGTTGAGATAAAAAACATTAAAAAGCCGGCACAAAGTTTCAGGGTTAAAGTTATTGATGCCATGGGAAACTACAACATCACAAAACTTTCGGATGGCTCGGTAATTTCAAATTACGACACCTTAAAATTGCTGAACTTTCTTACATCATTTAAAGATTTAAGATACGAATCAAGGTTAAACAACCTATTACCTCCTCAAAAAATCGACTCGATTCTGCACACAAAACCTATTTACACAATTACGCTGACAGATACAAAAAACGACACTATCAGAACAATTATGTATAGCAAAAGCAGACTGCCCGATGCCGTAACAAAAGCCTACGAAAAGCTTGTACCGGTTGATTTAGACAGGTTTTACGGCTCTATTAATAACGGGCAGGATTTCGTGCTGATGCAATATTACACATTCGATAAAGTACTCAGGCCACTGAGTTACTACGAAAAGAAATAATTTATTTTTTTCAGATGCACAAACCTCAATATTAATGTATTGCTGCAATCCGATTCATTGTACTAATCCTTTTTGTATCTTTGCAAACCAAAATTTAAAACTTAATAATTAAATTAATTAATAATATGTCAGACGTTGCTGTAAACACATCATTGCAATATAAAGTTGCCGACATCAACCTTGCCGACTGGGGTCGCAAGGAACTTGATATAGCCGAAAAAGAGATGCCCGGCTTAATGGCTCTCCGAAAAAAATATGGCCAAGAAAAACCTTTGAAAGGTGCCCGCATAACCGGTTCGTTACACATGACCATACAAACTGCCGTTTTAATTGAAACGCTTGTTGAACTGGGTGCCGATGTACGCTGGGCAAGCTGTAACATTTTCTCCACACAGGATCATGCCGCTGCAGCCGTTGCAGCCAAAGGTATTCCTGTTTTTGCCTGGAAGGGCGAAACCCTTGACGAGTATTGGTGGTGCACCAAACAGGCACTCACTTTCCCCGGCGACAAAGGCCCTCACATGATTGTGGACGATGGTGGTGATGCTACCCTGCTTATTCACAAAGGATACGCTGCCGAAAACGATGCTTCCACATTAGATGTAAATCCCGGCAGCGAAGAGGAAGAAGCCATTTTAAACATTTTAAAGGAAACCTTAAAAGAAGACCCGACCAAATGGCACCGCACGGTTGAAGAGTGGACAGGAGTGTCGGAAGAAACCACTACAGGCGTACACCGTTTGTATCAGATGAAAGAATCGGGCGAACTTTTAATTCCCGCCATTAATGTTAACGATTCGGTAACCAAATCAAAATTCGATAACCTTTACGGCTGTCGCGAATCGCTGGCCGACGGCATTAAGCGTGCCACCGATGTTATGATTGCCGGAAAAGTGGTAGTTGTTGCAGGATATGGTGATGTTGGCAAAGGTTCGGCTCACTCCATGCGCTCGTACGGAGCCCGTGTGATTGTTACCGAAATCGACCCGATTTGTGCCCTGCAGGGTGCCATGGAAGGTTTTGAAATTACCACCATGGAAGAGGCTGTTAAAGAGGGAAATATATTTGTTACCACCACCGGAAACAAAGATGTTATTACCATCGACCATATGGCTGCCATGAAAGACGAATCGATTGTTTGCAACATCGGCCATTTTGACAATGAAATTCAGGTTGCACAGCTTGAAAGTTTTCCCGGTATTCAAAAAATCAACATCAAACCGCAAGTTGACAAATACGTATTCCCCGATGGCCATTGTATTTATTTATTAGCCGAGGGCCGTTTGGTGAATCTGGGATGTGCTACCGGACACCCTTCGTTTGTTATGAGTAACTCGTTTACAAATCAAACCCTGGCTCAACTCGACCTTTGGAAAAACCGTGGTAAATATAAAGTAGATGTTTATCGTCTTCCCAAATACCTCGACGAAGAGGTTGCCCGTTTACACCTTGAGCAAATTGGTGTTAAATTAACCAAGCTTTCCGAAGAACAGGCAGCCTACCTGGGGGTAAACGTTGAAGGGCCTTACAAACCGGAGCATTACAGGTATTAAACCTTGAATAAAGTAAATAAGACACTGTTTTACAGTGTTTAAAATTAAAAAAGTCATCTCTGTTCGGGATGACTTTTTTAGTTGCCCATGACAAGTTTTTCACGCTTTCAAAACAAAAAAGCCCCCTCTTTATGGAGGAAGCTTTTGTTGCCCGACCAGGGCTCGAACCTGGACTCTTCTGATCCAGAATCAGACGTGTTGCCAATTACACCATCGGGCATTGAGGGCGCAAAATTAATTATTTTTTACCCTTTGTCAAGTAATCTTTTAAAAAGATTTAAAACAGAAAAGGCCGCCGCAGGTGCGACAGCCTTTTCTAATTCATTTTCAATACCTTATTTACATTTTAACACTTGGGTAACCTCGTATTTGGCCGCGTCAACATTGGGACCTGCTTTAACTTTTTTAAAGTATGAGCAGGCATTGGCACTGTCGCCGGCTCCTTCGTAAGCCTGAGCCAAAACAAAATAAATAGCGTTTTTGTCACCATCACCTTTAAGAGTTAGCGACTTTTTAGCAGCTTCAATACCTTTTTTGTAGTTTTTTGAGGCATTATAACCCAACGCCATATTCAAAAAGAGATCGGCATCACCGTTGCCGTATTTTAAAGCATCGTTAAAGTAAGAAATGGCTTTTGCCGAGTTTCCTTTACCCAGCTCTTCGCCACCGGCTTTATACAAACCCAAATAAGCAATTTTTTTGGCCTGCTTCACCCTTTTGGCCTGTCTTGAATTTCCGGCACCCGCTTCGATGGCTTTATCGGCAAACTCTTTCATTTTGGTAAAATCACCTTGGTCTTTATAAACGGTTTCTTTTCCCATAAAGGCTCTGATACATTTAGGGTTTTCGGTCAACCCGTTGTCGAATTGCTTAAGCGCTTCGTCATACTTTTTGCTTTTTATTAAGCTGTTACCGTGTCCGGCATATATTTGAGGTATGATTGACTGAAATTTCTTAGCCGATTTTTCATCACCATATTTATTTGCTGCGGCAATACCCTGTTTTAAAACCTTTACCGATTCGTCGTATTTTTTCTTTTTATACAACGTTACGCCATAATATTTATAGGCTTTCATCAGCGCCGTCTTCGCAGTTGAAGTCATATCGGCAGCGTTGGCGCCGGCTTTATTACCCATCTCGATGGTTTTTTCCAGTGCGGGAATAGCCTGTGCATAGTTTTTGGCTTTATACAATTCCATGGCATCGTTGTATTTCATCCCTACTGCTTCAACCGATTGGGCAGAAACAGAAAAAGCAAAAGCTGTCAAAGCTACAATCATCAATAATTTTCCATACAATTTCATAATCAAAATATTTTATTAAGTTAAATTTCTCCAAAAAAAGTGGCGCAAGATACAAATATTCTTGTATGCTATACACCTATTTTTGAGTTAAATAATTTTAAAATAACAATCTGGTGGCTTCCTTCTTAATACAGCAAACCGGCAATAACAGCCATTTCTCACACTCCCTTTTTCTTTTTACTGAATAACCCAAACCGTTTATAACGGAAAAACCGTTAACGCTTCGGAGCTAAAAGCGGGCATCTATTTTTACCGCCTCACCACCAAAAACGGAACCGTACTAAAAACAGGCAAGTGGGTTAAGTTGTAATCATAATTAAAATCTCAAGCTCAGCAGGATTTGTAATCCTGCGGCTCTATAAATACATTTTGCTTTTCAGCATACAAGTCGCACTGCCACTGTTTAACGGAAATACAGC
>CAYVWX010000159.1:0-7174 GCA_964455635.1 uncultured Lentimicrobiaceae bacterium | reverse complement strand
CTTAATAAATCTAAAGGGCCGGCCATGTGGAGTCCCAGAGCCCAAAGTGACCGGATGCTGTTTTCGGCTAAATGGCGCCGTATGCTCGAAAAAACTAAAAATCTCGATTTTTGGCAAGATATGGTTACCGGCCTGATGGTGGATGGAAATAGAGTTACCGGAGTTAAAACCGCCATGGGTATGGAAATTTATTCCGATGCCGTAATATTAACCAACGGAACTTTTTTAAACGGAATAATACATATTGGCCAAAAAAAGTTTGGTGGCGGTCGAATCGGCGACCCTGCCTCTACCGGTATTACCGAGCAGCTTGTTACATTGGGCTTTGAATCGGCCAGACTAAAAACAGGAACTCCGGTGCGGGTGGACGGGCGTACCATTGACTTTTCAAAAATGGAAGAGCAAAAAGGAGACGAAAACCCTTCCAATTTTTCGTTTTTAAAACATACCAAACTCAAAAAACAACGCAGCTGCTGGATCACTTATACTTCACCCGTGGTACACGATACATTGAAACTCGGTTTTAGTCAATCTCCTATGTTTACAGGCCGAATTGAAGGCGTAGGCCCTCGATATTGCCCTTCCATTGAAGATAAAATAGAGCGCTTTTCCGATAAATCGCGTCATCAGCTTTTTGTAGAACCCGAAGGTTGGGATACCGTTGAATATTATGTGAACGGTTTTTCGAGTTCATTACCCGACTATATTCAGTTTAAAGCATTGCGTAAAATTCCGGGTTTTGAAAATGCTAAAATATTCAGGCCGGGCTATGCCATCGAATACGATTATTTTCCGCCTACTCAACTTAATTATTCCCTGGAAACAAAGCTGATAGATGGATTATATTTTGCAGGTCAAATAAATGGAACTACCGGATATGAAGAAGCCGCCGCACAGGGACTGATGGCCGGAATAAATGCTTCGTTGAAGCTTAAACAAAAAGAGCCGTTTATTTTAAACAGAGCAGAAGCTTATATTGGCGTGTTAATCGACGACCTTATTACCAAAGGGGTTGACGAGCCTTATCGTATGTTTACCTCACGGGCCGAATATCGCATTTTATTGCGTCAAGACAATGCCGACGTACGCTTAACCCCGTTGAGCTATCAGTTGGGACTTGCTTCAAAAAAGCGCTATGACAAGGTGATGCAAAAGGAAACTAAAGTCTCCTCGGTAATAGATTTTGTTAAAAAACAGAGTGTTTTACCCAATGAGGTTAAAAATATGCTGGTTTTGCAAAACACTTCAGAGTTGAAACAAAAACAAAAGCTTTCATCGTTGTTGTTACGGCCCCAGGTAAATATTTTACAGCTTGCAAATACCGTTTCTGCATTCAAAAAGTTTGTTGAAGTAAATAGCATTGATGAAGAAATATTACAGCTTGCCGAAATTCGTGTTAAGTATGAAGGGTATATTAACAAAGAAAAAAGTCTTGCCGATAAAATGAGATCAATTGAAGAAATACCTTTGAAAAACGATTTCGATTATTTTGCTTTAGGGTCTCTTTCGTATGAAGCTCGTGAGAAACTTACCAAAATAAAACCGAAAACATTGGGACAGGCATCACGAATTAGCGGCGTTTCTCCTTCTGACATTAATGTTTTAATGGTCTATATTGGAAGATGACGATTTTGTTTCACGTGAAACAAATTAATTAATATTGATGATAATTCGAGATAAATATTTACGACGATATTTTATAATATCGATGGTACTTTTTTTTGTCTTTTTTGTTTTTGCTAACCTTTTTCGACATTCCGATAAGCTTAGTGTAAAAAAACAAAAATTTCAAAAGGAATATTTATTGCAGGATTCTTCCTTTAATACAACAGGACAAAATATATTGCTTGCCCTCCAAATCGACAGTCTGCTTTCCTGGGATGATATAAGCACTCTGGTTAAAGATACCCATACAGGTTGTTATATTTTTCGTTACGACTCGCTGCGTTATTGGAATAAAAACGATGTTAACTTACAAAGCCTTGAGTTTGTAAAAGAAGGAACTACCGGTATTTATCATTTTGAACACGGATGGTATTATTGCTTTCTGATTAAAAAGGATAACTGGAAAGTTGTACTTTATAAATTAATACAACAAAAATATACCCTTTCAAACCGGTACTTAAAAAACGAGGCCGGTGATGTACCCTCTTATGATAATACCATTGGTTTTACCGACGATACCCTTTCGCCAAAGGTTGTAACCATTTACAGTAATCTTGGAAAATCTGTAATCGGTTTGGTTAAAAATAATAGGGCTTCCGGTAAAAATATATTTACTTCCATACTGTTTTATTTATGGCTTGCGGGATGGTTGTTTATCGAATTATTTTTGCTTAGGTTACACCGTATATTGCTGCACGATGTAAAGCCGGCTTTCAGGTTAATCCTTGTTTTTATCGATGTATCTATATTGGCTTTAATAGCCGGAAAATGGTTTGTACCGGCAATACTTGAAAATACTTTTTGGTTCGCTAAATGGTACGAAATCGTACCCTATATCAATTCAAGAGGTATGACAGTGTTGCTTGTAACCATGCTTGTTGTTGTGGGCTTATACGTTTACAACATCACCAAAAAACAACATAACACACAGAAAACCAATAATATAGAATTGATTTATGTTGCTTTTATTCAATTTATATTTGTTTTCTTTCTGTTGTATTTATTTAACAGGTTTTATACACTTAATTTAAGACCCGATGACAATGCCATCGGATTTCTGTTTCGGAGAGACATCATCGAGCTCTATTATATTTCGTGTATTGTTATCGCGCTTTATTTGTTTCAAATTATACTAATAAAAAATGTTGTAGTCACCTCCGGCAAGATTCTTTTGTTTGCCATGTATGTTTTGCTATTTACGTTGATGTCGTTTTTGTTTATCAAAGGGCATCCGTTATTTTTTGTTGCGGTGTTTTTTACCCAGATTTTGTTTTCGTTAATCATACGATTTACAGCCCGTGATTCAAATTTTATTTTTTTACGCTATTTGCTAATAACCGTGCTGTTTGCACTTTCGTTTTCGGTTATCATCAACGACAGTTATGCAAAACAAAAAAACCTGTTTCACAAACAGATAGTCCGTCAATTGGTTGTAAATCGCGACTTAACACTGGAAAACAGATTTCACGCCGTTGTTCAGCAAATCCGACAAAACAAAACCATAAAATTGTTTATTAAAAGCAATGTGCCCGACCGGTCGGTGAAGGAATATTTAATGAAAACCTATTTTAAAAAGCTTTTTGGAAACTATTATATGCAACTAACCATCTGTCACGACAGTGATTTATTGGAGGTTAACTCCTCAGGTGACTTGGTAAATTGCAAAGCCTATTTTAGCAATATTAAAAACGAAATCGGTAATAAAATTATCGACTCCTCCCTGGTAATTATGAATCAGGAAGCGGAAAGCCGCTACTATCTTGGTGAAATATATCTCGGAAACGGAAATAAATCATCCTCCACCCTTTATATTGAACTGTTTTCTTCTATTGTTCCTTCGGGATTGGGGTATCCGGAGCTTTTGGTGGATAACCGTAACCATATCGATTTAACAGGATACTCCATTGCCAAATTTCATCATAAACAGTTGGTTTACAAGGTGGGCGAATACGATTACCACGGCAGTTACTCCTTTATGCAACCATGGCCCAACGACCGGTTTTTTTATTTAAACGGCTACGTACATTATAAACTCCGTTTAAACAGTACCGATGTGTTGGTTGTAAGCAGGCCGGTGCGCTCTTATGCCGAACAAATGGCAACTTTTTCGTTGCTCTTTCTGCTCTTCTCGTTCATTGCCGTTATTTTATATGTTGTATCAACGGGCCGGAAACAACTTGGTTTATTTAAATACTCATTTAGAACCCGGTTACAGTTTTTTATTATGGGAACTTTGGTTGTGTTGTTTGCTCTGATGTCTGCCATTTCAGTCTATTATTTTAGCGACATTAAAAAAACATTTATCGTAAACCAACTAAACGAAAAATCAAAATCGGTACTTACCGAATTACAGGATAAATTCTCCAACGAAGATTTTATTTCTAAAAAAAATAAGGATTATATTCAACAACAACTTCAAAAAATTTCAATTATTTTTTTCACCGACATTAATGTTTACAGCCATTCCGGCGAATTATTAGCTACTTCACGACCACGAATTTTTAATGCCGGATTGCTTTCAACTTTAATCAACCCTGATGGATATCGGCAAATTATCAACGACCAAAAAATATTTTACCTTACCCGCGAACAGATAGGCTCCATGTTTTATTATTCGGCCTATGTGCCTTTAAGTTTTGGTACACGGCAACCGGTGGCTATTTTGAATTTGCCCTATTTTGCACGACAGTCGGAAGTGGCGAGATCCTTTCTCCCTTTAATTTATAACTATCTGAATATATTTGTTTTATTGGGGATATTAGGAGCTTTTATGGCGTTGATAATTTCAAAAATTTTAACCCGTCCGCTTACTATGTTGCAGCGGAGTTTGTCGGAAATCAGGATTGATAAAAAAAATGAACCTCTTAAATGGAATAACGACGACGACGAAATAGGCCACCTTATTGCCGAATATAATTTGATGGTTAAAAAAATTGAAGAGAGTGCCGGCCTGTTAAAACGTTCTGAACGCGAAATGGCATGGCGCGAAGTGGCGCAGCAGGTAGCGCATGAAATCAGAAATCCGCTAACTCCCATGAAACTGAACCTACAGTATTTGCAAAAGGTTTACAACGAGTCGAAAGCGGACTTTAACAAAACATGGAAATCGTTGTCGGCTTCTTTAATCGACCAAATAGAAGCGCTAAACGAAGTTGCCTCTGCTTTTTCCGATTTAGCAAACAATAATTTATCCGATAAGGTAAAGGTGGATGTGGTACAGCTTATTAAATCAGCCATCGATATATATAAAAACAACGATAAAGTTGATGTCATTTTTAATTCAACTTTCTCCGAAGTTTATGTAATGGCACGTCAAAACGAGTTGTTAAGAGTGTTTAATAATCTAATAAAAAATGCTGTTCAATCAATTTATCCTGATACCGGTAAAATAGAAATATCGATTTCGGAAAAAGATAATAGAGCCGAAATATTAATTTCAGATAACGGACGCGGAATACCTGAGGAAATGAAAAACCGTATTTTTCAACCTTATTTTACTACTAAAAGCGGTGGTACCGGTGTAGGCCTGGCCATTGTAAAAAGTATAATAACCGAAATAGGAGGGGAGATAACATTTAATTCCAAAGAGGGCGAAGGAACGCAGTTTGTTGTGCTTTTAAAAACGGTAAAATAATAATTAGCTTCTTGTTTCGTTTATAATAACCCTTTTGATACTTTTGCTGCCAAATGTCGAAAAACCCCATAAAACGTCTTGCCGGCGAAACAGCCATTTACGGCTTGGGAACCATCATCCCGAGGTTGCTTAATTATTTGTTGGTTCCGTTTTATACCTATCTGGTATTTAATCAAAACGAATACGGGCAGATAACCGAGCTATATTCCTACATCGCGTTTTTAGTGGTGTTTTTAACCTTTGGACTCGAAACAGCCTATTTCAGGTATGCCAATCAAAGCAGCAATCCGCAAAAAGTATTTAATTCAGGCTTTCAATTTATTTTATTTGCCGCCTTAACCTTTGTAGTATTAATTTGGATTTATATCGACCCGTTGTCATCAGCCATGGGGTATGCCCAACATCCCGAATACATTATGATGCTGGTGCTTATTGTTGCGCTTGATGCTATCACGGCTTTGCCTTTTGCATGGCTTCGGTTTCACCGGAAAGCAAAAGTGTTTTCTGCCATTCGCGTGGCAAGCGTGGTAATTAATATTTCCAGCAATATTTTGTTGCTGGTGGTGTTTCCAAAGGTACTTGCCCCCGAAACAATGCACTATTTTCCTTACTACTTAACCACCAATGTAGGCCTTGTATTTGTTTCAAATTTAATCGCTTCGTTGGCAACACTGCTCATGGTGGTTCCCGTTTTAAAAGCTTACGGTTTTAACAAAGATGCGGGTTTGTTAAAACGGTTGCTTCAATATAGTTTACCTGTGTTGGTAATCGGCCTGGCCGGTATGGTTAACGAAGTAGCGGATAAAATACTGATGAAGTACCTGCTACCCGATCCGGCTACTGCCGAAAGTCAATTGGGAATTTACGGCGCCAACTATAAACTGGCCATTTTAATGATGTTGTTTATACAGATGTTCCGGTATGCTTTTGAACCTTTTTTCTTTGCCGAAGAAAAAAAACGAAACTCACAGGCCGTTTATGCACAGGTGATGAACTGGTTTGTTGCTTTTGTGTGGTTAATATTTCTCGGTGTAACCCTTAACCTGCAAATTTTTAAATATTTTGTCGGCCCGGCCTTCAGGGCGGGATTGATAATTGTTCCGGTAATTTTAGCAGCCAAACTGTTTTTGGGTATTTTTTACAACCTGTCGGTTTGGTATAAACTGACCAACAAAACCCTTTACGGCGCCATTATTGCATTAATGGGAGCCTCAATAACCATCGGGTTAAATGTGGTACTTATTCCGAAATTCGGATATATCGGAGCTGCCTGGGCCAATTTTGCCTGCTATTTTACCATGATGGTGGTATCTTATTTTTGGGGCAGAAAGGTTTATCCGGTGCCTTATAACGTGGCTAAGGTTTTAATCTATTCGGCGTTAGCCGTAATTATTTACTTTGTTGCCGGATTAATAAATATAAACAGTACATTTATTACCGTGGCAATAAACACCCTGTTTTTGATTTTCTTTGCCGGTTTTGTTGTGGTAGCGGAAAAAAAGAGGTGGTTTGTAAAAGCATAAACGGTTTTTTTAGGAATTATTAACCCTTTGTAAAATCTTGACATCACCATCCTAAAACAGCTTACTGTTTTATATTACAGTGATTTACACCTTATTAACGGACGGGTTTCCTTAATACCTTACTTTATCCTTTTTAACTATTTTTGCCTGATTGATTTGACATTAAAAACAAAACCGAAAAAACACAGAGGTTTGTATAAATTATTTAATAGTAGAAAATCAACATTGAATCATGATTATAAAAAAAACCCCGTAGGGGTGATATATTTTAGCTCCGGGTGTTAACCCGGGGTAAAGAAAATAAAACAAGGCTGGTTTTGGCGGGATTTTCGAGGGCGAAGCCGAAAATCAT
>CAYVWX010000158.1:0-7196 GCA_964455635.1 uncultured Lentimicrobiaceae bacterium | reverse complement strand
CCGAGGCTATAATATATCACCCCTACGGGGTTTGCAAATAATCATTTTTCTGTGTACCAACGTGTCGCCATGGATGTTTCATCTGTTTATAATCTTGTAATTGATTGATATGATGTGTTTTTGTTTTGTCATGATTTTTGCTCCTAACGAAGCTTTTCATCATGCTTCTGTGTGTTTAGCCTGCTAATCATGGATGCTTCATCATTTTAAAATTTTACAGTTATTTTCAGGCCGTTGACAGGTGCCTGATTTACGGGTAACCTGTTGGAGGAAGGGTAAACAGGTGTTAAAACCGGCTCCACACGCAACGACAAATTTTCGCTTACATTCCAATAGTAAAGATGTGCATCCACCACAGCATCAAGTATTTGCAATACATACCATGCTCCACCCACAATAAACGAAAGCTCCATATTTCGACGATAGTAATCGCGGATGGTTTTTAAATCTTTGGTGCTGTATTTTTGAGCCAAAGGATTTTCGCAGTCATTTCCCAGGGTTGCGCTGCAAATGTAGGCATCGTGATACTTTAAGTATTCGCCGCGATTGGTAAAAGCAAAATAGCCTATTACACCAAACCCTGCGTAAACGATGGGAAGTTTCCAGTATTTTTTATTGTAAACCTGTCCGGCACCGGGAATAAGAGCCCAATAAGTTGCTTTCTTGGGGGAATGGTCAAGATATAAAGTATCGGTACTGTTTTTTTGTGCGATTACGTTAAGCGGAAGTGCCAACCCACAAAGCAGAAGCAAAGCCGCCAAAGCCACCGGCATAAGTTTTCGACCGTGGATAAGCATAAGGAATTATTTTTTTAACAACCTGAGGATGCGCTCCAAATCGTCATCATCTTTAAAATTGATAACGAAGTTTCCCTTGCCGTTATTGTTTCGTTTAAAATTTACTTTAGTACCGTAAACTTTGCTTAACTCGTCAGGGATATGGCGATACCGTTCGGGAATTTTATTGGAAGGCGTTCCTTTTCCTCCGGACGAAGGATTCATCTTTTCGCGCACCAGAGCTTCTACCTGACGAACACTCAATCCCTTTTTAATAATTAATTTAAGGATCTTATTTTGTTGTTGTTCATCATCCAACGGCAGCAAGGCCCGTGCGTGTCCCATGGAAATGTGTCCGTCGCGCAACGAAACCTGTACTGTGGGCGGCAGGTTAAGCAACCGGATAAAATTGGTGATGGTAGAACGGTTTTTCCCTACCTTTTCCGATAGTTGGTCGTGGGTAAGATTGAGTTCATCCATAAGCCGCTGATAACTGATGGCTACTTCAATGGCATTTAAATCCTGACGGTGAATGTTTTCGATAAGCGCCATCTCCAGCATCTGTTCATCGTTGGCCACCCTGATAAATGCCGGTATTTTTTTTAGCCCGGCCATTTTAGATGCCCTAAACCTACGTTCGCCGGCAATAAGCTGATACTTGTCGTATCCCAGTTTACGAATGGTAACAGGCTGAATTACACCCTGTACTTTTATGGATTCGGAAAGTTCGCGCAACATCATTTCATCAAAATCGGTACGCGGCTGAAAAGGGTTGGCTTCAATTTTTGCTATCTCCACTTCGGCAATGGCACCAGCCACAAAGTTTCCCGAAATATCACCTGCGGTGATATCGGTTTCAGGACTTTTTAAAATGGCATCAAGCCCTCTTCCCAATGCTTGTGTATTTCTTTTTTTAGCCATGAGGATTTATCTCTTTTTCACTATTTTTTAAAACCGTCAGGTTGTTTTTCTGCAAAATCTCCCGTGCCAGATTCAAATAGTTAATGGCACCGGTGCTATCGGCATCGTGCATAATGATGGAGGTGCCAAAGCTGGGAGCCTCGCCTAATTTTGTATTCCGGTTTATAATGGTGTCGAACACCATTTGCTGGAAATGTGTTTTTACCTCCTGCACCACCTGACGCGACAGGCGCAAACGGGTATCGAACATGGTCAATAATATCCCTTCAATATCCAAATTGGAGTTAAGCTGCGACTGCACTATTTTGATGGTGTTAAGCAACTTTCCCAATCCTTCCAGGGCAAAATATTCGCATTGAACAGGAATAATTACCGAATCGGCAGCAGTTAAGGCATTTACCGTAAGCAGCCCTAACGAGGGAGAGCAGTCAATCAGCACAAAATCGTAATTATCCTTCACAGAATCAATGGCTTCACGCATCCTCTTTTCTCTGTCAGGCACATTAATGATTTCAATTTCGGCTCCTACCAAATCGATGTGGGCGGGAATTAAATCCAAATTGGGAGTGGCGGTTTGAAGAACAACTCCTGAGGCTTCAACGCCATCAACAAGACACTCGTAAATGCTGGTCTTAACATTTTTAGGGTCGAACCCGATACCCGAAGTGGCATTGGCCTGCGGATCGGCATCCACAAGCAGGGTTTTATATTCTAATACTGCCAAACTTGCAGCCAGGTTAATGGCGGTTGTTGTTTTACCAACTCCCCCCTTTTGGTTGGTTATTGCGATGGTCTTACCCATTGTTTATCAATTATATAACAATTATTGTTGCGTTAATTACAAAAATACAAATTTTACCTTTTACACAAAAGGTTGATAAAGGAAGTTATCAACAATAGTAAAAACCCAATGCATCCATAAAATATCAGCAGATTATCCGGCAGCTTCTTTTTCAAGATATGATTCCAACCTCCCGGGAGAATTAAAGCAATACTTTTCCGGTATCAGTCCCGGAATGATATCAATTTTTTCAAACATTGTTTTAGGCTGTCCGTTTAAACCCCAAAACAATACTTTTACATTTCTATTGAGCAAACCGGTAATAACCTCTTCCATAGCGTACAATCCACTTTGGTCAACATATGAAACTTCATCCATACGGATAATAACCACCGACACATCCTCAGGAATTTGGTCCATCTGCATTTTAAATCCGGCAATCATGCCAAAAAACAGGGGGCCGTCAATGTGTTTTATAAATACTTTGTCGCCAAATTTTTCTGTCAGTCCTTTTTCATCTTTCCAGCTTCCCTCCTCTTTAAAATGCTTTAAAGGCTTCAGGCTGCTACTCCCTTCCACCATATCGGCTGTTTTTTTCATAAACACAAAAGCTGCCAACACTACTCCGGCACCAACAGCCACCAAAAGGTCAACAAAAACGGTAAGTAATAAAACAATCAGCATAATAACGGCATCAGAACGCGGTATGGACCTGATGTGTTTAAACCCCTTATAATCGATGATACCTATGCCTACCGTGACCAAAATACCGGCTAAAACGGCATTGGGAATCTGACCTACCAGTTGGCCCAATCCGAGCAAAATGGCGGCGAGCAGCAGTCCTGCCACAACACCCGATAAGCGGCCTCTTCCTCCCGAATTTATGTTAATGATGGTACGCATGGTGGCGCCTGCTCCGGGCAAACCGCCAATGATACCGGCAGCCATATTTCCCATTCCCTGGCCAATAAGTTCACGATTGCTATTGTGTTTTGTTTTGGTAACATTATCAGCCACCACCGACGTAAGCAACGAATCGATACTTCCCAATGCTGCTAAAGTAAAAGCATACTCAAATATTCTGACCAGCACTTTTGGATTTATCAAAGCTTTGATAAAATCGAAATTAATATTCGGCAAACCTGTAGGCAATTCTCCTTTTGAATTAATTTTTAAGAAAAGGCCGTCTGGAATAAAGTAATAGGCAGCCACCGACACCAAAAGCAGAGCAACCAATGTAGCAGGTACTTTTTTAGTAATAAAGGGCAACGAATAGATAAGCACCACGGTGATGATTGCAATTGCCACCGAATAGAGATTTACCAGTTCAGGAATTTGGTGGATATTGGAGATGGTTCCCAGGGCACCACCTGCCGGGCTCTCTGCGCCAAAGAAAGGAAAAATCTGGGTTACAATTATGATAACTCCAATACCACTCATAAAACCCGACACAACAGGATAGGGAATGTATTTAATGTATTTACCCAATTTTAACAGACCGAGTACGGCCTGAATTATTCCTGTGAGCACAAATGAAGCCACAATAACCGGCATGGCCTGTTGCAGCCCTCCAAGCTCTTTTATTGCTTCCATTATTAACACGGCGGCCACAACGGTCATGGGAGCCGTAGGCCCGCTAATTTGTGTTTTTGTACCGCCAAACAAGGCTGCTATAATGCCAAGCGCAATAGCTCCGTAAAGGCCTGCCACCGCACCCAATTCGGTTTGTTCGCCAAAGGCAAGTGCCAAAGGCAGGGCTACAATACCGGCAGTAATGCCACCCAGAAAATCGCCTTTAATGTTCGCAAAAAAGCCTGTTTTATGGTTCATATGTTTTTATTTTTGAATTTTATTGTTTGCGTATGTTTTATATTTTATCATGATTTTTGCCCTAACCCCGGGTTGAACTCCAAGGTTAAAATCTACTTCCCCTTTGGAGATATAAATAATCATCCGGAATTAGAAATTTTCTTGTTTAGAATGGATAAAAATACAATAAAATCTTATAAAACAAAATTTCCCTGATTTTATGCATGAAATTTAAGTTGGTTTACCAAAAGCCTAAATAGGCTCATACAACCCCATCTCCACCGGAAAAATTGATGTGATGCCTACTTTAATTTTTTCAACATTGATAACCGATTTATCTTTTTTCCAGATGTAAAATTTAACGGTTCCCGTATCAGGGTGAGCCTGTATATCGCGGATGCGGACAGTTGAAGTTACAACAAATGATGTATCGGGAGAAGTAAAATCTTTAAACGGAGAGGCCGACCAGAAAACAGCATTATCCGCCGAATCGCGCCAGTCAATTACCAAACGGGCATCAGGTGTAACCTTACTGCTTTTAATTATTGCTTTTACAAAAAGTACACTATTTTGCTGCAATGCCATTGTGTCGAGACTAATTTCTATTGATTGACCATATTTACTGTTTTCGGAAATACGAAATGAAACCGGTGAACTTACTGCTATTATATCCTCACGATTTTTAGTGCGTGAAAGAAGTCTGTTTTTGGTCAACACCCAATATTCCGAATTGAACCAGGCTTTATGTTTAACAACGTAAGGGTACTTTTCTTTCAAAGCTTCGAGGTATTGGAATGGAGCATAATCGGCCATACCAAAAAGCACTATATCAGCATTCTGTTGTTTTAAAGACTCTTTTATTTCCGGAAAGTTATTTTTCTTTTCAAGTTTTAAATAATCAGGTTTCCGGTTGTATTTGTTAAAATAATAATCAAACATTTTATCATCGGGTGCCTGCAACACCACTGCAACTTGATGATGATGGTATTGTTTTAAGTCAGAAATTACATTTAACGGAATCCGGTCGAAGCCCTGTTTATACATTTCAACATAATGCAAACGCACAAATATCAGGGTAAAAAGTCCGGTAAAAGTAATCATTGCCACACTTAAAAGAGCGGTACCGATGGGAAGCTTATCGAAGAACGAAAAGAAGGCCATGAGCAAAAAAGGAAACACAAACAGCAGTGTTGAATATTGTATAATGGGGCTGCGAAGCACCGAATAGCCATAAGCCACGGCAAAGGTAACGACAAACCAGGTAAGCCCTATGATTCGGAATTTGTTAAGGCTTTTAGAGGAGTTGAAATACTTTATTGAAAGAAAGGCTGTAACGGCAACGGTTGTAACGAAAAACCAACTGGAAAAGTGGAATATGTAATTAAAATAACCGGACAAGAATCCGGGATTTGGTTTGCACAGCCAACCTCCAATATCGCCACGTCCCAACTGTGCCATAAATACCGGAACTCCAGGCAAATAGAGCAATAATACGGCAAGGCCTGCCCACAAATAGTTTTTCAATCTGCGGCCTCTTACAAACAGCAGGCCTGTAACAGCCATGAGCAGGTTAAAGAATAGTGTAAAAGCATGGATGTAACTGTTTATGGCGACAAAAAGCACAAAAAACAGCCAATCTTGTTTTTTGAGATTTTCGTTAAACACCACTTTCGACCAAAACCAAACTGCCACCAGCGAAAAAAACAGTCCCGGCGCATAAGGCCGTGCCAGCTGGCTGTAAAAAATGTTGTATTGTGTAATCGCCATAAATGCGGCGGTAAACAGGGCTGTATTTTTGTTATACCAAGTGCGGGCTATAAGCCACGACATAAAAACAGAGCCCAATCCCAGCAAGGTAAAAGTAAACTTAAGGCCCGGCTCTGAAATACCAAACAGTTTAATCCAGAAATAAATAAACAGCTGCACACCGGCGGGATGGCTGTCGTTTTGCTTAACACCTATCTCGATAAGGTCGCTGACGGAATGATACCAGGTACGAAATAAGGCACTAAACTCATCATGCATAAAGGGAATAGAGCCGTAGTTCCAAAAGCGTAATATTGCTGCAAAAACCATTATTACAATAACAGCCCACCCGTAAACGGTAATGTGTTTTTTTGCCGGCAAAACAAAAAAGTTTAGTTGGATACCAAAGTACCGATGTTTTCGCCACTAACTACCTTTAACAAATTTCCTTTGGTATTCATATCAAACACCAAAACGGGCAGGTTGTTTTCGCGACAAAGGGTAAACGCCGTCATATCCATAATTTTAAGTTGTTTTTGATATGCTTCGTCGAATGTGAGGCTGTTGTATTTTACTGCATCGGGGTGTTTTTCAGGATCAGCGGTATAAACGCCGTCAACTCTGGTACCTTTTAGCAACACATCGGCATGAATTTCAACAGCGCGCAGCGCGGAAGCCGAATCGGTGGTAAAAAACGGATTGCCCGTACCCCCTGCAATAATTACAACTTTTCCGTTATTAAGATTCTCAAGGACTTTCCTGCCGCTGGTACTTTCGGCAATGGGATCGATGTTTAAACCTGACAGCAATTTAACGGCGACACCCTGCTTTTCCAACTCTGCCTGCAGTGCCATGGAGTTTATCACCGTTGCAAGCATGCCCATGTAATCGCCCTGCACCCTGTCGAAGCCTTGGGCAGCGCCCTGCAGTCCTCTGAAAATATTTCCGCCCCCGATAACAATGGCCACCTGCACTTTGCTGTCAGCCACCTGTTTTATCTGCTCGCAGTAAATTGATAATGTTTCCGGGTCGATGCCGTAGTTATTGTTTCCCATCAGGGCTTCACCACTAAGCTTTAACAATATTCGTTCGTATTTCATGTGTTTATAATTTTGTAAATGCTTGATATACTGTGTTTTTGTTTTGTCATGATTTTTGCTTGC
>CAYVWX010000157.1:0-7204 GCA_964455635.1 uncultured Lentimicrobiaceae bacterium | reverse complement strand
AAATCACGCCAAAACGGGTCTCGGGTTTTTCTTTACCCCGGGTTAACACCCGAGGCTATAAATATTACGCTCGTCCGGAGAATATAATCATGCTTCTGTGTGCTTAACTTGCTAATCATGGACGTTTCATCATTTTATGGTTTTCTTTTGTTAATAATATTTTTATGATGATATGAATTTTCTCGAATCATCCGGATGTTGCAGTGGGGACAAAGTTGGCTGCTACACGGAACCCCTGCCACATGCACTACCGAATAATTACACTTGGGGCAGATGCAGTTACCGGGTTCGTTTCCTGCCCCACCCCCGCGTCTTCCTCGGCCACGATGCCCTCTGAACGAGCGTTTTTTAATGTCAGCATCCTGTATTTCAATAATATCGCTGTCCCGACAAACCGGACACTGAACCTCGCCATCGCCTGACGAAGGCAACTTAAACACCGATTCGCAGTGATTACATAAATACCATTTATCGTTGAAAACCACATCGCCTCCCCCTATTATTAAATGCTTATGCTCTATAAAGGCACGTGCAATTTTTTTTCTGGCCGAATTGTAAATGCGGGTAAAAGTGGGCCGCGACACTTCCATAATTTTTGATGCTTCCAATTGCGGCAGGTCACGATAATCGGCAAGCTTAACAGCTTCGTACTCTTCATAAAAAAGCACGATGATGTCGTTGGAATCGAAATCTCCGTCATCAGGAATAAAACCTGTAACAGATGGAGGCTCGTTTATTCTTCGTTGTCGTTTAGGCCGTGGTGACATGGTTTGTTAATTTGAGCGGCAAATTTATTGAACTAATGTTCAATAAACAAATTGTTTTATTCTAAATTACTCCTGATTAACAAAAAAACCACAAACGTGAGGAAAATGAATTAGAACGGTTTTGTTTATGAAGCGTTGGACGTTTTAAATCACCTGACTTTCAATTTACTACACTGTTTATTTATATTCACAATATTACAATTTAACTGTCACGCGCCCAATGTCTTATATACATTGTTGTGTTTTCGTGCTTTTTATTATTTCCTATTCTCCAATTTTTTGGTACCTTTTAATAGTTTTTTATCCTCTGATTTTAATCGCCTTTCAACTTTCTTAATATCTTCTTCAGGTGGTAAATTTTCAGGAATTATTCCTCTTTCTTTAAGCAATTTTCTAACTCCGGCATTATTTTTTATATGTTCTTTTGTGATTCTTTCTTCTCCTTTCATGTCTTCTTTTTGCACATTGAAATTTGTAATCTCATTTGCAAAGTCTTTGGCTTTTATTGTTATAGTCGGAAGGAAGTCAGCCAAAGGACGGTTTTTTGGAACGGACAATTTAAATTTCATCATATTAGTTGCCATTCCACCAAACAAGGCTTGGTCACCTTTACTTCTTATACGAGCAAATCCTTTATTATCAACACCTCTTTCATACAATATGCCGGATAATTCTTTTTCTGTTTGGCTTAATTTCTTTCTTGCTCTTACTCTTTCTATTTCATTAATGCGTTTTTCTAATAATTCTTGTTTACGAGTTTGTAATGCAAAATAACTTTGGGCAAAAGCAATTTTTTCTTTTCTTGGATCACCATTTTGAGTAATAAGATAACAAGCATAGCGCGTAAGCATTATGTCATCAATACTTTTTGTCCCTCCTTTTGGCATGTCAACCAATTTAGTAACTCCAAGAAAATGGTCATCTTTATCCTGTCCGGAATTTTCACAGGCGATAATGGCTTTTTCGATAACCTTAGAGAAATTTTCCCACTTTTTGTAACCTAATAATTCTTGTAATTCACGAGCTAACCAATACTCTGTATCATTTTCATAATGAACATATTGTTCAAAAGATTTATGATATTTTGCGATTATTTCAATTTTCATAATACAATAATAATTAAGTGTTTTATGTTTTCCCGAGGTCAGGAAAACATTAAAGTATTTATTTTCACAAAGATACAGAGTTATTTATAAAATATAATGCTTCCTTACTTGTTTTTTGTAGTTTTTCTAAAACTGCCTACATTCATATTTCATTTTTATTTTTAGAACTGAAATAGGTTTCTCTGCATGAAGCACAACATGGTTATATAAAGAAGTTGTTTAAAGTTAATTTACAAAAACATTATTAAGTGTCATTTTTTGAACTTTAAACAACTTCGGAAAAAAATAAGAACAATTAATTTAAAACGGCCAAAAATTGTTGTCGTTCCAAATTTGCTCTTTTAAATCTTCATTTAGCTTGAACAGCAGGTGGTGATGCCCCCCCTCCCATTCGGCCAGCATGCGGTACATCTCTTTTTCTTTGGGGTCGGTGGCCTCGTCGGCACGTGACGAATAAACTGCTATGGCACGGTTTTCAAAATCGATGGCAGCCGAAATAGCTGCTGCTTCAAAACTTGCCGCATCAATCTCTTTTTTAATCTGTTCCGTTAAAATTTCCTGAGCAGTTCCATCCTCTTCATGATGTTCAAAGTCGGTTAAAAATTCGTGATTTTCAACATAATTTTTAAACTGCTTCGACAAAAACGCAATGTGTTCGTCCTCTTCTTCAGCCATCATCTCAAAAATCTTTTTAGCCGATTTACTTTCCGAGTTACGGGCAGCTTGTGTGTAAAAAGCTTTACCCCTGCGCTCCAGCAAAATGGCTTCTTTTAAAATATCAATTACCTGCTTGTTTTCCATTGTATTATCTATTAATTGGTTTCACCTCACAAAAGTAACATTTATTAATGGTTGATAATTGATTTTTAGCAGAATTTTGAAAAAGTATTTTTGAAATTTATTTAGGTTAAAATTTTGGCATTTATTGGTGAATATGAATAATGTGACTTTTGCATGAGCTTATGGACAAAAAAAGGGTAAGCACTATTTTTATATCTTTGCAACTAAAATAATAAAGCCGTGGAAATTTTAGACAAACTGGAAATAATAAAGAACAGATGGGAGGAAATTGGCGAACAAATGAACGATCCCGATGTAATGTCGGACGTTAAACGATTTGTTAAGCTTAACAAAGATTACCGCGAACTTGAACCCATTGTTAACACGTACAAAAAGTATAAAAATATTATTGGCAACATCGAAAATGCCAAAGAAGTATTAGATACCGAAAAAGACCCTGAATTCAGAGAAATGGCAAAGGAGGAACTGGAAGAGCTGATTCCGAAAAAAGAAAAGCTGGAGGAAGAAATCAGGTTACTTTTGATTCCGAAAGACCCGCAGGACAGCAAAAATGCCATTGTGGAAATACGAGCCGGAACCGGTGGCGACGAAGCCGGTATTTTTGCAGGCGACCTTTTTAGAATGTATCAAAAGTTTTGTGAGGGTAAAAAATGGAAAGTTGATATTGTCAGCATCAGCGAAGGCACTTCGGGAGGTTTTAAAGAAATTGTTTTTAATGTTACCGGCGACGGTGCCTATGGCATCATGAAATTTGAATCGGGAGTGCATCGTGTACAGCGAGTACCCAAAACCGAAACCCAGGGACGTATTCACACCTCGGCAGCTTCGGTAGCCGTTTTGCCGGAAGCAGACGAGTTCGACATCGAACTTCACGATAAAGACATCCGCAAGGACACCTATTGTTCGTCGGGCCCCGGAGGACAGTCGGTTAACACAACCTACAGTGCCATCAGACTTACCCACATCCCAACGGGCATTGTGGTTACCTGTCAGGATGAGAAGTCGCAGATAAAAAATCTGGCCAAAGCCATGAAAGTATTGCGCAGCCGTTTATACGAACGCGAATATGCCAAATATCTCGATGAAATTTCATCCAAACGAAAAACCATGGTCTCCACCGGCGACCGTTCAGCAAAGATAAGAACCTACAACTGGCCGCAAGGCAGGGTTACCGACCACCGGATAAACCTTACGCTCTACAACCTGAATGCCATAATCGACGGCGATATTCAGGAAATAATCGACAAGCTGCAAATGGCCGAAAATGCCGAAAGACTTAAAGAAGAGGTGGACAAGTAACACAATGGCCGCTAAAAACTATAAATGATGAACCACGCACAACTTTTCAACCTTATCAAACAAAAAAAGTCGTTTTTATGCGTGGGTCTTGATACCGATATAAACAAAATTCCTCCCTTTTTGTTACAGGAAGAAGATGCTGTTTTTGCTTTTAACAAAGCCATTGTTGACGCTACCATTGCTTATGCCGTTGCTTACAAGCCCAATGTGGCATTTTACGAAGCACTTGGGCCGGAAGGTTTATTAAGCCTTCAAAAAACCGTTGAATATATCAGATCGCTCAGCCAACCCGTATTTTTAATTGCCGATGCCAAACGAGGCGACATAGGAAATACTTCGGCCATGTACGCAAAAACCTTTTTCGAAACCATGGATTTTGATGCTGTAACCCTTTCGCCCTACATGGGTTACGACACGCTTTCGCCTTTTTTGAAATACCACGATAAATGGTCTGTTTTGCTTGCATTAACCTCAAACCCGGGTGCTGCCGATTTTCAGTTTTTTGAAAATAAAAAAGGAAAAAAACTTTATGAGGAGGTTTTGGAAACATCAGCAGCCCGGGCCGGACACAATCAGCTTATGTTTGTTGTAGGTGCCACCAAAGCCGAAGCGCTTGCCGGTATCAGAAAAATAATCCCCAACCATTTTATTTTGGTCCCCGGCGTAGGCGCACAGGGAGGTAATTTGCAAATGGTAGCCAAATACGGCCTAAACAAAAGCTGCGGATTGCTGGTCAACTCGTCAAGAGGAATAATATATGCATCGAACGATGCCGACTTTGCCTCGGCTGCAGCAGCCAAAGCAAAAGAAATTCAAACCGAGATGATGCATATCCTCAAACAAAATTTATTGATTTAAACCACTTGTCAAAGCCGGTTAAATCATTATTTTACAAGCCAATACGAGTCATTGACCGCACAAATAAATATTTTCATTACCAATTTTATTATTTTCAGGAAAAACATTACCTTTGCAGCCCGATTTTAAGAGGTCCGTATTTTGGTTTAATTAATTATTTCCCAAAATCTTAAAATCAAATTAATAAATAAAGTTAAACCCGTTTCTGCGGTCATCTTTTCGGACAATGATCAGGAAACACAAGATTTTCTAAATGTCAGAAAACCAAGAAAACATCACCAATCCTGAAAAGGAAGAGGTGAAAAGCGAAGTTACCCCCGAAGTTAAAGCTGAAGAAACTACTGAAAAAGTAGAAGAAACTGCTGCCGAAACCCCAAAAGAAGTAGTTGCAGAACCCAAAGAAGAAGCTCCTGTTGAAGCTGCTGAAGAGGCACCTGCTGAAGAAGTTGCTGAAGAAGCTGTTGAAGAAACTTCTGCTGAAGAAGCTGCTGCAGAGGAACCTGTTGCCAAAGCTGCTGCCGAAGAGGTAAAAAAAGAAGAGCCCGAAGAATTTGATTGGGATGCACTCAATAAAAAAGAGGATGCCTATTCAGTTGAAGACAGAAAAAGGCTTGAAGAACTCTATACAAGAAGCTTAGGTTCGATTACCGAACACGAAGTGATTCAGGGAACCATTGTTTCCATCAACAGCCGCGAAGTGGTTGTTAACATCGGTTACAAATCGGACGGTGTACTTCCTTTCAACGAATTTCGTTACAAACCCGATTTAAAAATTGGCGATGTAGTTGATATTTATGTTGAAAACCAGGAAGATACCAACGGCCAGATGGTTCTTTCACATAAAAAAGCACGCATTTTACGTTCATGGGATCGCATTAACGAAGCTCATGAAAAAGATGAAATCATTAACGGTTTTGTTAAATCGCGCACCAAAGGTGGCCTTATTGTTGACGTTTTTGGCATCGATGCTTTCCTGCCCGGATCGCAAATTGATGTTAAACCCATCCGCGATTACGATGTTTTTGTTAACAAAACCATGGAATTCAAAGTGGTTAAAATCAATCACGAATTTAAAAACGTGGTGGTTTCGCACAAAGCACTTATCGAAGACGAGTTGGAAGCTCAAAAAATTGAGATTATTGCCAAACTCGAAAAAGGTCAGGTGCTTGAAGGAACCGTTAAAAACATTACCTCCTACGGAGCGTTTATCGACCTGGGTGGCGTTGACGGCCTGATTCACATTACCGACCTTTCGTGGGGACGCATTAACCATCCCGATGAAATTGTTGAACTGGATCAGAAACTCAAGGTGGTTATCCTCGACTTTGACGAAAACAAAAAACGTATTGCCCTTGGCCTCAAACAACTTACACCTCACCCATGGGATTCGCTTGACAACAATCTAAAAATTGGTGATAAAGTAAAAGGTAAAGTGGTTGTTATTGCCGATTACGGTGCATTTATCGAAATTGCTCCCGGCGTAGAAGGCTTAATTCATGTTTCTGAAATGTCGTGGTCGCAACATCTGCGTACCGCCAAAGACTTCCTGAAAGTTGGCGACGAAGTGGAAGCTGTTATCCTTACCCTCGACCGCGATGAGCGTAAAATGTCGTTGGGCATGAAACAACTTATTCCCGATCCTTGGGAAAAAATCAGCGAAAGATATCCTGTTGGAAGCAAACACACCGCTTCGGTTCGCAACTTTACCAACTTTGGTATTTTTGTAGAAATTGAAGAGGGCGTTGACGGATTAATCCACATCAGCGACCTGTCATGGTCTAAAAAAATCAAGCATCCTGCCGAGTTTACCAAAATTGGCGAAAACATAGATGTTGTTGTGTTGGATGTTGATGTTGAAAACCGTCGATTAAGTTTAGGACACAAACAACTGGAAGAAAATCCATGGGATGTGTTTGAAACAGTGTTTGAAGTAGGTTCTGTTCATCAGGGAACCGTTATCAGTGCCAACGACAAGGGTGCCATTGTTGCCCTTCCCTACGGTGTTGAAGGCTTTGCCCCTGCCCGCCATCTGAAAAAAGAAGACGGATCAACCGTTAAAGTTGACGAGCAAACCGAATTTAAAGTAATCGAATTTTCAAAAGAAAACAAAAAGATTATTATTTCGCACACCCGTATTTTTGAAGAAGATGCAAGAGCTGCTAAAAGAGCTGACGAAAACAAAGCCAAAGCAGATAAAAAGCATACCAACCAGTCGGTTAAAAAACTTAACGAAAAAGTTGAAAAAACCACACTGGGTGATATCTCCAGTCTTGCTAACCTGAAATCACAAATGGAAAAAGGTGAAAAAAAATAGCCCTTTTTCAAGTTTGAGAATAAAAAAGTCCTTCACGATTTCCGTGAGGGACTTTTTTT
>CAYVWX010000156.1:0-7269 GCA_964455635.1 uncultured Lentimicrobiaceae bacterium | reverse complement strand
ATTGTTTTTTCGTTTCATGGCTCATGTAGTTTGGAATGCCTAAAAGTACGAATAAAATTTTGTAAAACCTTATGTTTGTTGGTAAAAATGGCTAAAACAAAAAAAGCTTTAACATAAATTTGTTTATAAAAAGAATTGTAACTAATTTTGCCGCCCGATTTTAGAAGAGCAGTGGATGAAAAAGCGAGATGGTAATGATTTTGAGATTCCTTTTAAGGGACTGGGTTTAGGAACTCATCCATTTGATTTTGAAATTGGTAGTTCGTTCTTTAAAAAGCTTTCGTATTCCGAAATAACCGGTGGAAATGTAGGGGCTAATGTTGAACTTATTAAAGAGTCAACCATGCTTATTTTTAACTTTTCGTTTACCGGTTATGTCGATTTGATTTGCGACAGGTGTTTGGAGCAATATGCCCAGCCGGTGGAAGGTAGTTTTAAGCTGATTGTTAAATTTGGTGAAGCGCCCGAAGAGGTTTCCGACGAAATTATTACCATTCCGTTTGAGCAGGCAACTTTCGACCTGACCCATTATTTTTACGAATACATTGTTTTATTGCTTCCTTTAAAACATGTTCATCCTGATGATGATGAAGGGAACAGCACCTGTAACATCGAAATGCTTGAACAAATTGATAAACACAGTAAAGCAGTGTCTGACCCGCGTTGGGCTGCTTTAAAAGATATTAAACTTGATTAGTAACAGTTAAAACATAATAAAATGGCACATCCTAAAAGAAAAATTTCGAAGACCAGAAGAGATAAAAGAAGAACGCACTATAAAGCAACAGCCCCTCAACTGGCTACTTGCCCTACAACCGGTGTGGTTCATGTTTATCATCGTGCTTACTACGTTGACGGCGACCTTTACTATAAAGGAAAACTGGTGGTAGAAGCAGCCAAAGCTTAGCATTTTCTTTCCGGATTGTTCCGGTTTTGAATAAAAAGGTACTGTTACCCTTGTCTTTTAAAAGGCAGGGGTTTTTTAGTTTTAGCCAATTTAACATTATGGCTACCTTTGTAACGTTTGAAAATTTATTTTAAGATATCCAAAAACAGATATACAATGAATAGCGAAAAATTGACCACAGTTTCAGAGCTGGGAGAATTTGGCCTGATTGATGCACTTACCGCTGATTTTAAAACAACTCAAAAAACAACTGTTAAGGGAGTTGGCGACGATGCAGCCGTTTTACAGGGACGCTCCGGATTTTATACCCTCGTTTCAACCGACCTGCTTATTGAAGGAGTGCACTTCGATTTAACTTACACACCCCTTAAACACCTGGGCTATAAATCGGCCATTGTTAATTTTTCCGATATGGTTGCCATGAACGGAAAGCCCAAACAAATTGTGGTGGGATTGGGCATATCGGCAAAATATACTGTAGAAGCTCTTGAAGAGCTTTACGAGGGAATTAAAATGGCCTGTAAACTTTATCAGGTCGATTTTGTGGGGGGTGATACAACCTCCTCAAAAGCAGGCCTGTTTATATCTGTTACCGTAATCGGTGAAGTTAAAAAACCTGATATTGCCTATCGCAAGGGGGCATCGCAAGGCGATTTGATTTGTGTTAGCGGCGATTTGGGTGCTGCCTACATAGGCTTGCTGGTGTTGGAACGAGAAAAGCTTGTTTTTCAGGCTAATCCTGCCATGCAACCTCAGTTAACCGGCAACGACTACATTATTCAGCGACAGCTTAAGCCCGAAGCACGAATTGATGTTGTTGACCGGCTCCATGAAAACGATGTTTTACCCACTTCCATGATTGATGTTTCCGACGGACTGGCTTCCGAAGTGATGCATCTTTGCAAAAACTCAAACACCGGCTGCATGATTTATGAAGAAAAACTTCCCATCGACCAACAAACCTTTGATGTGGCTCGTGAGTTTAAAATTGTGCCGACAGTGGCTGCCCTTAACGGCGGCGAAGATTATGAATTGCTTTTTACCATTAAGCAAAGCGATTACGAAAAGGTTTCAAAAATAAAAGAGGTGGCTGTAATTGGATACATGACCGAGCCTGAAAACGGCAAACGGCTTATTACCGCCGATAATCAGGCAATCGACCTGAAAGCACAGGGGTGGGACGGACTTAAAACACGTGAAGCAGATACAGCATTGAATAAATAATTGGTATTGTTTTTTTCCTTAAATTTGTTGGAATAAAATATATATGCTATGAAAACACAGTCATTCTCTGCCGGTAACTTCGATGAGTTTAAAAATAAATTATCAGCTCTGCTTGAAAACAATCATTTCAAACCCACTTTGGCATTTGCTTTTCTTTCCGTTGAATTTCCCTTGGAAGATGTGTCAAAAGAATTTGAAAAGAATAAGATAAAACTTTTTGGAGAAACATCCAGCGGCGAACTGCTGTTTAACAATACCGAAAACAAAGTTCTTGACAAGGCCGGAGTGTTTGCCCTTGTTGACCTTAATCCCGAAAGCTTTAAAACACAACTTTTTGAAAGGACCAATACGGATTCGTATGATTTTGGGAAGCAAACGGGTGTTTTTATTAAAAAACAGTTTAGTAAACCTGCGGTAATAATTGGTGCCGGCGGGCTCGATTTGGACGGGCAGCGCTTTGTGGAAGGTATAAAAGAAACCGCAGGGAATAATTTGTTGATGTTTGGCGGTTTGGCCGGCGATGATGGTAAATTTGTTGAAACTTTTGTTTTTGATGAAAATAAAGTTTCCAATCGAGGTGCAGTGGTGGTGGTTTTCGACAGTACTAAAGTTAACCTCTCCGGTATGGCAACATCAGGATGGGTTGGACTCGGGATGAACCTTACCATTACCAAGTCGAAAGGCAATGTTGTTTATACGGTAGATAATAAACCGGCGCTGGATGTTTACCTCGAATACCTGAATATTGATGTTGATGATATGCCTGCTATTGGGCTTGAATACCCCCTTCTCATTAAAAGAGAGGATAATATAGATGCCCTTAGAGCTGTTACCGGCATTGATAAAAACGACAGAAGTCTGCTGTTTGCCGGCTCGGTTCCCGAAGGAAGTACCGTCATGTTTTCAAGCTCTCCCGGATTTGAGGTTATCGAAAGTACCAAGTCAAAAGTGCTGGATTTTGCCGATAAACATCCCGAGTCGGATATGTTTCTGCTGTTTTCGTGCGTGGCTCGCCATTTGGCACTGGGCCCCATGGTGGAAGATGAAATTAAATTGGTAATTGACAAATGGAATGTTCCCGTTGCCGGCTTTTTTACTTATGGCGAAATTGGAACCAATCCGGGTAAAGCCTGCGACTTTTACAATCAAACTTATACATTGGTCTCTATTAAAGAGGTAAAATAACTGATATATGGGAAACTTGTTTGATGATTTAAGTGATAAGATTAAAAGTATTAAATCTTTTGATGATTTTGAAAAACTGAAACCGTCAATCGCTGCCGATATACATAAACTCCAACAACGAGATATTGTTAAGAGCTTTCAGCTGAAAAAATATTTAAAAGATAAAAATATCATCAACTCTTTACTTATTAAAACATCTGACGATCTACACAAAGTAATTGAAGAATCGCGTTTGCGTGCTGATGAGTTAAATATTTTACTGAACACCATTCCCGCTTTTGTTTTTTTTAAAGACACCCAATATCGTTATGTGCTGGTTAATAAGTCGTTTACCGACTTTATCGATTTACCTGAAGATGAAATTATTGGTAAAACCCTGCAAAACTTAACCTTTAGTCATTTGTTGTTTAACAATTACAGTATGCACGAAAAAAAGGTGTTGGAGCAAGGGGTTGAAGCTTATAATATTTCCGAAAAACTAAGAAAAAACAATAAAACACTGTGGCTAAACACAAACCTTGCTCCGGTAAAAAATAATCAAAATAAAATTATTGGACTGGTGGGTATATCATGGGATGTTACCAGCAATAAAATTTACGAGGCAGCCCTTAAAAAAGCCAAAATACAGGCCGAAGAAGGTACAAAAACCAAAAGTCAGTTTTTGGCCAATATGAGCCACGAAATACGCACCCCGTTAAACGGAATTTTAGGTATGGCTCAAATTTTAAACGAAACAAAACTTACTAAAAAACAGAGAGATATTGTAAATATACTCTCTACTTCGGGCGAAAACCTGTTGGTGCTTATTAACGATATACTCGATTTTTCAAAAATTGAAGCCGGAAAAATTAATTTTATTAACAAAGATTTCCGCCTTGATAAACCCATCAAAGAAATATACGATATTTTATCGCGCCGGGCCGAGGAAAAGGGACTGCTTCTTTATGTTAATTTCGATAAAAACATTCCTGATTATGTTAATGGCGACGAATACCGGTTTAAACAGGTGGTGCTAAATCTTGTTAATAATGCCATTAAGTTCACTGAAAAAGGACAAATTAAAATTTCGGTTGAGCAGGTTGGCATTGTAAACGGGAAAAATAAAATTAAAGTTTCGGTAGAAGATACGGGTATTGGAATACCTGAAGCTAAAAAACGAAAGCTGTTTCAGAGCTTTTCGCAACTTGACCCGTCCTCAACCAAACAATACGAAGGTACAGGGCTGGGGCTTGCCATTTCAAAGCTGTTGACTGAAATGATGGGAGGAGAAATAGGTGTTGAAAGTACGCAGGGTTCGGGTTCAACATTTTGGTTTACAGCCTGTTTTAAAGAGGGTGTTGCTCCAAAAACCGAACAAGAGAAACCGGCCAAACAAATTAACCGACTTGAAGGTAAAAAAATCAGTGTTCTGGTAGTTGAAGACAATCTTATCAACCAAAAAATAAGCTCCTTTAGCCTGAAAAAAGCAGGAATGGAGGTAACCCTTGCCAACAACGGGCTTGAGGCTGTCGAGTTGTTTAAAAAACAATCTTTTGATGTTATTTTAATGGATATTCAGATGCCTGTAATGGACGGATACGGAGCCACCAGAGAAATCAGAAAAATAGAAGAATCGTTAAACACACATATTCCCATCATTGCTTTAACGGCCAATGCCATGCAGGGAGATGCCGAAAAATGCTTCTCCGCCGGAATGGATAACTACATTTCAAAGCCGTTTAAAATCGATAAACTTATCAGCATTTTAAATCAAATAGTACAATAGCATTATGGCCTGGGCAGAAGTGGTTACCTTAATTTCCGCCGGATTGTTGGTGGGGTTTATCAATACCCTTGCCGGAGGCGGCAGCATTATTTCGCTTAGCATATTAATGATGCTGGGCCTGCCCCCCGGAATTGCAAACGGTACCAATCGTATTGCCATAACCATTCAAACTTTAACGGCAACCACAAGTTTTCGGCAACAAAAAATATTACCGCTTCGCAAGGCACTTTATCTTTCTATTGCCGCTGTTCCCGGAGCCGTACTCGGGTCGTGGCTCGCTGTTGATATCAGAGAGGATATTTTTGAAAAAGCCATCGGGGTTATTATGCTTATTATGTTGGTGTTTATTTTGTATAAACCTCAAAAATATATTTACGGCAGGGCGCAGGTGGTCGAAAAACCTTTGAACTGGAAAGTTTATGTTGTCTTTTTCTTTATCGGTATTTACGGCGGGTTTATCCACATGGGAGTGGGCTATTTTTTGCTGGCAGGTATTGTGTTGGGAGCAGGTTTCGATTTGGTAAAAGCCAACGCCGTTAAAGTGTTTATTGTGCTGGCTTATGCACCGTTTACACTGCTTGTGTTTTTATATTACGGACAGATAAACTGGCTTTACGGCCTGGTGCTTGCCATTGGAAATGTAATTGGAGCGTTGACAGCTTCGCGGATGGCTGTTAAAAGAGGGGTGGTGTTTGTAAAATGGGTAATTGTGGTGGTGGTGTTTATTACCGCCGGCGATATGTTTGGCTTTTATCATTTTAAGGATATTGCTGCATTGCTTTTAAATTAGCAAAATCGGACATTATTTTTCACCTGTTTTCGGAATTGAGGTGCTGTATGTTTTTCCGGCTTATAAAAAACAACCTCAAATCATGTTTACTTTTAGGATTTAATTTACTTTTATCATTTTATTTATAAATTGAATTTGAAAGCATGTTAAAATCGATGACCGGATTTGGAAAAGAGGTGATTGAAACCTCTTTTCGGAAAATTACCGTTGAAATACGTACCTTGAACAGTAAGCAATTGGATATAAATTTGCGAATTCCTCAGGAGTTTCGCGATAAAGAACCTGCATTGAGGTCGCTACTAAGCAAGCAACTGCAAAGGGGAAAAATAGATTTTAGCATCCAATCCGAGAGTACCGGAAGCCTTGCCGCACCGGTTATCAATCAGGAGCTGGCCAAACACTATTACAATCAAATGGTTAGCGTGGCGCAATTGGTGGGACAAACCGATTTTTCAGGTTTTTTACCTGCAATTATAAAAATGCCCGATGTGATGGTTCAAAATCAAAATGAGGCTAATCCTGATGAATGGAAGCAAATATTACAGGGAATTACCGATGCCATTCATAATGTTGATCGTTTCAGAATAGGAGAGGGGGCTGTGTTGCAGGACGATCTTGTAAAACGTATTGCCACCATTGGTAACTTGCTTGCAAAAGTGGAGCCTTACGAAAAAGAACGCCCCGAAATTGTTAAAGCGCGTATTCGCAAACGGCTTGAAGAGTGGGGTGGCGATGCCGAAACAGATGCCAACAGGCTGGAGCAGGAGATGATATATTATTTGGAAAAGTTTGATATTACCGAAGAAAAGGTGAGGCTGAAAAAACATCTTGACTATTTTATGGAGACCCTTAACAGCCTTGAATCGCCGGGAAAAAAATTGGGATTTGTTTCTCAGGAGATGGGGCGCGAAATAAATACCTTGGGTTCAAAAGCCAACCATGCCGAAATTCAAAAAATGGTAGTGCTGATGAAAGATGAGCTGGAAAAGATTAAAGAACAGTTGTTTAACATCTTATAGTTGCAGAAATGACCAAAGTGCAGAAAGGAAAACTAATAATTTTTTCGGCACCTTCGGGAGCCGGAAAAACCACTATTGTGCGCTGGCTGATGAGCAGGATACCTGAATTGGCTTTTTCTGTTTCGGCAACCAGCCGGAAAATCAGGCCCGGGGAGGTGGATGGCATAGATTATCATTTTTTAACCGTGGATGACTTTAAACGAAAAATTCGTGAAAATGCCTTTGTTGAATGGGAAGAGGTTTATGAAAATCAGTTTTACGGAACATTAATATCGGAAGTGGAACGATTGCGAAACGAAGGAAAACATGTGGTTTTTGATGTGGACGTAAAGGGTGGAATGAATATTAAACGGCTCTACGGAAACGATGCCATGGCCAT
>CAYVWX010000155.1:880-7292 GCA_964455635.1 uncultured Lentimicrobiaceae bacterium | reverse complement strand
ACTAATCTTCGATTAGGCTGCGAGAGCAAAATTGTTTTCGCCAATTGTAAAAATACGACACAGTTTTACGAGCTTTATCGTACGGCTCGGCATGCTTACATAACCATTCATCTTGCTGTCAAAACCAGTCAGCCCCATATGTCAATGAACTTCCTCTTTTTAAAGAGGGGTGCAAAAGTAGTTAAAAAACAAACGTAATGCCTTACGGTAACATCAATATTTGTGCCAGGGGCATCGGGTTTTAAAAATTGTTGAAACTTACGGTGTTTAGCCTTTACTGTAACGGGTAACCTTTGTTAGTTTAACATCAGGGGTTTTACAAAGGTGTCAACGTCGTTGGCTGTTATTTCACCATCACAAAGTATTACAAGCCTTTCCATTACATTGTGCAACTCTCTCACGTTGCCGCTCCAGTAAAAGCTTTCAAGCATAGTCAGTGCTTCGTCCGTTATATTTAAAGGTGCTTTGCCTTGCTGCAGGCTTATTTCACGCGTAAAATGTTTTGCTAAAAGGGTTATATCCTCTTTTCGCTCTCTGAGCGGCGGTACTTTAATAATAATTACGCTTAAACGATGGTAGAGGTCTTCACGGAATTTCCCGGCTTTAATGGCCTCTTTAAGGTTTTTATTGGTTGCGGCTATAATGCGTACATCAACTTCTATGTCTTTTTCGCCGCCCACACGGGTTATTTTGTTTTCTTGCAGTGCGCGTAAAACTTTCGCTTGTGCCGAAAGGCTCATGTCGCCTATTTCATCTAAAAACAGGGTGCCGCCGTTTGATAATTCAAAATCGCCTTTTCGCATCTTATGTGCTGAGGTAAAGGAACCCTTTTCGTGTCCGAATAGCTGACTTTCAATTAATTCAGACGGTATTGCAGCGCAATTTACTTCTGTAAAAGGTGCGTGCGCCCTTAAACTTTGCAAATGTATTTGGCGGGCAACAAGTTCTTTTCCTGTTCCGTTTTCGCCGGTTATTAAAACTCTGGCATGGGTTGGCGCAACCTTTAAAATCATCTGCTTTACCCGGTTAATGGCAGGGCTCTCACCAACAATCTCATATTTTTTGTCAACCTCTTTTATCAACTGACGGGTTTTAGTAACAAGGTCTTTTTTGTCGATGGCATTGCGAATGGTGATAAGCAACCTGTTTAAATCGGGCGGTTTTACAATAAAGTCGTAAGCACCTTTTTTAATGGCTTCAACGGCAGTTTCTATGGTGCCGTGTCCCGAAATCATAACAACAGGCGCTTCCGTGATGGTTAAAAGCTTTTCAAGTGCTTCCATGCCATCCATGCCGGGCATCTTAATGTCAAGCAGGATGGCGTCAAAATTTTCATTTTCTGTTATTTCCAGTGCTTCTTCTCCCGTGGCAGCCTGCTCAACAACATAATGTTCGCTCTCCAAAATGTTTTTTAACGCGCGCCTGATGCTTGCTTCGTCATCAACTACTAATACTTTAGCCATTTTTATTTTTTTTTCAAAAATAGCAATTTTGGTACCTTAATGGTAACCATTAAATGTTTTTTGTTTTTCAAATGAGTTCCCGATGGGTATATGGTGAAAATATTCTATCTTTAAAAATTCAAAATAATATTTTAATGAAGCGTAAAATTGCAAAACTCCGATTGTTGTTTTTGTTTGGATTTATGTTGTATTTGCCTGTCATATTGACGGCTCAAAATCTTCATTCGTTTTTGAAGGGCGATTCTGCGATGTTGTCTCCCTGGGCGGGAGGCATGAACTCCATGCAGTTTGGCGAAATAGATATTAACCGCGACGGAATAAAAGATCTGGTGGCATTCGACAGGCAGGGCAACCGTATTTTGCCTTTTATCAACAGCGGAACGGAAGGTAAAATTGATTATAAGTTCGATGCGAAATATGTGGCTGATTTCCCGCAACTGTTCGATTGGGCAATTTTTGCCGATTATAACAACGATGGGAAGAGCGATATTTTTACCTATTCGCCCGGATGGGCCGGAATGATGGTTTATAAAAATATTTCCAACGAAAACTTGAAATTTGAACGGGTAGTTTATCCCTACCTTACTTCGTTAAACAGTGGAGGTGAGGTTAATATATTGGTTACCTATGCCGATTATCCGGCTATTTGCGATTTGGATAACGATGGCGATTTGGACATTCTTACTTTTTGGGGGTTGGGTTCGTTTGTGGAAATGCATAAAAACCTGTCGATGGAAACCTATGGCAATGCCGATTCGTTAATTTTTGAAAAAACGGAAGAATGCTGGGGCAGTTTTGCCGAAAGTGATGAGTCAAACGAGCTTTTTTTAGATACCTGTGTTTCTGCTTCGAGGGTAGAAAACAATCAGGGTATCAGACCCGACCGTCATACGGGTTCAACTTTTTTAATGCTTGATTTAGATGGGGATAACGACAAAGATTTGTTGTTGGGCGATGTGGATTATCCCGGGTTGTTTTCGCTTGTAAACGGCGGAACACCCGGGCAGGCGTACATCACTGCTTACGATACGCTTTTTCCGGATAGTCAGCAAAAAATCAGATTATTTTCGATGCCGGCAGCTGCCTATATTGATGTGAACAACGACGGTAAAAAAGATTTGATCGTTTCTCCTTTCGATCCGGCTGCTGCAATTTCACAAAATTATCACAGTGTTTTACTTTATTTAAACCATGGAGAGAACAATAATCCTGATTTTCAGTTGACAACAGAATCGTTTTTGCAAGACCGGATGATTGACGTGGGCAGTGGCTCCATGCCCGTGCTGTTTGATTGGGATAACGATGGCTTTGCCGATTTGTTTATCGGAAATTATGGCTACTACAAAGGTTCGTGGTACGATCAATATTATACCCTTCACAGCCGTTACGAAGGAACTGTTTTTTATTTAAAAAATACCGGAACATGGGGCTATCCCTCTTTTAAGCCTGTGGACATGGATTTCGGTAAATTTCTTTCCGATGGCGATAACCTCGTGGGTGTGGCTCCGGCTTTTGGCGATATTAACGGCGATGGAAAAAATGAAATGGTGGTTGGTAACAGCAAAGGGACTTTAACTTTGGTGGAGTTTTCAGGCTCGGAGGTGACAAAAACCAAAAATTATGCAGGTATTGATGTGGGTAAATTCAGTACTCCTCAGCTTTTTGATTTGGACAGAGACGGACTGCCTGATTTAATTGTGGGCGAACAGGACGGAAACATTAACTATTATCACAACAACGGCACGGCCACCAACCCCGATTTTGTGTTTGTAACCGATAGTTTGGGAAAGGTAAATGTAACCGATTATTCCCTCTCGTATTATGGCTACAGCTGCCCGTGGTTCTACCGGTCAAGTAATGGTGAAACCGTTCTCGTAACCGGCTCTGAATCAGGAAAGATATTTTATTTTACCAACATCGACGGGAATCTTACCGGTACCTTTACGGAGTCGGATGGGCTGGGAAATTTACTGGGACTGAATAGTTTTAATCCTGACCGAGGCATGCGTTCGTCGGTTACCATGGACAATATTTGTGTTGATAACAAGCCTGAACTTTTGGCCGGGAATTTTAGCGGTGGAGTGGAATTTTTTGGAGGTGATGCCACAGTACTTACATCGGTTGAGCACAGGAAGAGTCTTTTTAAAAAGCTAATCATTTTTCCTAATCCTGCCGGCCAAAATATTAGCGTTGTTATGCCTCAAAAATTAACGGCTTTTCAATTAAAGATTTTTGATTTGTCAGGCAGAACTGTTTACAGGCACTCTTTTCATAACGTTACATCAAATAAAATATCCATTGATGTGTCCGGATTTTTGCCGGGAGTTTACACGTTGAGTTTAAGTAGTGAAAAGCATCGGTATGCCGAAAAGCTTGTAGTCGTTCGTTAGCTTTTTGTTTGTTCTGTATGGGTAAAGCAGACTGCAAAATCTAATTTTTGTTGCTTGTTGCACGTACCTTTTTTTTTGTTAATTTTGAGCATTGTCCTTTTTTAACCAAAAAGTGTATGTCAAATTCAGGTGAAAAATTTTATTCCAAGTTACACCCTGAGCTAACCCGTGAACTTTACGCAAAGCTTCTGGAACGCTCGTATCATGAACTTTCCAAACGCAGCCTTTCGGGCCCTCCGGCTTATATGTTAATTCTTGCGGCGGTATTTTTTATTACACCTTTCTATTGGGATCATCCACATCTGTTTTTATTTTTTGCTTCGCTGCAGGTTATTTTTAATGTTTTAAGGTTTTTGTTTACACTGGAATATAAAAAACTTGTGGAAAAAGGAAAACAAAAGTTGTGGATAAGGTCGTTCCGTATTGGGACAATAGGCGTTTCGTTGTCGTGGGGAGTGGCTGCAGCAATTTTTACTTATTTATACGAGTTTTCGGTTCCGAGCACTACTATTTTAATGATAACAATAGGAATTGCTGCCGGTGCCGTTACTGCATTGTCGCCGCGATTAAACCTGCTCGTCTGGTATATTTCGAGCATGGTAGTGCCACCTTTAATTGCCTCTTTTTTAGTGGGTAATACTCATATGTCGATCATTGGAGGCCTTTTGCTTCTTTTTTATGTTTATCTAACCATACAGGGCAGAGCACAATTTTATGCTTATTGGCATGCCATTACAAACAACATTCTGCTCAACAAAGCAAAAGTTCAAACCGAAAAAGCAAGCAAGGCAAAAAGTGCATTTCTTGCCAATATGAGTCACGAAATACGTACACCCATGAATGGCATTATCGGAATGACCAGCTTGCTTGAAGCCACCCAACTTGATACTGCACAAAAAGGATTTGTCGATACCATTCGTATTAGTGCCGATTCGTTGCTTACCATTATTAATGATATTTTGGATTTCTCAAAAATTGAATCCGGTAAAATGGAATTGGAAGAGCAACCATTTGAAATTCGTTCCAGCATGGAAGGCGCTTTGGATTTAATAGCTCCAAAGGTTGTCGAAAAAAAGCTTGAACTTGCATTTGTGATGGATAATGATGTGCCTCCCATGGTGGAGGGCGATGTTACACGGCTGCGTCAAATTGTGGTAAACCTGTTAAGCAACGCCGTTAAGTTTACCCAAAAGGGAGAAATAAAAGTGCATGTTTCAAAAACCGGCGAAGAGGGAGATAAAGTTAAGCTGCTGTTTGCCGTGGCGGATACCGGTATTGGTATTCCAAAAGATAAAATGGATAAGCTGTTTAAGTCGTTTAGCCAGGTGGATGTGTCAACAACAAGATATTATGGAGGTACAGGGCTTGGCCTTGCCATCTGTAAACGATTGTCGGAAATGATGGGTGGAAAAATTTGGCTTGAAAGTGAAGAGGGCAAAGGGACTACTTTCTTTTTTGAGATTTGGGTGAAAAAGTCAAATCAGAAACCACCGAAGCCATTTAACGGTTCAACGGAAAAACTTAATGGTAAATGTGCATTAATTGTTGATGACAACGCTACAAACAGAAAGGTGTTGAGCCTTATGCTTGATTCGTGGAAAATTGATGCCGATGAGGCCGAGTCGGGACTTGAGGCTTTGAACCTGATTGATAAAAAAGAAAAGCCCTACGATGTTATTATTACCGATATGGAAATGCCTGAAATGAATGGAGCGCAATTTTCCGGTTCCGTCAGGCAGCTTGATGATTACAAAAGTACACCCATTGTCATTTTGAGTTCATCGCACCAAACGGTTAAAGAGATGCAGTTGAAAGATGTGAAGTTTGATGCCTACCTTACAAAACCCATTAAAAAGAATGTTTTGCTGCAAACTTTGTTGGATGTTTTGCATATCCGGGTAGTGATAAAGAAAAAGGAATCCGGTAATTCAGCCTTTCTTGATATGGGAAAAGACCATCCGTTGCGCATATTAATTGCCGAGGATAATTTGATAAATCAAAAAGTGGCCAGCAGACTGCTTGAAAAATTAGGCTATCAGGCTGATGTGGTGGCTAATGGCCTTGAAGCACTTGAGGCAGTGGCACGCCAGCCTTACGATGTTATTTTTATGGATTTGCAGATGCCTGAGATGGATGGGCTACAGGCTTCAAAAGAGATAAACAGATTGTATCCTGAAAAACGGCCCCGTATAGTGGCTCTGACGGCAAATGCCATGAAAGAGGACATGGAACGTTGCTTTGCTGCCGGTATGGATGATTTTGTAAGTAAACCCGTTAAACCCAAAGAGATTGCCGAAGCCCTTCAGAAATGCAGCAGGGTTAATTACAACGAATAAATGTTACTTAGATTTTAGGCGGAGGCCGGTAGCACTTACATAAGTTGTGCCGCCACTCTGTATATCCGTTAAACAGTGGCAGTACGACTTGTTTGTATGTTTATAAAAAATATGTTTACGTAATCGCAGGCTTACAAATCCTGCTGAGCCTGTTTGTTTTAATTAGTCGTGCCGCCACTCTGTATATCCGTTAAACAGTGGCAGTACGACTTGTTTGTATGTT
>CAYVWX010000155.1:0-780 GCA_964455635.1 uncultured Lentimicrobiaceae bacterium | reverse complement strand
TATGGCTAAGCTTGTTTGTTTTGATATTTTGTAATTTAAATTTGTGATTTACCCTGTGAAATAATTTTCAAATTCCACAGGGTGAATTTAATTTTTGGAATTTGTTATTTGAGATTTTCTAATAACAGTACGACTTGTTTATATAAGCAGGTACAAAAAAAACTCCCAAAGCTAAAAAGCAGAGGGAGTTTGAAATACTAAATAAAAAAAATTATATCTCCTGAACCGTAATTACATTTTTCATGCCCATCGAAATGGCATCTTCGTTGAGCGGCAATAATTTATGATAACGTTCAGGCAATGATTTTTTTAAGCCTTTCATTACATTTTCCAATTTAACGATTGGCCTTATTTTCAGGTAAGCACCCAAAACAATCATGTTAAAAATTTTGGTATTACCCATTTCAGCGGCAAGTCTGGCACCTTCCACCTTATATATATTAATATCTTTTCGGGTAGGATGGTGCGAAATTCCGTTGGGGTCGTACAGCAATACGCCGCCCGGTTTAACAGCCGACTCAAATTTATCCATCGATTGCTGATTTAGGATAATAGCCGTATCAAAAACCTGCAATATGGGCGAGCTGATTCGCTCGTCGCTTATAATTGCCGTAACATTGGCTGTTCCTCCGCGCATTTCGGGTCCGTATGCCGGCATCCAGCTTACTTCCTGATTTTGCATAATACCCGAGTAGGCCAATATTTTTCCCATGGAGAGCACACCTTGTCCGCCAAACCCTGCTATAATGATTTCTTCAGTCATTTTTTCTCGTTTTAAAG
>CAYVWX010000154.1:0-7418 GCA_964455635.1 uncultured Lentimicrobiaceae bacterium | reverse complement strand
CAATCGCAAGTTGAGACTGTGGACTTTAGGTGCAATTGGTGGTTATTAATGGTCATTGATAGTCATTGATGGTCATTTGGTGGTCATTTGGTGGTCATTGATAGTCATTTGGTGGTCATTTGGTGGTCATTGGTGGTCATTGGTGGTTATTTGGTGGTGGTTGGAGGTGCTTTGCGGTTCGCTGTTTTGGTTGTTTACAGGGATAGGGTTAAAAAAAATACTGCTTATATAACTTTTCCGGTTCTTAAACGTTTATAAACTGAATCTGTTAATAACTATTTATCCGCCGGCACTTTGTGTTTGGTGGATTCGATAAATTTAATTTCAGAAAATTAACATCCGTCATGAGGCATAACCTATTAAGATACAGCATATTTACAATGCTAATTTTGTTTTTTTTAACTGCTTCGGCACAGCAATCGGTTTACCATAACGAGCCGGGCGAGACCTACCGGAAGGCGATGGCACTTTTCAATCAGAAAGCCTATGGCCCTGCCGGAAAACTGTTTGATGAATACATGCAACACAATGCCGACATCAACAATATCAACATTGAAAATGCACAATATTACAAGCTGGTTTGCGCTGTAAAAATGAAAGATAACGACGCTTTGTCGCTTGCTGTCGGGTTTGCAAAAAAGTATCCCGAAAGTGCCCATATGGAATCGGTGTACTTTGAAATAGGAAATCTCTACTTTATCAAAAAAAAATATCGTCCCGCGCTGGAATCGTTTAGCAAAATAACCGCATCAAGATTATCGCCGGAGGAGCAGGCAGGCTATTATTATAAAAAAGGATTTTGCCTGTTGAAAACAAACAAGCCCGACAAAGCACTCGCCAATTTTACAAAGGTAATGGACGGCAACAGCAGATATGCAGCACCCGCCACCTATTATTATGCCCACATCAAATATTTAAAACATCAATATGACGAAGCCCTTCAGGCATTTAAAAAAATTGAAAATAACCGCCGGTTTAGTAAGTACATCCCCAACTATTTAGTGCACATCTATTTTGAAAAAAAAGAGTATCAAAGGGTGGTTGACGTGGGAGAAAGGTTTTACCGTAAAGCACGCTCAAAGTCGAAAGGTGAAATTGCAAGGCTGTTGGCTAATTCGTATTATGAATTAAAAAACTACCAAAAGGCTCACGACTATTTTGCTGTTTACGAGCGGAGCACTCGCTCTGTAAGCCCTGAAGAAAATTATAAAATCGGTGTGGTAAAATATAAAGCCGGTGAATATAATGCCGCCATTACAAATTTTCAGAAAGCCACCAAAGTAAGAGCCGAAATAGCACAAAGCGCCTGGTATTATCTGGGATTCTGCTACCTTAATACTGCTCAGGACAAGTTTGCCAGAGATGCCTTTTTGAAAGCCTACCAAATGAAAGGTAACGACGAAATTAAAACCGACGCATTGTTTAACTATGTTAAAGCCACCATAAAAACCGGAGGCGATCCGTACAACGATGAAATAAAAATCCTTGAAGACTTTATCAGCAACCACACCAACTCGCCACAAATAAACAAAGCTTACGATTTACTGGTACAGCTTTTTCTTACTTCAAAAAACTATCAGGCTGCATTGGAATCCATCGACAAAGCAGGTAAACCAAACAAGCGGTTGCAAAAAGTATATCAAAATTTGGCTTATTCTAAAGGTATTGAGCTTTACCGAAGATCGGATTTTAACGGGGCGATACAATTTTTTAATAAAGCGGTTAAATATCCAACAGACCAAACCATTTATGCCAAAACACTTTTTTGGAAAGGCGATGCCTATTACCAGCTACACCGTTTTAAACAGGCCGAGAGCCTTTACAATAAATTTTTAAAACAAAAAGTTGCAGCCAAAAGCAACCTCTACCCCACTGCCCTGTACAATTTGGGTTACTGCGCCTTCAACCAAAAAAATTACCCGCTTTCGACAAACTATTTCAAGCGTTTCATAAAATATGGAAAAGCTTCTGACAGACTCATAACCAATGCCCTGTTACGCCTTGCCGACAATTATTACATTCAAAAAAATTACGGGCAGGCCCTTAAGTTGTATAGCAGGGTTGACAACAGCAACACCGAAGATTCCGATTATGCATTGTATCAGGAGGCGTCGTGTTACGGTTCGCAGGGAGATTTCAACAAAAAAATTGAGACCTTAAACAGGTTTATACGAAAATACCGCAAATCGCCCCTATACACCGATGTGTTGTATGAAATTGCTTCTACCTATTTGGTATTACACGATGAGCGTCATGCCATCATCAATTATGATAAAATTGTTAAAGAGCGGCCAAAAAGTGCATATGCCATTAAAGCACTTACCAAAATGGGGCTGCTTTACTACAACAACAATCAGTACGACCGTGCCATAGAGGTTTTTAAACAGGTGGTTAACAAATATCCCGCCTCCTCAGAAGCCACGGAAGCCCTAAACTCTTTAAAAAATATTTACACCGAAACAGGCCATGTTGACAAGTACTTTGCTTACGTAAAAGGACTTGATTTTGTTCAGATATCCACTTCGGAGGAAGACTCGCTAACCTTTACCATGGGCGAAAATTACTATTTTGACAACCACTGCCACAAAGCCATTGATGCATTAACAAAATATGTCAACAAGTTTCCCAAAGGAGGATTTGTACTCAAATCGTATTATTACATTGCACGCTGTTTTGAAAAACAAAAGGATACAAAGATGGCACTTACCTACTACGAAAAAATCCTGGAGTTTCCCGACAACGAATATACGGTGAAAGCTTTGTTGGTATCTGCCCGTATGGAATTTGACAATAAAAACTTTGAAAAATCATTAAAATACTATTCACAACTTGCCGAGCGCGCCGAATCCAAGTCAATCAATCTTGAATCAACCGACGGCATCATGCGCAGCGCCTTTTATCTGGAGAAATACCGCATTGCAGCCGATGCTGCCCACCGCTTGTTAAAAACCGAAAAAGTATCGAAAGATCAAATTGTATTTGCGCACTATGTATTGGCAAAAACCGCCTATCATTTTGGCAAAATTGAAGAGGCAAACCGCGAATTTGCCATTACCGACAAGCTGACATCGGGCGAATGGGGAGCTGAGTCAAAATACTATGAGGCTTTAATAGCTTTTAACAACAACGACGATAAAAAAGCAGAAAAACTTATTTATGAACTTTCCGATCAATATTCCGATTTTGAATACCGGATCGCCAAAGGATTTATTTTGTTGGCCGATATTTATCTTAAACGCAACAACAGCTTTCAGGCGGAGCAAACCTTAAAAAGTATTATCGACAACTATTCGGGCGAAGATTTAAAACAGGTTGCCGCCGCAAAATTGAAAAAAATTGAAGCCGCCAAAGCGGCATCAGACAAAAGAAAGGAGGCCGGAAATGAATAATAAAACCAAAAGCACCATACCTGTTATGCATGTATTAAACGGAAAAAAATTACTTCATCTTTCAATCACAATCCAGGTCTTTTTAACTTTTATGGCCATTTCGGTCACCGGCAGGGCACAAAACACAACCGGCAAAAACCACAACGAACAGGTGGTAATTATTGGCTCGGTTGACCCGTCGTTAAACCCAAGCTACAAAATCAACCTGATGCCGGAAGCCCCTGAGATGCCTACCGTGAATAAGGATTTCGATTTCAAGCCCATCAACAAATATTTTTACACTCCGGCAACTTTTAAACCCATTAAAGCGGCAACCCTGCGAGCCGGCAAACCGGGCGACATTTATAACAATCTGATAAAGGCCGGAATCGGCTCACGGCTAACTCCTTATGCCGAATTTTTCCATACTCAGACACACAAAGGAAAATTCCGTTTCGATGCACACCTTAAACACATTTCAACTTACGGAAAAATAAAAGGCTACTCCCCTGCCCCATCCTCATCATCACTGGCAGAAGCAGGTTTCGATAAATTTTTCCGGTATCAAACCCTTACCCTTGGCGGCGGATACAGATACAACACCAACAGATATTATTACTCAACAACAGAATTTCCAAACATCGACGATACCACACGCAGTTTAAAACAGGCCTACAACCTTGCTTTTTTTAACGCCTCTTTTACAAGTCATTACAAAAGCAACGACAAACTCCATCACAAAATAAGATTACGCAGTTACTACTACTTTAACAAATATCAAACTACCGAGCTTTCCTCTGCCCTTGATTTCGATTTCCACAAATCCTATTCGGTAACCGATATTTTGGATTATCAATATTTGGGCATCGAAGGAGGTGCGGAATTTTTTAACAATCAGGATTCCATAATCCGTACAAACGACCTCTATGTAAATGCCACACCTTATTATAAAGCCAGCTACGGAATTTTCAGGTTTAAAGCAGGTATTAATCTGGCCTTTTTAAAAGCTGATTCCATATCAAAATTCAAGGTTTATCCCGATGTGGAGATTAATGTCAACCTGTTTCCCGAATATCTGCAACTTTACACCGGCATTAACGGCGGACTGACAAAAAACAGTTACCGTATGCTTTCGGAAGAAAATCCTTTTATCGGGATGACTACAGCCGACCGTTGGCTAAACAACAAAATCGGAGTATATGGCGGCCTCAAGGGCAACATTGGCAAACAGGCAGGGTTTAACATTAAAACATCGTGGCGTAAATTTGAAAACGAATACTTTTTTAAAAACACACCACCGCCCGTTACTTCACAAGCACCGTTTATGCCCAACGAGTTAGCTGTTTTGGCAGATACAGGCAGTGTTTTTACAGTGGAAGCACAACTTAACTACACATTTTCAAACAAACTTAACCTTTACGTATCGTACATAAACAACACCTATTCGTTAAAAACACTTGAAAAACCGTTTGGAAAGTTGCTTTCGGAATTTAAAGCCGGCGGCTATTACCTTATAAAGGAGCAATACAGGCCTTGGTTTGAGATTGTTTACGTGGGAAATCGCTGGTACGATGCATCACCCTCGGCCACAACCACTACACAGGCAGAAACACTCCCCGCCTTTACCGACATAAGCCTGGGAATAGAGTATTTTTACGACAACCATTTTTCAGGATTTATAAAAGCCGTTAATTTGTTAAACAACCACTATAATTATTTCTATGGGCATCCCAATTACGGCCTGGAAATCATGTTGGGAATAGGATATAAATTTTAACCTTACCTGTCTGATAAACAGAAACTCCGTCAAGAGTATTTTTTGTTGATAACTTCAATTCTTACACTTCAGAGATACGTAAAACGAAACGTTACTTTTAGTATCTTTGCACGTTATAGATTAAAAAGAAAAAGGAAGATTTTGCTATGAGTTCAGAAGATTTAAAAAAGAACATTAAACAGGAATACACTGCTGACAACATTCAGGTTTTGGAAGGCCTTGAAGCAGTTAGAAAACGTCCGGCCATGTACATTGGAGATGTTAATGTGCGCGGTCTGCATCATCTTGTTTACGAGGTTGTTGATAACTCAATCGACGAGGCTTTAGCCGGACACTGTGACACCATTAATGTTATTATTCATCAGGACAACTCCATTTCGGTAAGCGATAACGGGAGGGGTATTCCGGTTGACATACACGAAAAAGAGGGGCGCTCGGCCCTTGAAGTGGTAATGACCGTACTTCATGCAGGAGGAAAATTCGACAAAGGCTCCTATAAAGTTTCGGGCGGACTGCACGGTGTTGGGGTAAGTTGTGTTAATGCATTGGCCAACCATCTTACCGTTAAGGTATTCCGCCAGGGAAAAACCTACATGCAGGAATATGAAAAAGGGAAACCTTTATACCCTGTAAAAGAGATTGGCCCCACCGACAAAACCGGTACCTGTGTTCATTTTATTCCCGACGACACCATATTTTTAACAACCCTGTACGATTACGACACGTTGGCAACACGGCTGCGTGAGCTTTCGTTCCTGAATAAAAATATCACCCTCTCTCTTATCGACGAAAGGGTGAAAGAGGAAGACGGAAATTATAAAAAAGATATCTTTCATTCCGAAAAAGGCCTTGTTGACTTTATCGACTACCTTGATGTAAATCGTGAAAAGCTTATTCCTGAAGCCATCAGCATGGAAGGCGAAAAGAACGGTGTTCCCGTAGAAATTGCCATGCAGTACAACACTTCGTTTACCGAAAACCTCCATTCATATGTTAACAACATCAACACCCACGAGGGAGGAACTCACCTTTCGGGATTCAGAAGGGGACTAACACGCACCTTAAAAAGTTATGCCGATAAATCGGGAATGTTGGCTAAACTAAAATTTGACATTAGCGGGGATGATTTTCGTGAAGGACTTACTGCCATTATCTCGGTTAAAGTGGCTGAACCCCAGTTTGAAGGACAAACCAAAACCAAACTCGGAAACTCCGAAATTATGGGTGCTGTTGACCAAATGATTAGCGAGGCTCTGAATAATTACCTGGAAGAGAATCCCAAAGAAGCAAAAATTATTGTTCAAAAAGTAATTTTAGCAGCCACAGCACGACACGCTGCACGAAAAGCACGCGAGCTGGTACAGCGAAAAAATGTACTTACAGGATCAGGCCTTCCCGGCAAACTTTCCGACTGCTCAAACCGCGATCCGGTAGTTTCGGAACTTTACCTCGTGGAGGGCGACTCGGCAGGTGGAACCGCCAAACAGGGTCGCGACAGAAATTTTCAGGCAATACTGCCTTTGAGGGGTAAAATATTAAATGTTGAAAAAGCATTACCTCACAGAGCCTTTGAAAGCGAAGAAATACGAAATATTTATACGGCGCTGGGCGTTACCATTGGCACCGAAGAAGACAGTAAAGCACTCAACCTCGAAAAGTTAAGATACCATAAAATTATTATTATGACCGATGCCGATGTGGACGGAAGCCACATTGCAACCCTTATCTTAACTTTCTTTTTCCGATACATGCGCGACCTTATCGAGCTGGGATACGTGTATATTGCCACTCCCCCCCTCTACCTGATTAAAAAAGGTAAAACACAACGCTACTGCTGGTCGGAAGAAGAGCGGGAGCTTATCACCAAAGAGTTATCGCCGGACGGAGGTGAAAAAGGCTTGCACATTCAACGTTACAAAGGTCTTGGCGAGATGAATGCAGAGCAACTTTGGTCAACCACTATGGATCCCGAAAGACGCACACTGCGTCAGGTTACCATTGAAAACGGCACGGAAGCCGACCATGTATTCTCCATGCTCATGGGAGGCGATGTGGCACCGCGCAGAGAATTTATTGAAGCCAATGCCCATTATGCCAACATCGACGCTTAATGGTGAAAAAAATCTGCGGGGTAATGTTTATCGTCTCGTAAAGTAAAACAAAAAAGGCCGTTTCGCACGAAACGGCCTTTTTACTTTTGGGGTGGTAGATGGGATTTGAACCCACGACCCCTGGAACCACAATCCAGTGCTCTAACCAACTGAGCTACAACC
>CAYVWX010000153.1:0-7667 GCA_964455635.1 uncultured Lentimicrobiaceae bacterium | reverse complement strand
ATGATGGCTGCCAACGGTTACATTATTGTAGCCCCCAACCGCCGCGGGCTTCCCGGATTTGGAACGCAATGGAATGAAGAAATAAGCGGCGATTATGGCGGACAAAATATGAAGGACTATTTTTCGGCCATCGACTCCTTAAAAAAAGAACCTTTTATAGATGAAAACCGGCTGGGTGCCGTAGGAGCATCTTATGGCGGATTTTCAATTTACTGGATTGCAGGCCATCATGACGGCCGATTTAAAGCGTTTATTGCCCACGACGGAATATTTAATCTTGAACAACAATACGTTGAAACCGACGAACTTTGGTTTGCCAACTGGGACTTAGGAGGCCCTTACTGGGAAAAAAATAATAAAATAGTACAGCGCAGCTATGCTAATTCGCCTCATAAATTCGTTGATAAATGGGATACTCCCATTATGGTTATCCATAGCGCAAAAGATTATCGCATACTCGATTCACAAGGTTTTGCAGCTTTTGACGCCGCCAAAATTAAAAGAATCCCTGCCAAAATGCTTTGGTTTCCAAACGAAAACCACTGGATACTGCATCCTCAAAACGGCATTTTGTGGCAACGTGAATTTTTTAACTGGCTTGATAAATGGTTAAAATAACATTGTAAATTATGAAGTTTAAATCTGCATTTCTGTTTTTTATTTTTTTTACAGTTTTAAACGTTTTGGCTCTGGCATCAACCAATGCCGACACTACAGCAGCGAAAACAGATACCGTGAAGCCTTATAGCTTCACCGGGATTTTTTACACGGGCCTGAACCAGATAGGTTTCCTGAACTGGGCTGCAGGTGGCGAAAACTCTCTTTCGGGAAAAATTGGAGCCGATTACCTTTTTAAATATAAAAAGGACAAATTTCGTTTTCAGCATCAGGCACGGCTGGCGTTCGGACTGGTGGGCTATCTTGACAAGCACGTTGAAAAAACCGACGATAAAATTGATTTACTTTTTGCCTTTGGCAGAACCCTCGGAAAAAAATGGACTGCTACCGGGCTTATCACTTTCAAAAGTCAGTTTGCTCCGGGCTACAAATATCCCGACGATTCAACCTTGATTTCAGCATTTATGGCTCCCGGATACTTAACCCTTTCGCTGGGTATGAACTACAACCCCACCAAAGAATTTCAAATTTTTGTGAGTCCCGTTTCCGGTAAATTTATTTTTGTTAACAATCAGGAATTGGCCAACAAAGGAGCATTTGGTGTTACTAAGGCTGTTGTCGATACCGCCGGCAACGTTGTGGTTCCGGGTAAAAATGTCAAAGGTGAACTGGGGCTAAACCTCTTAACATCATGGAAATATACCCTGATGAAAAACATCAATTTAAATACCTCGTTAAATCTGCACAACAACTACATCGACCCTAATAAAAGAAACCGCTGGAACATTGATGTTGACTGGGACAACCGCTTCATTTTTACCATCAACAAACTATTTTCAACTGTTTTATATTTCCATTTAAAATACGACGACGAATCGAAAACCATTAAATACGGAACAAACGATGAAGGAGAAAAAATAGTTCTCTCCGAAAAACCGATGGTTCAAATAAAAGAATCGTTGGGATTGAGTATCACATTAAAAATTTAGTATCTTTATTCCTTTAAATATTAACCCATCTGTTAAAACAAATATTGGCAAACCACAATAAAATCTTTATTATATGAAAATTACAATAGTTGGAACCGGATATGTAGGTCTTGTAACAGGAGCCTGTTTTTCGGAAGTAGGCATTGATGTTACCTGTGTTGACATTGATGTAAAAAAAATTGAGAACCTTAAAAAAGGCATTCTTCCTATTTGGGAACCCGGACTGGAAGATTTGGTAAAACGAAATGCCGAAAACGGAAGGTTGCATTTTAGCAGCAAACTATCCGAATCGTTGGATGATGTAAACATTGTGTTTGGAGCGGTAGGAACACCTCCGGACGAAGACGGCAGTGCCGATTTACAATATGTTTTAGAGGTAGCCCGTGAAGTAGGCCGTCATATTAACGATTACGTTATCATGGTCACCAAAAGTACCGTTCCCGTGGGAACGGCCGAAAAAGTCAGAACAGCTTTAAAAGAGGAACTCGACAAACGGGGTGTTGATATTCCTTTTGATGTTGCCTCAAACCCCGAATTTTTAAAAGAAGGCGCTGCCGTAAACGATTTTCTTAAGCCCGACCGTATTGTTGTGGGAACCGACTCCGACAGAGCCAAAAAACTCATGGAAAAACTTTATAAACCCTTTACCATGAACGGGCATCCGGTTATTTTTATGGATATCGTATCTTCGGAAATGACCAAATATGCCGCCAACTCCATGCTGGCAACCAAAATCAGTTTTATGAACGACATTGCCAACCTGTGCGAAATTGTAGGTGCTGATGTAAATGCCGTAAGAAAAGGCATTGGCAGCGACCGCAGAATAGGCCCCTACTTTATTTATCCCGGCACCGGTTACGGCGGCTCATGTTTCCCAAAGGATGTTAAAGCTCTGGTAAAAACCGCCGAAAAATTTGGATACGATATGGCTGTACTAAAAGCCGTGGAAGATGTTAACCAACGTCAAAAATCCGTTTTATTCGCCAAAGCCAAAAAATATTTCAACGGAGAATTAAAAGGCAAAACTTTTGGTATTTGGGGACTTGCCTTTAAACCACAAACCGACGATATGCGCGAAGCTCCATCGTTGGTAATTATTGAAAAACTCTTAGCCGAAGGTGCCAAAGTAAAAGCTTACGACCCTGTTGCCATGGAAGAAACCAAAAGAGTTTTGGGCGATAAAATTGAATATGCCAACGATAAATACGATGCCATTTTAGATGTAGATGCCCTGTTTGTGGTAACGGAATGGCCCGAGTTTAAAGTACTGAACTTTAAAGTAATTAAAAAGCTTTTAAACAGCAATGTAATTTTTGACGGCCGTAATATTTACGACGTGGAAGAAGTTAAAAATAACGGATTCAAGTATTTCGGAATTGGCGTTGGCGATAAACTTTAAAAATTAAAATTATGAAACGTATTTTGGTTACCGGTGGAGCCGGATTTGTGGGCTCGCACCTTTGCGAAAGACTTTTAAAAGATGGAAACGAAGTAATATCACTCGACAACTACTTCACGGGAAACAAAAGAAACATTGTCCACTTAATGGACAACCACTATTTTGAAGTAGTACGACACGACGTTACACAGCCCTTTTTTATTGAAGTTGACGAAATATACAACCTTGCCTGTCCTGCGTCACCCATACATTACCAGTATAACCCCATCAAAACGGTTAAAACATCGGTAATGGGTGCCGTTAATATGCTGGGACTGGCAAAACGTGTTCAGGCCAAAATACTGCAAGCATCCACCAGTGAGGTGTACGGCGACCCGAAAATACATCCTCAAACCGAAGATTATTGGGGACATGTTAACCCCATCGGCATCAGGTCGTGCTACGACGAAGGAAAAAGAGTTGCCGAAACACTGTTTATGAGTTATCATGGCCAAAACGATGTTAAAATTAAGATTATCAGAATTTTTAACACTTACGGGCCCCGCATGCACCCCAACGACGGAAGAGTTGTTTCCAACTTTATTGTACAGGCGTTAAAAGGTGAAAACATCACCGTTTACGGCGAAGGAAATCAAACCCGCAGCTTTCAGTATGTTGACGATTTGATAAACGGAATGCTGGCAATGATGACCACCGGCGATAACTTTTTAGGGCCTGTAAATATTGGAAACCCGGGAGAGTTCACCATTCTTGAACTGGCTCAAAAAGTTATTGACCTGACAGGCAGTAAATCAAAAATTGTGTTTGAACCATTGCCCAAAGATGACCCCATGCAGCGCAAACCCGATATCTCGCTGGCGAGAGAAAAATTAAATTGGGAGCCGAAAATAAAACTGGAAGAAGGTTTGAAAAAAACCATTACCTATTTTGATAACCTGTTAAAAGAAGAATGAAAAACCTGTTAATTACCGGAAGCAACGGCCAGTTGGGAACAAGTATCAGAGATTTATCAAAGGACTTCCCCGAATTTAATTTTATATTTACCGACATTGAAGAGCTTGATTTAACCAACAAGAGTGCTGTTGAGTTCTTTTTTAAAGGAAACAACATCCATGCCTGCATCAACTGCGCTGCCTATACAGCTGTTGACAAAGCCGAAGACGACCGCGAACTGGCCCTGAAAATTAATGCAGAGGCAGTGGAAATCCTAAGCTACATATGCGATAGCAATAACGCTTTATTGGTTCACATTTCTACCGATTACGTTTTCGACGGAAAAAATTTTAAACCTTACCGCGAAACCGACCCCCCTTCGCCAAACTCCTATTACGGACTGTCGAAATTAAAAGGTGAAGAGGCCGTTTCGGCAATATGTAAAAAAGGAATAATTATCCGAACTTCATGGCTTTACTCGGCTTACGGAAATAATTTTGTTAAAACTATGTTGCGTTTGGGCAACGAAAAAAGCGAAATAGGAGTAGTAGCCGACCAAATGGGGACTCCAACCTATGCCGGCGACTTAGCCGGTGCCATTTTAAAAATTGTTGTCGGTTTTGATGGCAATCCCGTTAACGCTATTTATCATTTTAGCAACGAAGGAGCCATAAGCTGGTACGATTTTGCCAAAGCAATTATGCACGAAGCCAACCTGCAGTGCAAAGTAAACCCCATCGAATCGAAAGATTTTAAGGCAAAAGCCAATCGTCCGTTTTACAGTGTTTTGAATAAAGCTAAAATAAAAAATGATTTTGGCATTGAAATTCCTTACTGGCTCGACAGCCTTAAATATGTATTGAAAAAGTTAACTTAAAAAGATTTTATTATGAATACAAATATCGACCCGCAGATAATTGAAAAAGCCAATGTTTGGCTTAATGGCAATTACGATGTGGAAACCAAAGATGCTATAAAAAACATGATGGAGAACAATCCACAGGAGTTGATTGAGTCATTTTATAAAGACCTTGAATTTGGAACCGGCGGATTGCGTGGAATTATGGGAGTGGGTTCCAACAAAATGAACAAATATACTGTTGGCAGTGCCACTCAGGGGTTTAGTAATTACCTTAAAGCTAATTTTACAGAAAAAGAACAAATATCTGTGGCCATTGCACACGACTCCAGAAACAATAGTCGTTACTTTGCCCAAATTACCGCCGACGTATTTTCGGCCAACGGCATAAAAGTGTATCTGTTTGAAGACCTCAGGCCTACACCGGAGCTCTCCTTTGCCATCCGGCATCTTGGCTGTCAGGGTGGCATTGTTATAACCGCTTCGCACAACCCCAAAGAATACAACGGCTACAAAGCCTATTGGGATGACGGCGGACAGTTAATAAGTCCTCACGATAAAAATGTTATTGACGAAGTAAACAAAATAAGCTCCATTGACGAAGTAAAATTTGACGGCAATAACAGTTTAATAGAAACCATTGGCAAAGAAATCGACGCAATCTATTTGCAAAATATTAAAGAGTTATCGCTGTCGCCGCAGGTTATCGAACGTCAGAAAAACTTAAAAATTGTTTACACACCACTGCATGGCACAGGCATCACGCTGGTGCCACAGTCACTAAAGAATTTTGGTTTTGAACAGGTTCATATTGTTCCCGAACAGGCAGTAGCCGACGGTAACTTCCCCACGGTAAAATCGCCAAACCCTGAAGAGCCGGCAGCCTTGGAGATAGCCATACAACAAGCCAAACAAATTAACGCCGACCTGGTGCTGGCTACCGACCCCGACGCCGACCGCGTGGGTATTGCCATTCGTAACGGCAACGATTTTACGTTGATGAACGGCAACCAGACGGCAACACTCCTTATCTATTATCTGCTCACCAAGTGGAAAGAAAACGGCAAGCTTACCGGCAAAGAGTTTATTGTAAAAACCATTGTCACCACTGAGCTATTGGCTGATATGGCCCGAAAAAACGAGGTGGATTATTATGATGTGCTTACGGGCTTTAAATTTATTGCCGACATTATTAAACATTATGAAGGCAAAAAGACCTTTATTGGTGGCGGCGAAGAGAGTTACGGTTATTTGGTGGGTGATTTTGTTCGCGATAAAGACGCCGTGATTGCCTGCTCGATGATTGCCGAAGCTTTTGCCTGGATTACCGATCAGGGAAAAAGTATGATGGAGCTGCTGAAAGAAATTTATCATGAATTCGGTTTTTACAAAGAGAAATTGGTATCGGTGGTTAGAAAAGGAAAATCGGGTGCCGAAGAGATACAGCAGATGATGACAGACTTCAGAGCCAATCCTCCAAAATCGCTGGCAGGCTCACCCGTTGTTACCCTAAAAGATTATCAAAGTTCCGTTTCTAAAAATATTGAAAACGGCACAGAATCTGTTATTAACCTACCTAAGTCCAATGTGTTGCAGTTTTTTACAAAAGACGGTAGCAAAGTAAGCGTAAGACCTTCGGGAACCGAGCCTAAAATTAAGTTTTACTTTGGTGTTAAAGAAGCATTGGTAAATAAAGACGATTTTGATACAGTAAACCAACTGCTTGAAAACAAAATAGATGCTATTATTAAAGATTTGAAGTTGTAGCGTCAGGCTTTAAAGCAAGGTATGCTTCCGGATTGCAAATCCTGAAGAATTGTAATTTGTAACGTCAGGATTGCAAATCCTGACGAGCTTGTTTAGCTTCCGGATTGCAAAACTAAAGCTGGACGGGATTTGTAATCCCGTCCCTATAAAACACTAAACCATAAAAAGCTAAACGGGATTTGCAATCCCGTCCCTGCTTCTCAAAAACAAAATTACGATGGGACTAAAAAACAAAATCTCCGATGGCTATTTGTACTTTTTAACACTTACAGTTGTTGAATGGATTGACATTTTTACACGCCCTGTTTACCGACACATCTTGGTTGATGCTTTGCAGTATAACATTAAAAACAAAGGATTAGCAGTTTCCGGCTGGTGTTTAATGAGCAATCATTTACACCTGTTGGCCGGAGCGGAAGAAGGTTTTCATTTAGCTGATATTTTACGTGATTTTAAAAAGTTTACAAGTAAAACCATTGTTAAAGAAATTCAGGACAATCCAAAAGAAAGTCGCAGAAAGTGGCTTTTAAGCGAATTTGCTTCTGCCGGAAGGCGCTTGAAAAAACCTCAAGGCTATAAGTTTTGGCAAAATGGTAATGAAGCTAAAGAGATACACACATCCTATTTTTTAGAACAGAAATTAAACTATATTCACAACAATCCCGTTAAAGCGGAAATTGTTGCCGAACCCCGCGAGTATTTATACAGCTCAGCAATTGATTATGCAGGCGGTAAAGGGTTCGTTGATATAGTGCTTGTTTAGATGTGTTTGCAAGCTTCCGGATTGCAAATCTTAAAAAGCGTAACAATTGTTTATTGTGCCTGCTTCCAGATTACAAATCTGGAAGAGCTGGGGGTGGCAGGTTTAGCTTCCGGATTGCAAATCCGGAAGAGCTTTTAGTTTTGTAAAGAAAGCTGGACGGGATTTGCAATCCCGTCCATAATTTGCAAACGAATGAGTTCATACCATCGTCAGGATTGCAAATCCTGACGAGCTTACATTTATTAAACCTGACCGGAGACATTCAAAACAACCCATCAAAAATTTTTTGTAAGTTAAAAACATTGCGTAAAAAACCTTCATCATTAAAAGATTAGTATT
>CAYVWX010000152.1:0-7718 GCA_964455635.1 uncultured Lentimicrobiaceae bacterium | reverse complement strand
AATTTCACCAAATCAACCGTTGTTTTCAGGTTAATTTTTTTCATAATATTATTTTTGTGTGTTTCAACAGTTCTGATGGAGATAAAAAGCTTGTCGGCTATTTCGCGGTTTGACAATCCCTCGCCGAAATTTTTTAAAACTTCCAGTTCGCGGGGCGACAGGGTTTGTTGCCGTTGCTGCTTTTCAGCCGAATCGTTACCGTTTTGGTCGAGGTAGTTGTTAAGCAAAATGTTGGTAATGGTTTTTGCATAAAACTCGTATCCGTTACGCAGCGTATAAATGGCTTCCAACATTTCCGAGCGGTTGGTGTCGCTGCTTAAGTGTCCTTTAGCACCGGCTTTTATCAATTTTAAAATAAATTTTTCGTTGTTATATAGCGAAAGCACCAGCACTTTAACTTTCGGAAACCTTTCAACAAGTTTTTTAATGCTTTCAATATTGGTAAAATCAGGTGTGTGAATTATAGCCAGCACAACATGTACAGGCTCAAACCGTAATGTTTTAAATAAATCCTCAAATGTATGGTTACACCCCGAAATATTTATTTCATCGGCATCGTTAAGCAAAGCCGAAACAGCATCACAAATAACAGGGTGTTTTTCAACCAGAGCAACTTTAATCATATTATTAAATAGTAAAACTGCTGCGAAAATACAATAATTAAATTAATTTTGTGATAATGCAAAAAAGACATTTTCATGGGCAAAAACAATAATTCATCCTATTTAAATCTGCTTGAAATAATTAGTAAAATCAACGATATCGTTAAGCAAAACAAAAACATCGACTTAACATTTACCGAAATTGTTGAAGCTGCCAACTATTATAAAACGGAAAATCAGGCTATTTTTCTCCGGTTTATCTACAATGACAAGGAGTATAAAACACCCGGCTTTAAACAAACTTCCTTTTGCCGGGAGCATTTTTTTGAAACCCTGTCGGGCAAAAAAGGGTATGTGCAGGTTTGCCGGAGCGTGCCGGCGGCCAACGGCAAAAATGTTAGTAACGACCAACAATATTTTATTACTTCGTTAACCAACATCATTGTCAGGCACTTAAACGACCGCGAGGTAAAAGCCGAAAATACAACAACCCTTAACGATTATCCGGTTAACGATACAAATTCGGGAATATTAAGCAGTGCCTTTTTACAAAAGTTTCTTAATAAAGATACTTACAGCCGCGATATTTATCACGACCTTATGCCTTTTAAGGTAAAAGAAATATTGTTGATTTCCAGTCTGTACGATGCCTATTCCATTGAGCGTGAAGGACGATTTACCGAGCATATGCTGGGCCAGTACGGGCAACTCAACCTTACTTCGTTTCCGCGTATTACCGGAGCATCTACCATTAGCCAGGCTTTTTCGCTGCTAAAGCAAAAGCATTTCGATTTAATAATTTACATGGTTGGAGTCGATAAGCAAACACCCATCGTGGTGAGCGAGCAGATAAAAACAAAATATCCGTACATCCCCATTTATTTGCTGCTTAACAACAACAGCGACGTGGGGTATTTTAACCGCAAGGCTCATAAATTCAAATTTATCGACCGGGTTTTTGCCTGGAATGGCGACTCAAACATCTTTTTTTCGATGATTAAGTTGTTGGAAGACAAAATAAATGTTGAAAACGATACCCGCATTGCCCAGGTAAGAGTACTGCTTTTGGTTGAAGATTCATCGGTTTACTATTCGCGATATCTTTCGTTTTTGTATAAAGTTTTAATGGAGCAAACAAAACGGATTATTGAAGATGTAAGTGCCGATGAACTGTACAAAGTGCTCCGTATGCGTGCCCGCCCTAAAATTTTGTTGGCCTCCACCTACGAAGAGGCCACCGAAATTATTGATAAATATAAAAACTATATGCTCTGTTTAATTACGGATGTCAAATATGAGAAAGGGGGTAAAGTAGATGAAAATGCCGGTGTCAAGCTGTTAAAATATACACGTGGGGTGCTAAATAATTTACCGGCTATTATGCAGTCTTCCGATAGCAGCTACGAAAAAATTGCCGGTGCAAACAACGCACTGTTTATCTATAAAAACTCGGAAACCCTTTACGAAGAATTTCAGCATTTTATAACCAATTACCTGGGCTTTGGCGATTTTGTTTTTAAAGATGCCGCCGGAAACGAAATTGCTCGTGCCTCAAACATTCGTGAGTTTGAAAAACAGCTCAAACGCATTCCTGATGAATCGTTGTTGTTTCACTCCGGCCGCGACCATTTTTCTATGTGGCTGATGGCAAGAGGTGAAATAAGAGCTGCCAGAGTTATAAATCCGAAAAAGGTTACCGATTACAACAGTCCCGGAGAATTGCGTGCAGCATTGCTAAACATGATTAAAGAGCATAGAAACGAAAAAGAAAAAGGAAATGTTATTCCGTTTGGTGAGGGCGTTGAAATTTCCGAAAGTAACATTTTTACGTTGGCCGACGGCTCGTTGGGCGGAAAGGGCAGGGGACTGGCATTTATCAATGCGCTTATTCATAATTATGAATTCAACAAGCATATTCCCGACATAAAAATACGTACCCCGATTACTTTTATCATCGGCACCCACGAGTTTGAAACCTTTATTAAAAATAATAAGCTTTTAAAAATTTCTCTTGAAGAAAAAAAGTATTCAAACATTCAAAAGGCATTTCTGGAAAAAAAGCTGAGCAACGAAACCATCAGTAAAATCAGCCTGCTGCTGGATATTCTTACAAAACCTATTGCCATTCGGTCATCGGGCTTATATGAAGATTCGCTGACGCAGCCCTTTGCCGGTATTTTCGAAACCTATCTGTTGCCCAACAACCACCCTGATAAAACCGAACGGTTAAAACAGGTTTGCAATGCTGTTAAAATGGTGTATGCTTCGGTATATTCAAACATGGCAAAGGGGTATGTAAAAGCGGTAAATTATAAAATTGAAGACGAAAAAATGGCGGTCATTATTCAGGAGGTGGTGGGCAACGAATTCGACGGGCTCTATTATCCTCACATCAGTGGAGTGGCACAGTCATACAATTTTTATCCTTTTGCCCATATGAAACCCGAAGAAGGCTATGCCGTGGCAGCGGTAGGACTGGGAAAATATGTGGTTGAAGGTAACAAAGCATTTCGCTTTTCGCCCAAATATCCCGCCATCGAAATTAACTCACCCAAAGATCAGTTTCGAAACTCGCAGGTTAAATTTTTTGCCGTCGATTTGCGTAAAAAAGAGATAAACATTTTGGATGGTGAAATGGCAGGCCTTGCTTACGAAGATATCAGCGTAGCCGAAAAACACGGAACACTGAAACATTGTGTCTCGGTATATAACCCCGACAACAACATGATTTATCCCGGTACAAGCAAGGTGGGGCCACGCATTGTTAACTTTGCCAATATATTAAAATACAACTATATACCACTGGCTAAAACACTGGAAGTTACCATGGAACTTGGTAAAGAAGCCATGGGTACCGCCGTTGAAATTGAATATGCCGTTGACCTTACTAAAGACAAAAACGGCAGAGCCTCATTTTTTATCCTGCAAATTAAACCACTCATAAAAAGCGATCAGGATTGTAATGTTGATTTGAATAAAATTGATGAAGAAGAGCTGATACTTTTGTCGAAACAAGGCATGGGAAACGGCATTATAAAAACCATTGCCGATGTTATTTATATTGATCCCGATGACTTTGATAAAAGTGCTACCGAAGAGATGGCAAAAGAAATTGAACTGCTAAACCAAAAAATGATTAAAGAGCGGCGTAACTATGTTTTAATTGGCCCCGGCCGGTGGGGTACGCGCGATAAATGGATTGGTATCCCCGTAAAATGGCATCAAATATCAAATGCCAAGGTTATTGTCGAAACCAGCTTCCATAATTATCCGCTCGATGCTTCGCTGGGCTCCCATTTCTTTCACAATGTTACCAGCATGAACATTGGGTATTTTACCGTGCAATCGGAAATGGGTATCGAAAAAATAAATTACCAAAAGCTGAGGCAAACACATGTGGTAAACAAAGGTCGATATTTTACCCATGTGCGGTTTGACAAACCCCTGCAGATAAGAATGGACGGCCGGAAGAAAATTTATGTTATCCATGAAGATGTAGCCGCCTCAAACGGGCATGATTAAAAAGCGTTTTCCTCTAACTTCTTGTAAAACCGGATAATTTTAATGAAAAATCACCCGAAAGGGTGATGTTTTCTATTTTTAAATGACCGTCTTTTGCACCATGAAAATGGTAAAAATCTATCTGTTTCTTCTTTTGCTTTTGTTCGCTTTAAATATTGAGGTGAATGCACAGTCGCAAAATCATTATCTTATTAAATCGGCCGGGGTAAACTTTGTTTATAGTGGCGATTTTACCGGAACCGAACAGTTGTTGTTTGACAACTATGGAGCCAATGAACTACTGGTTAAAAAACTCCGTACGGCAAAGGGGGGCGAAATAGTGAATACTAAATTTGTCAGGACAAAAGATACAATGGTTGAAATCAATCTTAGAAACAATAAAAGGAAAATTACACCCCTTTCGTCCGGAAAAACAGCAAACGAAACCCTGAACATGCTTAATGCCGGAAACTTTAAAAAATCGGGATTGGAAACCATTGCCGGTTATACTTGCCAAAAATACACCGGAGAAATGGGGATTATATGCATTTGGAAGGGTATTGTTTTAAAATCGGAAATTACCGTGGCAGATAAAAAAATGATTAAAACAGCAGTGTTGGTCGATACGGTTTCTGACCTGAAACCCTCACTGTTTACCATAAACGAAAATTAATTATTAACCAAAAATAAAATTTTAACACGATGAAAAAATCAATTTATTCAATCTTTACTTTGGCCATAGTTATGGTCATGTTTGCTTCCTGCGGAAAAGATAACCCTATAATTCCGGGAGGTGGCGATGGCGACGGAACGCATGCCGAGTTGTGGAAATATGAAGCACCCATTAAAGGGTTGGCCGACATTATTCCGGCTATCGACGAAAACGGAAACATTTATATTGCCGGACAGGCCGAAGGTGCCGCCGGTGGTGTTTGTTCGGTGGTTTCCGTTGATAAAGACGGAAAAGAGAGATGGACCAAAACATTTGAAGATGCCGACCCTACCAATGTTATTTATGCCGATGGTAAAGTGTTTTTCGGACTTAGCAATCCGGTAAAAGTTTATGCGCTGGATGCGTCATCAGGTTCAACATTGTGGAGCAAAGATTTAAGTGCCGATTACGACTTTGACCGCCAGCCTGTTATGGCCTTTGCCAATCAAAAATTATACATGTGCAGCGGTCAATTTGTTACAGGTATTCTTATAGCATACAATCCTACTGATGGAGCAGAGTTATGGATAAAAAACTTGTATGACACATGGGGCATGTCAATAGCCGTACACAACGAGCATATTTATCTTAATACATCAGCAGGATCATTGTTGCGCTACGATGATAACGGAAGCTCGTGTGATTCCACCTGGGAATTTAAAGCCGAATCGACAAACCGTAGCGTTTTGGAAGGAAATGTATGTGTTGTTGAAAACGGAAATGTTTATTTCAGAGATGAAGCACACATATACATTGTTGACGGTGCTTCCGGTACTGCTATTACCGACATTATGTTGGATGGCTCTTTTGACAACTCGTCAAGTTCGATAACGGTTGATGGTGACGGCAACTGCTATTTAGGCAACGGAAACCTTAATAAATTTTCTGCCTCGGGCAGTAAAGTTTGGGAAACAGATATAACAAGTGGCATTATAAATCCTAATTATATGCAGGCACCAACTATCGGTGAAAATGGAAAATTTTACAATGGTGAGCTTTTTAGTCTCTCATGTGTAAAATCCGACGGCACCCTCGACTGGATGCTGGGTACCGAACAAGGTGTCGGCAATCTTCACACTGTAGCCATCAATATTGATGGGAACATTCTTTCTTATGCCACCGAAAAGGGAGTGCTCTATTGCTATAAAGGTGACGGCAGCAAGCTGGCAACCCAAGGATGGGCCAAACGCTTTGGAACCATGGGTAATACCTGTAGTAAGTAATTTAGTTTGAAAAAAAGATGCAGGTGGTAATCCATTTATTAACACCTGCATCTTTGTTAATATGATAATCTAATGAAGTATTTTAACCAGAAATTAATCATTCCCGTATTATTCTTATTATTTGTTTTTCAATCTTGCGAACCGGGCGACCTGCCCACCCCCGACAATACTCAAAACGACCGTGAACTTTGGAATTATGAGTTTAGCGACGTACCAAACTTTTCACTTTACAATCAACCGCCCGCCATCGACGAAGCCGGAAATATTTATGCCATTGGCGATATTCAAAATGGCGGCGAAATGGTAAAACTTGCCCCCGACGGCACAAAGTTATGGGGTGTTCAAGAGAGCTACTTTCCGCTGTCGCGATTGATTTATCAAAACAACAAGCTGTTTTATATTCATCAGGAGATGCTGGTATGCCGCAACGCCGATAACGGAGAAAAATTATGGGAAAAGGAAGTTTCGGGCGCAGGCGATCTGTTCGCCTTAAAAGATGATAAAATATACATCACCAAGTTTGTTGACGATGGCGTTTTCGGTAAAAATTACTTAGTGTCGTACAACACAAACGGCGACAAAAAGTGGGAGCAGCGTATTAAGTATTCCGATACCGACACCATCTCTTTTCCCAATGCCATTTCGGTTAACGGAAACAACATCTATTTGGGAATATTGGCGGAAGTGGACAACTCGGAATTTGCCATTATCAATTATACTGATCAGGGTAACGATGTTGCCAGAGGCTGGACATGGCTGGCTCCCGAAAATTTTTCAGTGGGTGGCGGAACACCCCGCATACGCGATTTCTCAATTGATGATGATAACAACATTATTTTTGGCATGAATAGCAACGGAGATGCTTATATTTTTTCCGTCAATGCCTCCGGAACCGAAAACCGGCATGTAAAAACCACTTTGGGCTATCTTATTGCAAGTGTTGCTGTGGATGGTAGCGGAAACTGCTATGCTGCTTACAACCACTGCGATAAAGTTGATAACAACGGAGTGGTGTGGTCGTCGAAAAACAACGAAAGTTGGGATTACACAAGCCTCTTTGCAAAAGCACCTGCCATCGACGACAAAGGCAACCTTTATTTTGTTGACCTTTCAACCATGTTCAATGCCGTATCGCCCCAAGGCGACAGCCTCTGGAGTCAATATTACGGTTGTAATTTGTGCAACAACGAGTATCACAACCTCACCATCAACCGCAACGGCGATGTCATTGTCATCTCGAAAGCAGGCATAACGGCTTTTAAAGGCTCGGGCACAAAGCTGGCCCAAGGCGGCTGGCCCAAAATTTATGGTAACCTTGCAAACACAAGCAGCAAATAATCAGGTTTACAAAATAATAACCCCATGGAACATCCATGTCGGCAAAAAGATACATGCAAGTGTGATTATTTACAAACTGTTGTATTTATGCTGCCCTTACAGGGCGCATATCAGGTATTGGTAAACCAAAAGGCGTTGCCTTTTGTTAAAATAGGCTGCCCTTTCAGGGCGCCAACTAAAATGATGATGAAGCAAAATGCAGATAATAAAATTAACCCTGTGGAATTTGCGACGCAACTATTCCACAGGGTAAACAAAAATATAAACAAATGAAATATCCATACCGGCAAGTCGTCACACAGAAGCATGATTAAAAAGCTCCGGAGGAGCGGAATATTTATA
>CAYVWX010000151.1:175-7738 GCA_964455635.1 uncultured Lentimicrobiaceae bacterium | reverse complement strand
GACGATTTTGTTTTATTAAAAACCGTAGATACAATTCATGAATTGTATCTACGTGGTTTGAAATAATCAAAATTGTTTTTTACGAACAACAATTTTTCCTGTTTATCCGAACAGAAAAAAATTTGCCCCTTTGCTTCCGGCAACTTTTTTGATAATTCCCCGGATGGTTTGGCAACAATTATTTGTTTTTTAATACCTTTTTCTCAATAATTTCAAAAAGCAGCTCTTTTTTAACGGGCTTTGTTACATAACCGTCGCAACCAAAGCCGAGAGCCTGCTCTTTTTCTTCAGGCATGGCATAAGCGGTTTGGGCAATAATAACCACACCGGGTTTTTTTAATTTAATATGCCTGGTTGCTTCAAGCCCATCAATTTCGGGCATCTTAATATCCATCAAAATTAAATCGTAATCGTTGTCCATGGCCATTTTTACAGCTTGCAGCCCATCTATGGCATGGTCGAGTTTTTTAACCCTCTTTTCCAAAAGAATTTGTAAATACAAAAAACTGTCTTCGTTGTCTTCGGCAACAAGTACCCTGAGATCGTTCCATCGTTCAGGTGCAGCAGATTTTAATTTTTTCTTATTGTCTTTTTTCAACGGTTTAAAAGGCAGCGTAAAATAAAACTCCGAACCGCGATTAAGTTCGGTATTTACGCCAATTTCTCCACCCATTGTTTCTACCAGTTCTTTGGCAATATTTAATCCCAGACCCGAACCGCGAATACTGCTAAACATTACATCGGAGCTGCGATAAAAAGCATCAAAAATTTTCGGAACCTCATCTTGCGCAATTCCTTTACCGGTATCTTTAACATAAAACCTTACCGTGTCCTTTTCTACCGAAAAGCCTATTTCAACATAACCCGAAAGGGTATATTTTAAGGCATTGGAAACAAAATTGGTGAGCACCTGTTGTATTTTATCCAAATCGGAAAGAAAAGCAAAGTCTTTGAGCTTTCCCGCATACGACATACGAATATCCAGGTTATTAACATTTTCATCGGACACTAAAAATATTTGAAAAACCGATTCAACTATCTCAGCAGGTTTGCACTGCGTTAAGGTAACCGGCAACCGTTCACTTTGTAAACGCGATAAAAATATTACATTGTCAACCAACTTCAGCAGCTGTCGGGCACTGCTTAAAATAATCTTTGCATACTCATCTTTTTCTTCGCACGAAGCCTCAGCCATCAGGTCGGAAAAACCCATCACGGCATTCATGGGCGTACGTATCTCGTGGTTCATATTGGCTAAAAAGGCCGTTTTAAGTCTTATGGCCTCCTCGGCACTTCGTTTTGCATTTTCCAACTCTATAACCGAAGTATTTCGCAACCATATGTTAATAAAAATGTACGAAAAGATATCCATCAGGCTGACTTCGTCGTCAGCCATGGTATAATTGGCCATAGAAAAAATAAAACCTGAAAATCCTATCCTTCTGCTTTCGTGAAATAATGGAAAACAGATAAGGGTACCAATGTTCTTGCGAACAAAAATATTTTTAATTCCCTCATCATCAATATTATCTAATGAAAAAGAACACATCCTTACCGACTTTTCAACCTTTAACAAAAACCAGTCTTTTACCAATTTTATTTCGTTTCCGTTCAGCCCCCCCAAAACAGGGCGGGCATCCCCGTCAGCCGACCATTGATACATGTTGCTCCAATCAGGTTTATCAGCATCATATTCAACCAAACACATCTTTTGTGCTTTCACAAAGGTTCCTATTTCGGCTAAATAATAGTTAACAATACGTTCAAGGCCGGCAGCGTTTTCGGTAATATAGTAAGATAAGATATTGTTGAGCATTTGCTGTCGGCTCAGGTGGTATTTTAGCGAATCCTCAAACTTTTTACGTTCGGTAATATCTTGTTTAATGGCTATAAACCTGCTAATTTTTCCGTTTGCGTCAAACACCGGTGTTATCGTGTTTTCTTCATGATACAAGGTTCCGTTTTTACGTTTATTGATTAATTCGCTTTTCCACACTTTTCCCGAAAGGATAGTGTCCCATAAATTTTTATAAAACCGCTCAGGATGCTTTCCCGATTTTAACAACCTCGGATTTTGACCCAAAGCCTCCTCAAAAGAATATCCCGTAAGCGTAGTAAAAGCCTTGTTAACCCAAATAATATTTCCGTCAATATCGGTAATTACTACAGCACTTGCCGCTGAATTTAACGCGTGCTGAATAACAACCAGTTCACCTTCCATTTTCTTTTCTTCCAAAAAGAGACTCATATCCCTGGCAACATTTGAAACCAAATTTAAAGCCTGTTTATTGGTCTTCAAATTCTCAGTCTTGCAACTTACAATCAGGTTACCATAAAATCTTTTTGCTGTACGCAACGGAAAAGTAATCCAAAATCGAGGGAGTTCATTGCTTATGGTAATCCCTTTTAAATCAACAACATCCCGTATTTCGGCAGCATTAAAAGAAATCTCAGATGTATCATCTGCTATCTGTTGCAGCAACAAGGTATGCAAGTTACAAGATTCACATTTTACAATGTTATTATTTTTAAACTTATAAATTAGGTCATCCTCTCTAATGAATAACAAAAATTCGGCATCGTCAAACCAATGATAACTGCGAAGTTCATTGTATATCGTTAAAAAAAGTGACTTTTTATCGGAATTGCCAACAACGGAATCTTTAATTTTTTGCAATATTCGTGAGCTTGCCTGATAGTTTTTTATTTCCGTAACATCTTTTACCGAAGAAAAAATATATTTTTCGTTGTTCAGCAATACAATCCTCCCCGACAAAATTCCATTAATAAGCTGACCCGATTTACTTTTAAAATCTACTTTCATCTCTTTTACCTCGCCGTTTTTTAACAACGCAGTAACATACTTTTCCCGGTCGGTAATATTTTTCCAGATGGATAAATCAGTAACGTTTTTACCTATTACTTCATCGCGTTTGTATCCCAAACTTTTCAAAAAGCTGCTGTTTACATCAACAAAAACGCCACCGATGGTGGTAGCCGAAAAAGCAACATCAACCGATTCAACCGCCGATAAAAATTTTTGTTCGCTTTGATACGATGCCCGCTGAAACTCTTTAACAGGTTCCATATCCTGCATAATAACAACAAACTTTTTCGACACCGGATTTACGTCAATGGTAACCTGCCACACCCGCTCTCTGTTTAATTTATCTTTAAAGGTGAACTCAAAACTTTTGGTCTCAGGAGCCTTACCATTTAAAACACCGTTGTAAACTTTGAGCAGTTGCTCCTGATATTCCTGCGGGGCAAAAAGTGTCCAATGGCCACCTATAATTTTTTCAATATCCAGCCCAAACAAGTCAACAGCCACCTGATTGATGGCTGCAATTGTTCCGTTTTGGTTGATAATTACAACAGGCGACTTTAAACTTTGAGCTACGATATTAAGAAGACTTTGCTGATTTTCCAGTGTGTTTTTCCAGCCTTGTTGCAGCGACACCCACTTTTTCAATTTGGAAAAGTATAATCGGGACGGATCATTTTGAAAGAAATAGTCATCAAAACCCGCTTCCAGCCAGTAAACGGGATTTTCGCCATCAGACAAAAAAATCAAGGCAGGGACAACCGTTTCTACATGCTCCTTTTGCAATACAATGTGGGATAACAATCTTTTAGCGCCGGGTATATCAACAATAAAAAACGAAATTTCGTTTTTTTCTAAAACAACCTTTTGTAAACCATCTGAAACAACATGAAAACCCAAACCGACAAAAAAAATGTTTAACTCGTTAAACAACCGCTTGTTTTCCACTGCTATCAGCACTTTGTTAATCCTCATAGTCGTATTATTTGCTTTCAAAGATAGTTAAAATGGCAAATACAATCGTGTAATTACCTCACTTTATCTTTCCTATTTTCCGAAATACGCAAACCTGATTTCAACAAAAACAGAGCTTTGCAGATGAATATTGATGGGCTGAAATAAATTAATAACGAACCCGTTCAGGTTTAAAAAAATATGTTATAATTGTAAATAATTATGGAAGGAAAAGTAGTAATCATTACGGGAGCAAGTTCGGGCATTGGAAAAGCACTTGCTTACAAGTTTTCGGCCGAAGGCTCAAAAGTTGTTCTTGGTGCCAGAAATCATGAGAACCTGAAAAAAGTTGCACAGGTCATCAGTTCAAAAGGAGGCGATGCCGTTTACTGTGTTACGGATGTAAGCAAAGAAAACGATTGTAAAAACCTTGTTTTAACCGCAGTTGAAAAGTATGGCAAAATTGATGTTTTAATCAACAATGCCGGCATATCGATGCGAGCCATGTTTAACGATTCAAAGCTTGATGTTTTAAAACAGTTAATGAACATTAATTTTTGGGGCGCAGTATATTGCACCAAACATGCTCTTCCTTATCTGTTAAAAACAAAAGGCAGTGTTGTGGGAGTTTCATCCATTGCAGGATTAAAAGGCCTGCCGGGAAGAACCGGTTATTCGGCCTCCAAATTTGCCATGAACGGCTTTTTTGAAACATTGCGCATCGAAAACCTGAAAACAGGCTTACACGTGTTGATGGCGTTTCCCGGATTTACCGCATCAAACATCAGAAACACCGCTTTGGCTGCCGACGGTTCCATGCAAGGCGAGTCGCCCCGTAACGAAGATAAGATGATGACGGCGGAAGAGGTTTCAAACCATATTTATAAAGCCGTGGTAAAACGAAAAAACAGAATCATCCTAACCACTCAGGGCAAGCTGACTTTTTGGATCAATAAGTTTTTTCCCGACTGGTTAGATAAACAGGTTTACCACCACATGGCGCAGGAACCCGATTCACCATTTAAATAAAGAATATACCAAAATCAAAATATTACAACTATGTTAAAATCATTGGAAATTAAACCGAAAACAGGATTTGGCGAGATAGAGTTTGGCGAATACCTCGACAACATTGTCACACTTTTGGGCGAAGCTGAGGAGATTGATACCATTGAAGAAGATGAAGAGATGAACATGCTTATTCTTCATTACTGGGAACTGGGTTTCTCGGTTATTTTTGAAGGCAGTGCCAAACAGATTGTATCGGGATTTGAAACCGACCATCCCGACGCCACCATGTTCGAACACAAAGTTATCGGCATGGCCGAAGAAGAGATTATAAAACTAATGAGGGAAAACGGCCTTACAGAGTATGAAACGGAAATGGAAGCGGAAGACAAGCGTATATCGTACGACGATGAGATGTTGGACTTTTATTTTCGCGACAACAAACTGGTTTATGTTAACTGGGGTGTTTATGTAAACGAAGAGGGTGAAATAGAAGATTTTTAAAAATCTGTTTTTCAAACAACTCCTGCTAACGTGCACTTACCATTTTATTGGGCTGATGTACAGGTTATTAAAAAACAAAAGGTTGCGATTTTTACAAATCGCAACCTTTTAAGTATTGGTGAACCCGGCAGGGGTCGAACCTGCAACCTCCTGATCCGTAGTCAGGTGCACTATCCATTATGCTACGGGTCCGCTACAAGGCGTTAAAACACCTTTTTGTTTGGGGTGGCAAAAATACTACATTTTTTGTTTTTTAAAACCTTTTTACAAAAAAACTATTTTATCTGTTTTTCCGTCAACATTATTTGCCTGAACTATGTCGCTGTTTATTTTTTAAAAATATCAGGCACAAAAGTCTGCTCCTGCATGGGTGGCCTTACATATCCCTTTTCCGGTGCACGATCGGGTAATTTTATGGGAGGCGGCGTAAGGTCTTCGTACGGTATTAACGACAACAAATGATGAATGGTATTTAATCGGGCACGCTTTTTATCATCGGCATCAACAACATACCATGGCGATATTTTTGTGTCGGTGTACGAAAACATTTCATCTTTGGCTTTTGAGTATTCAACCCATTTTGCACGCGACTTTAAATCCATAGGACTGAGCTTCCATCGTTTTGTGGGGTCGGCCAACCGCGCCTGAAAACGTTTTTCCTGCTCCTCTTCGCTTACCGAGAACCAATATTTAATAATGACAATTCCCGAGCGGATAAGCATTCGCTCAAAATAAGGACATGCCCTTAAAAATTCCCAGTACTCATCTTCGGTACAAAAACCCATTACCTTTTCAACGCCGGCACGGTTATACCACGATCTGTCGAAAAGCACCATCTCGCCGGCAGCCGGCAAATGGGGTACATATCGCTGAAAATACCACTGGGTTTTTTCTTTTTCGGTAGGAACTCCTAAAGCAACAACCCGCACAACCCGTGGATTTAACCGCTCGGTAATCCGCTTGATAACCCCTCCCTTACCGGCAGCATCACGTCCTTCAAAAATTACCACTACCTTTTTTCCTTTTGCTTTAATCCATTCCTGAAGTTTAACAAGTTCTATTTGTAAGTCGTGCATCTGCTTTTCATAGTAAGCGGTTTTAACCTTACCGTGCTTGTTAAAATATTGCGATTCCATAATGTAAATTTTATCCAAATGTAAGAAATATGAACTGTTTTTGCAAACGCAGCACAATTCAACAATGGTTTTTTCTACTTTTGCCACTTTAAAAAATGTCAATCAATGAAAAAATTATTCCTCTTATCTGTAATATTGACCGTAACCGTTTTCTTTTTTTCGTGCGACAGCACCAAACAACTTGCATCATCTAACCAAACAGCGCTGGAAGCCTATCATGCGGGTAATTACTCCAAAGCATTGAGCCTTTGGGAGAACATAATTAAAAGTTACGAACAAAAAAACGAATCTAAATCATGTAATGTTTACACTAACGCAGGAATGGCTGCGCTAAAACTGGGCATGACCGATAAAGCCATCGACTATTTAAAAAAAGCCGGCTATTCCGATTTCAGCAACGAAGACACCTACCTTACACTGGCTGAAATTTATCGTAAAAAAGACAACCTGTCGCTGGAGTTGGTAAACCTTGAAACTTATCTGAAAAAATATCCTCACGGTAAACAAACAGATTTTGCTTCACAACGGCTTCTTGAGCTCTATGTCGAAAGCGACAACCTGGATAAAGCGGTAAATTTATGGAAAACCTTATCGCCACAGCAACAAAGCCTGACGGCAAATATGGAAAGCTACCTCGCAATAAACAGCAAACTCAACAACAATAAAACCTGTTTAACGCTCTCCGGCAACCTTTTGCAAAAGAATAGCAAAAACGGGGCTGCCTTGCAATGGCGTGCCAACTATTATTTCTGGAAAGCGGAAAACCATTATCAAAAAGAGCTGAAAGAATACAATGCACACAAAACGCGCAAACAATATGCCCATTTGTTAAAAGCCCTCGATCAGGTATCAGCCAACTATAAAAAAGCATTAACCTACGCCAAAACATTATACGCTGTTGACCCAACCCCCAAAACCGCTAAGCTGATAAGCCGCTGTTACAACCGGTTGGACAACAAAAAAAAGGCCGCCTATTACAAAAAACTGGCACAAAAAAAATAACCCTCCACTACCTTTAAACCATTATCAATGATACAATGAACCCGCTACTCGATAGACAATGATACAATGTTTTAATTATACAATGATACAATGAACCCGCTACTCGATAGACAATGATACAATGTTTTAATTATA
>CAYVWX010000151.1:0-75 GCA_964455635.1 uncultured Lentimicrobiaceae bacterium | reverse complement strand
CAATGATACAATGAACCCGCTACTCGATAGACAATGATACAATGTTGTGCGTCAGCCAAGAAAGAATCAAATGAA
>CAYVWX010000150.1:0-7748 GCA_964455635.1 uncultured Lentimicrobiaceae bacterium | reverse complement strand
GTTAATATGTTTTTTATGTTTTGTCATGATTTTTGCTTGCTTCGCGCAAAAATCCAGCCAAAACAGGCCTTACGTTTTTTATACCTCGGGTTGACACCAGAGGCAATAAATATTTCGCTCCTGACGGAGCTTTTTAATCCTATTGCAGTGTGTCGAATCTACGATATGGATGTTTCATGTAATGATAATATTTGCTGACAAACTCATTTATTTTTATTATTTCCCGGTGACTTGTAATCACGAAAGGCGTTGCTAATTTTGACCATTCGTTTTTTACTGATGTAATCGCTGTTGTTTGAACGGGTTTCTACCCAACAGGTATCGCCCGACACCTTATTTATATGAACGAAAAGTTTTATGGGGGATTCCGGCAATTTTAATGCAACCGGACGGTTATGCATCTTTTTTAAGGTCAATTCATAGGTACAATCATCAATCCAACGAATGTAAAAGTCGGTTTTTACCAATGATTTTTCCGCCCATTCAAGTTGAATGGTATCGTTACGGGTAATGATGTAGTTGGGCGAGTTTGCACCTAAAAGTTTGAATGTTCCTGTTTTAAAAGAAGAACAATGATTATTTTGGCCAAACAATCCATGCGAAGCCAGTATTAAAACAACCAAAAAGCAAACCTTACTACAATGCATCTTTTTAAAAAAATATTAGGCAGCAAGATAAAAAATATTTTGGTTTAAGCACCTTTCTTAGTCACAATCATTGGTTTGAATTATCTACCTTAAATACAAGAATTTAGTTTTCGGATATAATGTAAGTAAATCACAATTGACAATAATCAAATCTCAAATAAATTCTAAAATACAAAAGGCAAATTTCAAAACTTCCGAACTACAGAATTTATATAGTTGGTATTCTGATTCTTAGGATTTCTTATTTTGAACATTGAATATTATTTGATAATTTGTTGATTTGTCTTTTGGAGCTTAGAAACAAATTCCGTCATTTAAATACCTGATTTACTAATATATATATCAGTTTAGCCCAAATATGGTAAAAAGCAGTGCATAAAAAAAGGAGCTGTGCATCAGCTCCTTTTTTTTGATTTTTGAATATGCAACTTTACTTAACGATTTTATTAACCAAATCAGCGGCTTCGCTTAGTTCGATTGCCGAATAAACTTTAAGCCCCGATTTATCAATAAGCTCTTTACCTTCTTCGGCATTGGTACCCTGAAGGCGAACAATAATCGGTACTTTTATGTCGCCAATATTTTGATAAGCATCCACAATACCTTGGGCAACCCGGTCGCAACGTACAATGCCGCCAAAAATGTTAACCAAAATAGCTTTTACATTGGGATCTTTTAAAATAATGCGAAAAGCCTGTTCAACACGTTTGGCATCGGCAGTACCCCCAACATCGAGGAAGTTGGCAGGGTCGCCACCCGACATCTTGATAATATCCATGGTAGCCATGGCTAAACCGGCACCATTAACCATACAACCCACGTTACCATCGAGTTTTACGTAGTTAAGATCGTACTTTCCGGCTTCAACTTCCATGGGGTCTTCTTCGGTAATGTCGCGCATTTCGGCAATATCTTTATGGCGAAACAGCGAGTTGTTATCAACCACCACTTTTGAGTCGGCAGCATAAATTTTACCATCGGCAGCTTTAATAACCGGATTAATTTCAAAAAGGCTTGCATCGGCACCAACATATGCGTTGTAAATGGCAAAGGCAAATTTTGTCATCTCTTTAAAAGCAGTACCGCTTAAGCCGAGGTTAAAGGCAATACGACGAGCCTGGAAACCGGTCATACCCACTTTAGGATCGATAATTTCGTGATAAATTTCGTCGGGAGTTTCCTCGGCAACCTGTTCAATATTCATCCCGCCACGGGGAGAATACATAACCATATTACGCCCCTGGTCACGGTTTAAAAGAATACTCAGATAGTACTCTTCAACGGGATCGGGACCGGGATAATAAATATTTTGTTCAATCAATACTTTACGAACCAGCTTACCCTCTTTTTTTGTTTGAGGAGTAACCAAGTGCATACCAATAATTTGTTCGGCATACATTTTAACTTCATCAAGACTTTTGGCAATTTTTACACCACCGCCTTTTCCACGGCCTCCGGCATGAATCTGGGCTTTAACTGCCCATTTGTCGGAACCGGTTACTTCCTGAATTTTTTTGGCGGCTTCAACAGCCTCATCTGCATTATTGGCAACTATGCCATAAGGAACGGATACTCCATATTTCTTTAAAATGGATTTACCCTGATATTCATGTAAGTTCATACTATTAAACGTTAATGTTTGCTACTTTTTTTTAGAGCTTCCAAAATTAGAATATTTATTCTGACAACAGCATAATATGAGGTGAAAGATTTAATATTTCTACAATTTAGAACAAGTTTTAAATTGAAAGGGCAAAGTTTGCCGGGTTGAACATCAAAAAACGAACACCTCCGACAATAGCACATAATCAGGATTTCCGGCAAAAGTTACTTGCAGATTTAATGTCTAATTTAAAATCAATTTTAATGACATCACCCCTGATTTTATTACCTTTGCACCAATAAATATTAGAGATAAAAAATTATTAACCCCATGAAAAACAATCAGGTAATTGATGTTACAAACGATGTAAAATGGATTGGCATCCTTGATTACGGTTTGGTAACTTTTGACGTTGTGATGACAACCGAATACGGCTCGACTTACAATTCATATTTTATTAATGCCGACAAAAAAACCATCATCGATACCTCCAAAGAAACCTTTTGGGAAGATTACAAGGCCAAAGTTACATCAGTGGTTAATCCCGATGAGATTGAATACATCATTTTAAACCATACCGAACCCGACCATTCGGGAAACCTGAAAAACATGCTCAAACTGGCCCCCAATGCAACGGTAGTAGCCAGTGTAGCAGCCATAAAATATTTAAAAGATATGTTGCACGAAGAGTTTAAGCATATTGTTGTAAGAGACGGCGACACCCTTGATTTGGGAAACAAAACCCTTCGTTTTATTTCGGCTCCCAACCTGCACTGGCCCGACACCATGTACACCTATCTTGAAGAAGAAAAACTGCTTTTTACCTGCGACTCTTTCGGCTCGCATTTTGCCGACAGCAGAATGTTTGACGATCTGGTAGATGACTTTAATCCCGCTTTTCGTTACTATTTCGATGTAATCATCAAACCTTTCAGCAAATTTATGCTAAAGGCAATTGACAAGATTGAACCCCTGGAGATAGATATGATTTTACCGGGACACGGCCCTATGTTGCGCAAAAACTGGAAACGTTTTGTGGACATGACCAAAATGTGGTCGGAAAAATTTATCAGGCAGCCACATAAAAACAAAGTACTTATACCGTATGTTTCGGCTTATCATAAAACGGGAGTGCTTGCCGAATATATTGCAGAAGGCTTAAAGCAGGCCGGCGATTTTGATATTGAAGTATTGGATATTGAACAGCTGCCTTTGGGCGTACTTGATTCAAAACTCACCCAAAGTGCCGCAATTATTGTGGGTAGTCCGGTTATCAATCAAAATATTTTGCTCCCCATTTACAAACTGCTATCCTTAATTAACCCTTACCGCGACAAAGGAAAGCTGGCAGGCGGATTTGGCTCATACGGATGGAGCGGTGAAAACAAAAAATTACTGGAAACCAGTTTAACAAACCTTAAACTGAAATATTTTGGGGAGGGTGTTTTTGTGAAATTCGGGCCCGACGACTCTGAAATCAAAAAAGCAATTGAATATGGCATAAACTTTGGTAAAGAATTGAACAAATTATCGCAAAATTAATTTGATACCATGAGCCTCAAAAACCGGATATCCGCTAAAGCTACCTTAAAAACAGGGATAGCTGTTTTGTTGATTGCCGGTTTTTTTTATGGCTGCAATACCGAAAAGAAAATCGCCAAAAGCTTTGTTTATCAGCCGGGTAAAAGAAACGCACTGGTGTTCACTCCCGACTTTCTGTACAAAGAAAATCAAAAAACATGGCTCTTGGACAGCCTAAACGGCAACTTCACCAACGAACAGAAAGACTCATTGCTCTGGGAAATGTCCGATTATATTAAAAACATTGATGATTCAATATTTATTAAAAAATTTTCCCGTGGATTTTTATACCAACTGGCAAAATACGGTTTTGATGTTTACGGGCAGGATGCCATCGACCTGTTTATGAAAAAAGATTCGGAAGCCTACGTCATCAACATCCCTCAAATAGAACTTGACGAAACCATATACCCTTACAAAGATAAAATAGTAGTTAACGGCTACACCTATTTTCACCAGCACTACTTAAACGCCATCGACATGGGTACCTGGTTTGAAATAAGTAAAGTAAACGATACCGTTTTAAATAAAAAGGTAATGTTTGCCGACGATTTAATGACCGACGACCTTAACGGTTCGTTTGATTACGATGAGGAAAACGACCGGCTGAAATATTTCTATAAAATTGATACCCTTACCGTTAATCAGATTTATAATTTAGCCATATTACTGGGAAAACGATACGCCGGCTATACCTACGATTACTTGCTTAATAAATATATCCTCAGCCAAAAGCAGCCGGGTGACACCTTACATTATTATTGGCATTACGACATTGACAACAACAGACTTTACCCTGTTTGGGACGAAGAAGATCGTCTGGTTCCCGTAGAAAAATAAACCGCTTCTCTACCCCCCTACGCAATCTTCCAAAAATTAGGCTTAAATTTGTCAAATACAATTTTGCAATATTACGACCTTCATGAAAAACAACTTTTCTGCAGTAAATTTTATACTCCACCGTTTTTATTTACCGGCTGCCTTTATATTGATAATCCTTATTACACTATCGTGTGGCAGCCGCAAAAATGCAATACAACAACCCGCCGGCTACATTAACCCGTTTATTGGAACCGGAGGCCACGGTCACACCTACCCGGGAGCCGTTGTCCCTTTCGGCATGGTTCAGCTTAGTCCCGACACAAAAATCGACGACTGGGATCACTGTTCAGGATATCATTACTCCGACAAGGTAATTCTGGGTTTCAGCCATACCCACCTGAGCGGAACCGGCATCGGCGATTATGGCGATATACGCTTTATGCCCACCATTGGTAACATTAACGCCAATCCCGGCACGGATACCAATCCTGACGACGGATATGCATCGAGGTTCAGCCACGAAAAAGAAAACGCCCGTGCAGGATATTATGTGGTTCATCTTGACGATTACAACATCGATGTAGAGCTCACCGCCACCCAACGAGTTGGTGTACAACGCTATATCTTTCCTAAAACCAACCGCGCTCATATTATACTCGACCTGAAAGAGGCCGTAACTACCGAAAAAATTTTGGAATCGGAAATTAAAATTATTGGAGACCACGAAATAGCCGGTTTACGTCGTACCGACGGATGGGCCGACAATCAGTACGTTTATTTTTACACCTCCTTTTCCAAACCTTTTACCGATTTTGGTATTGTTAAAAATGGAGAATTTATCAGAGGCCGGCGCAATGCAAAAGGCAGCAATTTAAAAGCATGGTTTAATTTTGAAACCGAAGATGCCGAAGCCATTGTGGTTAAAACCGCTATCTCGCCCGTTGACCTTGCCGGTGCTCACGAAAACCTGATTACCGAATGCCCCGATTATAATTTTGACTCTATCCGCCGGTCGGCGTTTCAAAAATGGAACCGGCAGCTTAGCAAAATAACTGTTTCAGGCAAGTCGGAAGACGATAAAACCATCTTTTACACAGCCCTCTATCACTCTTCTCTGGCTCCCAATATCTATTCCGATGTAACGCATAAGTACCGCGGACATGATCATAAAATTCATCGAGACGATACATTTACCATGTACACTGTTTTTTCGCTGTGGGATACTTTTAGAGCACTGCACCCCCTGTTTACCATTATCCAGCGGCAGCGTACCAACGACCTGATAAACTCGATGATGGAAATGTATAAAGCCGACAGCCTGCTACCCGTTTGGGAACTGGCCGCCAACGAAACCAATTGCATGATAGGCTATCACTCGGTATCGGTTATTGCGGATGCTTATATAAAAGGTATCAGAAACTACGATGCACACCAGGCACTTAAAGCCATGGTTAAAACAGCCGATGCCAAACATTTCGGTTTAAAATATTACCAAACCAAGGGATACATTCCTGCCGATAAAGCGGGCGAATCGGTATCAAAAACCCTGGAATATGCTTACGACGACTGGTGTATTGCCACCATGGCGCGTTTGCTGGATGAAAAAGATATTTATAACCGTTTTATTAAACGGGCTCAATACTACAAAAATCTGTTCGACTCAGGCACAGGTTTTTTCAGAGCCAAAACCAATGGCAGCTTTACAGAGCCGTTCGACCCGCGACAAGTTAATTTCAACCTGACGGAAGCCAACACCTGGCAATACAACTTTTTTGTACCGCAGGATATGAATACACTTGTGGATATGCTGGGAGGCGACAACAAATTTGATTTAAAACTGGATAAACTGTTTTCGTCCGATTCAAAACTTACGGGCAGATCGCAATCGGATATTACCGGACTTATTGGCCAATATGCGCATGGCAACGAGCCAAGTCATAACATGGCTTATCTGTACAATTTTATTGGAAAACCGTGGAAAACTCAGAAGCTGATTCATAAAATTACCCGTAACCTATACAAAAACAGCCCCGACGGGTTGGCCGGAAACGAAGACTGCGGTCAAATGTCGGCATGGTATGTGCTCAGTGCCATGGGATTTTACCCTGTAACACCCGGCACCGATGAATATGAAATCGGTACACCGGCGTTTGATACTGTAAAAATCAACCTTGAAAATGGTAATACCTTTATGATCATTGCAAGAAACCTCTCTCCCGACAATTTTTATATTCAACATGCCGAATTTAACGGCAAAGAATACACTAAATCCTATATCACTCAAAACATGATTCTGAATGGCGGCAAACTGGTATTTGAAATGGGAAATACTCCCAATAAGATGTGGGGAAACAGCAAAACCGACAGGCCCTACCGCAAAATAGTGCACAACCCGATAACACCTGTCCCCGTGTTTAAGCCCTCCTCTGAAGTCTTTTCAAACCGGCAAACGGTTTTTATTACCGATTTGGATACAAACGCCGGGATTATGTTTAAACAAGGCAACCACAAATGGTTAAATTACACAATACCTGTTTTTATTAACACCACAACAAACTTCAAAGCTTATGCCGTAAACAACGAGGTATCAAGCTTTATTGAAGACGCATCCTACACAAAAATTCCTTCAGGCAGAAAAATTACTCTGCGAACCCGTTACAGCGAGCAATATACTGCCGGTGGCGACCATGCCTTAATAAACACGCTGCGCGGAGGCAGTAGTTTCAAAACCGGTAATTGGCAAGGCTATCAGGGTAATAATTTAGATGCTGTAATCGATCTTGGAAAAGTTCAATGGATAAAAAAAATGGGAATCGGTTTTTTACAAGATGAGAATTCATGGATTTTTATGCCCTTAAAAGTAACCTTTGAGGTTTCAACCGATGGAAAAACATTTCATAAAGCCGGAACGGTAAACAACCACATCGATTACCACAAAAAAGGAACCATCACCAAAGATTTTGAGTTGACCCATGTAAATAAAAAAGTTAGATACATTCATATTGTTGCCGTAAACAGAGCCGTTTGCCCAAAAGACCATAAAGGTTACCCCAATGCCTGCTGGCTGTTTGCCGATGAGTTTTGGGTTAAGTAAG
>CAYVWX010000149.1:0-7791 GCA_964455635.1 uncultured Lentimicrobiaceae bacterium | reverse complement strand
GAAAAGCTCCTACATTTGTTACTTTGCAACAATCATCAATCATCAATCATCAATCAAAAATCATCAAAACTTCGTCCCCCTCCCGTCTTTCCCTTCCTTTCATGGTTCGATACAATGCTCCCTGCGTTGCATCACAGAGCATGACCGGCGGTGTACCCCGTCAATCGTCATCATCATCTTCACCGGCATAATTATCGGGATAGGGTTTGCCGGGTTTTGTTGCCGACCAGATTATCCGGTTAAACAGGTCGTCGTTTCCGGCATCAATTCCTTTTAAAGCCATTTGAGCCGAAAGAATTGCATCTTGTCTGGCTTTTCCTTTCAATGCTGTTAGCGGAGGGTTCATTTCGTTTAAAGGGATTTTGTTTTTAAGCACATTGTAAGGTGAAAAATCAGGTTTATCTGCAAACACATCAAACATAGGAGTGGCGGTAGCATCCATAATATTCATGGGTGGAAGGCCAAGAATTTGTTCAATGGTTCTTATCATGGAAGTTTGGTTGTAGTCGGTTGAGATAACCCTGCCTGTTTTAGTGTAAGCACTCACAACAGTGCCCACCGTGCGATATGCCGAAACGTGATCCCATCCGCTTTGCGAGTCATCCTCGGTAATAAAAACAACGGTATTTTTCCAAAACCGGCTTTTCGTTAAAGCATCCATAATCTGACCAAGGGCATAGTCGTTATCGGCAACCATGGCACGTGGTGTCGGATGTTTTGAGGAGGTGCCGGCCGTATGATCGTCGGGCAGAGCTATAATGGTCAGCTCAGGCAGCGTATTGCCTTCCCTTTTTTCAAATTCTTTAAGCTCATATATAAAGGCTTTGGCACGCAATACATCCGGAATATTATGGCTGTCGTAACCGGGGTAAAGTGGCGACAAAACGGTGCCCACCCTGTCGATGGTTGTGTGATTGGTAAACTTAAGAGGACGGTTTTTTAAAAATCCGTTATAGATGTCTGTCCAGCTTTTATTGCCTTGCCAAACGGGTTTACAAGCTTCGCCGTATATACGGACACTTTTGCCGTGGTCGAGGGCATTGTCCCACAAAAATCCTGTTTTCGGATAGGCCATGGCATCGTATAAAACATGGGTGTAACTGCGAAACCAGGCTCTTACATTTTTTTCGATATAGTCGGTAACGATGGAAGCATCCGTCCATACGTGGCCTTCGGAAGAGCATTTTCCCGACGCTTTGTAGTTATCAAGCAGCACATAATTGTTTACCAGCTTATGCATATTGGGCGTAACTTTTTGGCCGAAAGTACACAATCCGGCATCGCCATTGCCTTTTTTAACATCGCCCAACACCTGATCGTAAGTCCGGTTCTCCTTAATAATATAAATTACATGTTTAAATACCGACGGCTCGCCAATGCGCTCAGGCACGGGAACGGGTTTAACGCCCTTGCGGGGAAGTAGTTTTAACATGGATAGTCTGGCCTGACGATTATTTTTGATAACCATTTTGGTGAAATGCTTCAGTTGGTTGCTGTCGGGAACGGGAATAACGGAAACGGAAGCAAGCATGCGATGGGCATTAAAAGCTCCCGTAGTAGGCTTAACCGTATCGAAAGTGCCTTTATAGAAAGTTTGAAAAGCTTTGTTTTTGCTTTTCACGGTAAGCCGGGCACCAACCCCTTCGATGTTGGCAACATAAAGGGTTTTGTCATCCAACACACAAATTCCTCCGGGATAAGCTGCCGTGGGAATAAATCCGGAAATGTAGCTTTTTTCGGTTTTTGATTTTGCATAGGCCTTTTTTCCCAGCTTTACAACGGCCAAAGCGTTGTCCATGCCGTTGGCTACATACATGGTTGAACCGTCGTTACTTAGCGCCAGCCCGTTGGGTGTGTCGCCAAAAAAGGGATTATAATCGTTATTAAGCCGCACGGAAATGGTTTCGGCCACTTTGCCGGTTGCTGTATTGATGACTGCAACATTGTCGTCGTTTCCGCAGGCTACAAAAACAAACGACTGTTGCTTGTTACTAACAATATCGTTGGGATGTAACCCCGTTTTAATTTCTTTAATGATAGCTCCCGTTGAAGGATTTAGTACCGAAACAGAACCCGAGGCCACGGTTCCGTATTTGTCAACCATTGCTTTTTCCCAGGGTATTCCGGCGGTGGCACCGGCAGTCCTTCGGGGAATGGTTCCCGACCAGTTGGTAACAAACAGCTTGTTGTCAGCGAGACAGATTCCATAGGGTGCCAGTCCCGTTGCCTGTTTCCAGAGAATTTTTCCCGATTGAAGTTCTATTTTAACCACTTCATCGTTGCCGTTTAAAACAACCCAGGCCACCATGGTACCGTTTTCGTCGGATACAACCATTTCATTGGGGATGGAAGCCCTGACATCTTTTTTCGGTTGAAAGTTATAAACCTTTACAACCTTGGCTGTTTTACCATCCCACAAGGCTTTCATCACATTGTTACGGGTTCCCCAAAGTATATATTGCTTGTTGTTTTCAGTAAACCAGCGAATCCCCGAATAGGTATTCATGGCATTGGATTTATCGAAACTCCGTAACACAAAACGGTGAACTATTGAGTTGTTATGGGTATTAACAAAAACAATGCTGTAACGGCCTTCAACGGCAACGGTTTTTTTATCGGGCGACAGAGCCACATCCAGCGCATGGTTTTCCAACGCCGAATCGCCAAAAAAAAGTTGCTGACCCGCCGGGGTCAATACTTTATTGTAAGGCATTGTTAATATGGTGTTTTTCAGGTTTTTCGATACCTCTTTTTTTTGTTTTTGATTACATCCAAAAAATAAAACACCGGAGAGAAACAGGAATAACGGAAATGTTTTTTTCATGGTTGGTTATTTCGTAAATTAATGATATACTTACATTTGCTCTTTATCAAGATTTTAGCAGCAGCCTTTCGACAGGATTAGGGAAGGGTTGTAAAAATCTTGCCAATCAGTCCTTGGTTTTTTTATCCATACATATCCGCAAATCTATATCAAAAAAAGCCGCGAATGCACGAATAAAAGCAATAATACGAATAATTATTTTTACCCGACCGGATGCAAAAATATTCGTGCAAAGCAGCGGAAGAACAAAAGCGTTTGCAGATTTACGGGTATTTAAAAAAAACAGCTTTCGGTTTCGACCTTTTGGGATTTGATGATTAGTTGATCGTTGTCGAAAAGCATTTTAAAACAGGGTGAAAGCATATGGGAATAAGGGCTGTAATTACAAAATAAACAAGAAAACTCACTTTTGTTTATTCCGGTTTATGTAGTCCTTTATCGCTTCAACATATTTTTCAAAAGCATCAATACCGGCCGGAGTAATTTTGCAGGTTGTTAACGGATAGTTGTTTTTAAAACTTTTGTTAACGGTAATGTATCCGGCTTCTTTTAGCTTGGTAATTTGAACGCTAAGATTACCCTTTGTAGCACCGGTTTGTTCGAGCAGATAGGTAAACTCAGCCGATTCCAAACTAATAAGCAGCGACATAACGGACAGCCGCAACTCGGAATGTAAAAGAGGATTAAGCTTTTTGAACATGATGCTGAGCGTTTTCTTTCGATCTTAACCTATATCCGGGTACCAAATAGGCTGCAACAATGGAAAGGGCGATGGCCAACATGGCATATTCGTATGGCAGAAACATACTAATTACAGCTATTATCCAGCTTATTATACCGCCTGTTTTAAGTGGCTTAAATTTAATAATCCCTCCCGAAACATAAGTCCCGAGACCGTATAATACAACAATAAGGCTGCTTGACGCGGGCCAGCTTATTTTATGGAGAACAGCAGCCAAAAGAATGATAAATAGTGAAATGGAGAACCCAATCCATAAATGAATAATGGCCGTTTCAACATAAGTTTTGGCCTTAGCCTGTTTGCTGAGTTTTTTTGATTTAGCGGTGGATAAAACGGCTCCCGCAATCATGGCTGCCGGCCACATAATATAAGGATATTGAAATGACGTTAGTAAAAGGACAAAATGAGTCAGGCTTGAGATGAGTACCAGCCATCCCCACATAAGGTAAAAATAACTGCTTTTGCCTAAGTTTGCCTTCGATTTATTTATCATATCCTGAATAACCCTGAGGCTTTCCTGTTCGTTGAATTGCTTTTCCATGGTTAAATGTTTTTAATTTCTCCGTTTTGTTTGGCGGTTTTATTTCTGTTCGAAAGTATTGCTTTGGCAATAAATCCCGCTCCCATTCCCGTCAGGGTGCCTGCAGCCACAACATTAAAATATAATCCTATGGCAATTCCTATAAACATAAATCCTATAAAAATCAGGTTACCCGGATTTTGTACTTGTTCTGTATTCATTTTGCAATGTTTTAAGTTATCAATATTTTGCAAATATAAACAAGTTTATAATATAAACCATATTTTTATAAAAAAAACTCCGCTTTAAATATAAGAGCGGAGTTTTTAGTGCTTCACACAACAAAAGTTTGTGTAATGCTTTAAAATTATAAGGTTGTTTCTTTAACCCTGATATCACCCAGCAACACATCCCAGAAACCGATAAGGCGGCCTCCTATTTGGGTTTCTTTGCGTTTTACGTAAACGGTAATATCTTTTTTGGTTGTATCCTGATAAATTAAGCGGCCTTCTTTGTCGTATCCTTTAAACTTTTGAAATACCGTAATAACGCCAACATATGTTCCGTCGGGTTGGCGCTGTAAGTCGCTCACATATTCAATATCATACCATTCAATATCTACCTTATTATAATTAAGGCGCATCAGTCGTTCAAAATATTTACGTACCGGATAATATTTTATTTCCGGTTTAACCAGCGACGATACACCCATTTCGCTGCCTTGCATAAAAAGCTCTTCGGCCCGGTCGATTACACGGTTGGCTTCGCTCCAAGGTGTTTCTTTGTCGCCAATAATGCTGATGTATTTGCTTAAATCTTTTACTTTTTCCAGTGCCAGGCTGTCGATGGCCTGTTTTCGCTCGGGGGTAAGGTTATCTTGTGCCCGTAACGACGAGGACAGTCCCAACCCGAAAACCAATATCAATAAATATGCTGTACGTTTCATATTGTTTATTTTTTTATTAATTCAAGTTCTGTAATTTTTCCGTCATCGTTGTACTTGGCCGATTCAATGTTGTATTTAAACTGTTTGGTATCTTTTAAATAGTTCATAAATTTTGAAATAGTGGTAGGCCTGTCGTAATCGTAATAACCGTCTTTTTTGCTAATGATGATTAATACCGGCACATCGGGCGTAGCATATAAATTCAAAGCTCCTTCAATCTGTTTGTTTGCCTCGTCGTAGTTTTTGGCTTTGGCAATATCGGCCAATGTATATACAATAAGAGAATATTGACGTTGTTTTTTTTGATTCATCTCCTGCTCTTTTTGTTTCAGGCGTTCTTCTTCCAGTTGCCGTTGTTCGTCTTTTAACTTGGCATCTGCTTTAACAATCAGGTCTTTTACCTCCTGGTCGTCGATATTGTATGATTTAATGGTTTTAACCCGTTCCTGTTTTTCGGGCAGTGTCCAGTTGGTTTCGTCGTTTAAAATGGCTGTTAAATCTTTTTTAGCCTGAGCCACTTTAGCCTGATAGGCTGCTTCTGCTTTTTCTTTGGCCAGTTTCTTTTTGCTTTTACACGAAGTGGCTCCGCCCATGGCAATAATTATCACCAGCGAAAGCATTAAAAGCCGGCTCATAAGATTTGCTGATTTTTTCATTTTCTCTCTGTTTTTCACCGTTATTGTTATTAACTTTAATTAAACCTGCAAAAATATTCAAAAAAATGGCATTTTTGCCAAAACCTTTATTTGTATTGAAAAAACACTTTAACATACCCGTTTTTATTCCCGAGTTAGCCTGCCCTTTTCAATGTGTATTTTGTAATCAACGCAAAATATCGGGGCATATTGCCGTGCCCGAACCGGACGAAATCATAAAAACTGTTAACGATTATCTGGCTACTTTTCCCAACGAACCGTACCATGCGGAGATTGGTTTTTTCGGCGGTAGTTTTACAGGATTGCCACTTTTGGAGCAGGAAAAATTTTTAAAGCTTGCCAAACCCTATCTTGATAAAGGACTTATACAGGGCATCAGACTTTCTACCCGCCCCGATTATATTAACAACCGGGTGTTGGCTCTTTTAAAAAAACAGGGTGTTACTACCATTGAGTTGGGAGCACAATCGTTCGATCCTGATGTTTTAAAGCTTTCGTATCGCGGCCATACACCCCAACAGACCATTGAATCCTCAAAAATGATTTTACAACAGGGTTTCGATTTAGGCCTTCAAATGATGATTGGCCTTCCGGGTGACACTCTTGAAAAATCGATGATGACGGCCCGTAAAATTATTGATGCGGGAGCTTCCAATACACGCATCTATCCTACGGTAGTTATTAAGGATACGGCACTGCATAGTTGGTATAAATCAGGAAAATATAAGCCGTTGTCATTGCAACAGGCCGTGGAGTGGACAAAACAGATTTTACCGATTTTTGAAGAGGCCGGTGTTAAGGTTATTCGTACAGGGCTGCATCCCTCCGAAGGGTTATTAAATGGTAGCGAGCTTATCGACGGCCCTTTTCACCCCTCGTTTAAAGAGCTTGTATTAACCGAAATTTGGTATGACAAATTAGCTGAGGCAGATGCTAATCGCGGTAAGGATATTATTATTTTCGTGTCGCCACGTCAACTAAATTATGCCATCGGATACCGGTCGAAAAACAGAAACCGGCTGCTTAAAAAATATAGCAGTGTAGTTTTTAAATCTGATTGTAGGTTGCAGGGAAGAACGTTTAGGGTTGAAATACAACTTTAATGCGCAAAGGTTGTCAGAATAAACAGGTTGGTAATACTGCCGTGTAGGCTTGTGCCGCAAAATTTGTATGTTTGTTACAACCAATTTAACTGAAATTATGAAAAAATTTCTATTGCTGATATTAGTGGTCTTTTCGATGGTAAGTCTTAAGGCTCAGAGTTATGATCATCACGAGTTTTTATTAAATTACGGAGTGTTAACACCCGACAGGTTTTATACTTTTAAATCTGCTATTCTTGACGATCAGCTGCCCGACAACCGCTATATACGAGATAATTATAAAAGCAACGGTAATTTGTTTTTTACCTATCAGTTTGTATCGTTAAACGAGTTTTTACTTTGGGGAGCAACCGTGGGATACGGCACAAGCACATCGGAAGTGTACTACATAGGGCAGAAGCAGGGAGTAATTGACAGACAGTTTGTTACCGGTGCTTTTGAACTTCAGTACCGCTACGTTAATAACGGCTTTTTTCAGATGTACTCGGGCCTGGGACTTGGAGTTACAGTAGGAAAAGAACAGTTTACTTCGGAAACGGAAGGGATAAACTCCGGTAATCGCACCATGATATTACCGGGATATCAGATTAATTTTGCCGGCGTGCGCTTTGGAAAGCGGTTGGGCATTACTTTTGAGTTGGGTTACGGATACAAAGGCATTATGAACATTGGTATTGCCTATTCTGTGTATAAGTTCGGACATAAAAAATATTAAAACCCGACAACGCAATTACATATTATCAAATGTGGCGGTTTGTCAAATGTTGATTACCCCAATATTACGTTAATGGTCATTCTGAACCGGAAGCGGGGAGAAGCGGCGGAAAAATCCTTTCAAGTCGAAAAAAGCCGGTGGGTGGAGACTTGAAAGGTTGCTTTTGAGGGGACGGAGAGACGAAGAGACGAGGGGACGAAAGAACGATTGTGCGACGGTTTTCTATTAACGATTTTTGATTGAAGATTTTTGATTGAAGATTTTTGATTGAAGATTTTTGATTGA
>CAYVWX010000148.1:5099-7846 GCA_964455635.1 uncultured Lentimicrobiaceae bacterium | reverse complement strand
ATTTTGTGGATATTATGGATGGCGGTACCGGAAGTTTCGATCTGATGCCTGTGTTGGCACAATATCCATTGGTAATTTTTATTGATGCCACTATGGATTTACAACTACCCGGATCCATCGGCGTGTTGTATCCCAAATTCGCACACGATTTCCCAACAGTTTTAAGCGCCCACGATGTGGGGCTGAAAGATATGATTGATGCCCTCGAATTCAAAGGAGAGTTACCTAAAATTATCCTTATCACTGTTTCAATAAAAGAGATGATACCCATGACAATCAAACTTACAAATGAGGTAGAAGCCAGTATCCCCAAAGTAGTGTTGAAAATCACTGAAGTGATAAACAAAATTAAATTTATCGACAATAATTAATGGAATTTTGTTTTTTAAAATTATCGAGCCTGTTGTTGTTTCAACAGGCTTTTTTTTACTTTTGTTAATTAATAAACAATAAACCTTAAGAAATTTATTTTGTTAAAAACCTATCACATACATTTTGAAGGAATTGTTCAGGGCGTGGGTTTCCGGCCGTTTGTATATCGCTGTGCCCTAAAGTACGGGCTAAGCGGTTGGGTTAACAACACCAACGACGGAGTTCACATCCACGTAAATGCCAGCAAACAACTTATCGACAGGTTTTTTTGTGAATTAAAAAACAATTTACCGCCCCTGGCTGTTGTTACTCGGTCATCCGTTGAACAAACGGATTTTACCAACTACCGGCAATTTGAAATAGTGGAAAGTAAAAGCAAGGTCAAACCAACACTGTTGCTAACTCCCGACGTGGCATTGTGTAACGATTGCCGTACCGAATTACACCAACAAAGCAACCGCCGCTACCGCTATCCGTTTATTACCTGCACCAACTGCGGGCCCCGCTATTCAATCATCACAAAACTTCCGTACGACCGGCCCAACACCACCATGGCACCCTTTAAAATGTGCAGCGTTTGTGATGAAGAATACAATAATCCGATGGAGCGCCGACACTTTTCGCAAACCAACTCATGTTCCGAATGTCCGGTTGAGATGCAGCTTTACCAAAATGGAAGAGTTATACAACATTTTACCGACTTAACTTACCTTGTTGCCCAATGGCAGGCAGGAAAAATAATCGCCATCAAAGGAATTGGCGGTTACCTTTTGACGTGTGATGCCGGTAACACCGATACCATTAACAAACTGCGACAGCGAAAAAACAGGCCGGCCAAACCTTTTGCTCTGATGTACCCTGATGTGGAAAGCATCAAAAAAGACGTGCTGTTACAGCAGGTGGAAGAGCAGGAATTAAAATCGGTTCATGCCCCCATTGTATTGCTCACTTTAAAAAACGAACCACAACAGCTTGCCAAAGAAGCCGTGTTTGCCATCAACCATGGCCTTTCAAGGCTCGGAATTATGTTGCCTTACACCCCGTTGTTCGAGCTGCTGCTTCATGCATTCAAAAAACCTGTGGTGGCAACAAGCGGCAACATCACCGACTCTACCATTATTTTCGACGACGAAAAAGCCGTAAGCGGCCTTTCAAACATTGCCGACATCCTGTTGATGAACAATCGCGACATAGTTATCCCGCAGGATGACAGCGTGATACAGTTTAGTTTTGAAAATCAGCAAAAAATTGTTCTCCGACGTTCAAGAGGCAAAGCACCCGTGTATATCAATGCAGGTTTGCAACTTCCCACCGAAGCTGTTTTAGCAACAGGATCCATGCTAAAAAGTGTATTTGGCCTGATAAACCGGAAAAATATATACATCAGCCAATACCTTGGGAACACCGAAAATTATGATGCACAACTTAATTACGAACAGACATTTACCCATTTTGAAAAGCTTTTTTCTCCCGAGATACATGCAGTTGTAACAGATAAGCACCCCGACTATTTTGCTACGCAGTTTGGACAGATGATGGCAAAAAAATACCATGCCGTTCTTTACAAGGTTCAGCATCACAAAGCTCATTTTTGGTCGGTGTTGGGCGAAAACAATTTATTAAATACCAATGAGAAAGTTTTGGGTGTAATATGGGACGGAACCGGCCTGGGTGATGATGGAAATATTTGGGGCGGCGAATTTTTTATCTACGAAAACGGTTTCATCACCCGTGAACATTGTGTGGGAGAATTTAACTTTATTTTGGCCGATAAAATGGTGCGTGAACCGCGAATTTCAGCCCTTTCTTTAGCAGGAGATATGGAAGAAGCTCTTCCCTTTTTAAAACAAAAATTCACTGCTACCGAATGGAAAATATACAACAAACTGCTGGAAAACCCCAAGGCGTTAAAAAGCAGCAGTATGGGCCGGATGTTTGATGCCGTGGCTTCTCTATTATTCGGATATAACATTCAGACCTTTGAAGCGGAAGCCTCTATGCATCTCGAAAACAAAGCATCAAATTATTATTATAATCATTCTGTTTCGTTATGCAACTCCTATTTAAACAACAAAGTTATTCCCGGTAATTTGTACCGGTTTTTAATGAAACAGATAGTGGAAGACCTCCATCGTGGTACAGATAAGGCCTGTATTGCAGCAAAATTTCACATTACACTGGCAGACTATATTGTAAAGACAGCTACTAAATTAAATTTAAAAAATATTGCTTTCAGCGGAGGTGTTTTTCAAAACACATTACTTCTCGACTTAATTCAAAAACAAATGAAAAAGAATTTTAACCTCTGGTTTCATAAAGAATTCTCACCCAACGACGAAGGCATCCCTTTCGGACAGTTAATGTATTATGTTCAA
>CAYVWX010000148.1:0-4999 GCA_964455635.1 uncultured Lentimicrobiaceae bacterium | reverse complement strand
GGTAAAAAAATATAAAATAATGAAATATTTAACCGAGTACAGAAACCCGAAACTGGCCAAAAAAATATTGCGGGAAATAGAAAAAACCGTCACCCGTCCCTGGAAGATTATGGAAGTTTGCGGCGGCCAAACCCACAGTCTGGTAAAAAACGGCATCCTTACTGTATTGCCAAAAAAAATAACCATGCTCCACGGCCCCGGTTGTCCCGTTTGTGTAACCCCTTTGCATTTAATTGACAAAGCTGTTTATCTGGCCACCAACGAAAAAGTAATCTTATGCAGTTTCGGCGATATGGTCAGGGTTCCGGGCTCCGGCAAAAGCCTGCTTGAAGCCAAAGCTGCCGGTGCCGATGTGCGCATTTTATATTCACCTCTCGAAGCGATAAATATTGCCAGACAAAATCCCGGTAAGGAGGTGGTGTTTTTTGCCGTAGGTTTTGAAACCACCGGGCCATCCAATGCCTTGTCGGTTATGCATGCTCAAAAACTCGGCCTTACCAATTATTCTATTTTAACCTCTCATGTTACGGTTCCGCCTGCCATCAGTGCGTTAATGGAAGACCCCGAAGCAAAAATCGACGCTTTTCTCGCGGCAGGCCATGTATGCTCTATTATGGGTTACCATCAATATTTTCCACTGGCCGAAAAATATAAAATCCCTATTGTGGTAACGGGATTTGAACCCCTCGACCTTTTGCTGGGCATTTTGGCAGCCGTCAAACAACTTGAAGCGGGACGTTATGAAGTGGAAAATCAATATCAACGTATGGTTAAAGAAGAGGGCAACACCGAAGCACAAAAAATTGTTTCGCAGGTGTTTGAAACCGGCGACCAGATGTGGCGCGGAATAGGCACTATTCCCAAAAGCGGCTGGCAGCTAAAAGAAGAGTTTGCCCATTACGATGCCGATAAAAAATTTACAATCGACATGGAAAAAGCGGCAGAAAACGCCCAATGTATTGCCGGTGATATTATGAAAGGCATTAAAAAGCCATTTAATTGTCCGCAGTTTGGCAAGGGCTGCACCCCGCAAAATCCGTTGGGAGCACCCATGGTAAGCTCCGAAGGTGCCTGCGCCGCCTATTACAACTTTTCAAATAGGATTGAAGAGATTAAATTATAATGTTATGAACGATAGAAAAAGTATTTTTAAGTTGCAGTGTCCCGCCCCTAAATTCGATTTCGACATCATCACCCTGTCGCATGGCAGCGGTGGACTGTTAACAAATCAGCTTTTGGAATCAGGGGTGTTCGACCTGCTAAAAAATGAAAAACTGGATAAGCATCACGATGGCGCCATGCTTGAATTTAACGGCCCCGTTGCCTTTTCAACCGATAGTTTTGTAATCTCTCCCATTGTGTTTCCGGGTGGCGATATTGGCGAACTGTCCGTAAACGGAACAGTAAACGATGTAGCCATGTGCGGAGCACTTCCGCAATATTTATCGTTAAGTTTTATTTTGGAAGAGGGATTGCCCATCAGCCGGTTTTGGGATATTTTGGTATCCGTTAAATATGCTGCCGAAAAAGCCGGTGTGCAAATTGTAACCGGCGACACCAAAGTGGTTGATAAAGGAAAAGGGGATAAAATTTTTATCAATACTTCGGGCATCGGAAGAGTTCATCCCAAAGCTGATATTGATATTAAAAATATACAGCCGGGAGATAAAATTATTGCAAGCAATAGCATTGCCACACACGGTATCGCCATATTGTCGGTTCGTGAAGGGTTGGAGTTTGAAACCGACATTGAAAGCGACACCTGTAACCTGAACCATTTAACGGCTGAGTTGCTGGATGCATTTGGCCGTAAAATTCATCTTTTCCGTGACCCTACACGAGGAGGTGTGGCTGCCACTCTCAACGAAATATCAAAGGATAGAAATCTGGGAATTTTATTAAACAGTGATGATATTCCTGTGGAGCATCAGGTTAAAGCAGCTTGCGAAATATTGGGTCTTGACCCGCTGTACGCTGCCAACGAAGGAGTGTTTATGGCATTTGTTTCAGCTGATATTGCCGACGAGACTGTTGCCATTTTGCGTAACCATAAAGAGTCGGCCAACGCTTCCATTATTGGTAGTGTTGTAGATGAACATAACGGCAAAGTGCTTATCACCAATCAAATGGGCGGCACAAGGGTGGTACATATGCCTGTGGGTGAACAGTTACCAAGGATATGTTAACAATAAATTATCGGATAACTTTTTGAAATGGTCTTAAATAATTTAATTTAAAAAAATCATGGAATCAATTATTCATCTTTTTCCCTGGCTTATGGGGCTTACAGCAGCCATTGTTCATGTATTAAGCGGCCCCGACCATCTTGCTGCCGTAACTCCGCTCGTTTTCGATACCGACAAAAAACATTGGAAGATTGGGTTTTACTGGGGTAGCGGTCATGTGATAGGTATGATGTTAATCGGCATTTTATTTTACTGGTTTAAGGAGTATATTCCCGTAGAGGAAATTTCGGCTCATGGCGAGCAGTTGGTAGGTGTAATTTTAATCGGCATCGGTATTTGGTCGTTTTACCGCATTAACCACCATAAAAAACATCATGTACACCCGCATAAACATCCTTCTGAATCGGGCGAATTTATCCACATCCACGAACATGAACATGAACATGACCATCATCATGATGAAGAGTCGGAACACCATCACCCTCATAAAAAAACCTCCGGACAAAATAACCTTACAGCCCTGTTTGTGGGGATTATTCACGGCTTCGCCGGGATATCACATTTTTTATTAATGCTTCCCGTACTTGGCTATAAAACAAGGTTCGAATCGGCGCAATACATTGTGGGCTTTGGTGTTGGCATTATTGTTGCCATGGTACTTTACACCATGGCTGTTAGCCGTCTGAACAAAATGCAACTTTTTAGCAAAAGTAAATCGCTGTTGGGAAACCTGCGTTTTTATGGCGGTGTGGCGGCTGTTTTGGTAGGCATTTACTGGCTGGTAAGCAACATGATTTAGCGTTGGATTTGTGTTTTGTAAATAAGGTTGTTTTTTAGTTAAAGATACCTGATTACCTGTCACTTAACAGCACCTTTGCAAGTTAACTTTTAACAACCTCAATACAGGAAAACAATTATCTACCCTTTTCTCTCCCGAATTCTTAAATATTTCATTCCACTGTTTTAAAACCATATACTATTTTCAATTACTTTTACTTCATAATTTAATTCCGGAACTATGAGTCCGCTCCGAAAAGTCATCCGATGAATATATTTGCAAAATATTTACAGATATCACAACTGACAAACAGTAACATAAGAATTCATCGGATGACTATATATTTACTTTTGGGCTTTTCGGAATGGACTCAACTATTTGTTTTTTAATGATGGATTTTCAAAACAACGCACAACTAAAACTTGCTCACGATTTTGTTCAGTTTACCGGAAGGAATGTATTTTTAACCGGAAAAGCAGGAACCGGTAAAACCACTTTTTTACACAATCTTAAACAATACTCTTCCAAACGGATGGTGGTAGTGGCACCTACAGGCGTTGCAGCAATCAATGCTGCCGGAGTAACCATTCACTCATTTTTTCAACTCTCTTTCGGCCCACAAATCCCCGAATTTATTCATGCCCGTAATGCTGATGAAAACCGTTCCAAAATAAAACGTTTCAGCCGCGAAAAAATTAACATCATTAAAAGCATGGATTTGCTGGTAATTGATGAAATAAGCATGGTGCGTGCCGATCTTTTGGATGGTATTGATGCCACACTCCGGCGGTTTCGTAACAACAGCCTCCCTTTTGGAGGAGTGCAACTACTTATGATTGGCGATTTACAACAACTGGCTCCCGTGGTTAAAGAGGATGAGTGGAACCTGCTGCGCGATCATTACGATACACCGTTTTTTTTTAGCAGCAATGCTCTTAAAAAAACACATTATGTTACCGTGGAGCTGACTTTTGTATATCGTCAAAAAGATGAACATTTTATCAGGCTTTTAAACAAGGTGCGCGATAATCTGATTGATGATGAAGTGGTGAATCTGTTAAACAAACGATATCAGCCGGGGTTTGATTTTGAAAAACCCGGATACATTATTCTTACCACTCACAATGCCAAAGCCAAGGCCATTAACGACGAAAAAATGGCTAAACTGCCGGGCAAAGAGCGAAAATTTAAAGCCGATGTTAAAGGCAATTTCCCTGAGTATATCTATCCTACCGAATGGGAGCTGCATCTGAAAAAAGGGGCTCAGGTGATGTTTGTTAAAAACGATCCCGAACCTGAAAAAAGATTCTACAACGGTAAAATAGGAACCGTCATCAGCATTAACAAAGACACAATCGACGTGCATTGCCAGGGCGATGATGAAGCCATTGAAGTTGTACCGCTGGAATGGGAAAAGGTAAAATATGCCCTCAACGAAGAAAACAAGGAAATTACCGAGTCGGTAGAAGGTGTTTTTGTTCAGTTTCCCTTAAAACCCGCCTGGGCCATTACCATTCATAAAAGTCAGGGGCTTACCTTTGAAAAAGCCGTTATTGATGCACAGGCAGCCTTTGCCCATGGCCAGGTTTACGTTGCCCTAAGCCGATGCAAATCGCTGGAAGGCATGATTTTAAGCAGTAAAATATCATCAACAAGCATTAAGCATGATATTACGGTAGAACGATTTACAAAAGATTTTGAGGAGCGGCAACCCGACAGCAACGAGCTTATAAAATCGAAACAGGATTATCAAAAACAGCTTCTTCTGGATCTTTTCAACTTTCAACAGTTGCAACGACGGATTTATTATTTTATCAAGCTCACGAGAGAACACGCTTCCGGCCTGCCCGACGAACTGAAATCGGTTTTTCTTGAAATAAGCAATCAGGTTAAAAAGGAAATTGCATCTGTTTCTGAAAAGTTTCAAAATCAGTTGAGGAGTCTGCTGTCGGAAAATCCCGAAGCGGAAAACAACAGCACCTTACAGGAGAGGCTTATCAAGGCTTCGGAATATTTTTCAAAAAAAATTCGCACC
>CAYVWX010000147.1:0-7946 GCA_964455635.1 uncultured Lentimicrobiaceae bacterium | reverse complement strand
TCTAACCGAAGGCTTAATCCAGAATTTCCGTGCATCGGGAATAAACAGGTTACCCCGTACCCATATTGCTATCTTCTCAATTATTCCCGGAGTGCTATTATCCTCTTTCAAAAAACCGGCTTGTATTTTATCATCGCTTTTTTTACCGGATAATTTTTTATAAAATGAATAAGGCTCCCAAATTTTATTCTTTAATACCTGAATACCTTCAGGAACATCCTGCAAAAGAGATTCATCAAGACTTGGGGGCTCGGGGTTCTCGGGTGTAAAAACTATCGGTTCCCAACCAAAATTTCTTAAATACTTAACAAACTTAAGCCATCGCTGCACTCCGGCACCTCCGCTGGGAGGCCAGTAATAAGTTATGATAAGTACTTTCTTCATTTGCATATTAACTACGCTTCCGGTTTAACATCTTTTTAATTTCCAACGCTATAAACACAACGGCAATAAGCAACAACAACAATGAAGATATCAACGAAATAACATTACCAATGGTCCAGATTTTCGGTTCAAACTTAAACTCAATGGTATGCCTACCCGAAGGAACAACCAAAGAACGCAAAATGTAATCGGCTCTCAAATAGGGTACTTTTTTGCCGTCAATAAAAGCATCCCATCCTTTGTTATAATAAATCTCGGAAAACACAACCAACTGCTCATTTGCCGATTCAAATTGATAAACCAAATGATTAGGCGCATATTTTGTTAACTTAACTGTTGCATCCGAATCGTTGTCAAAATGTTTATCTTTTAACAAACCTTCAAACTTTTTATCCACAACCGCAGTAGTTAACAAATTAACCTTACCAATGGCATCAATCTCTTCATCGGCATTGGCAACCGGTTTAACATTATCAACCAGCCAGGCTTCGCCGTAAGCAAATCTGTTGTAAATAGGATTGGAGTTGGGGTTATAAATAATATACCTGGTATTAAGCATATCCAACACTTTAGTAGCTTTTAAAGCATTGTCGATGGCTGATTGAGTACCTTTATTTTGCAATACTGTTTGCAACTTCTTAATCTCAAACTGTAAATAATGATCAATAATATCCTGATACCGTTGTAGTTTAGCACCATGATAACCTCCAATAGATTTATGAAAATAAGAGGTACTGGCATCATTAAAAACATTCTTGGTCAAATCAAGTACCCGGTAATCAGGGTCTTTATCTTTTAGAATGGCTATATCAGCGGTTGTTTTCTGAAACGGATGAATAACTTTTGATTTTCTTTCAAAATTATCATTGTTAAGATACCGTTTATTTACCGGAAAAAGATCGGCCACAATAAAAACAGCCACACCCAATAAAAAGATTGTTTTATTTACCTTACGCAACGAATAGAACCAAACCAAACCTGAAGCACCAGCAATAAACAAAAAACTTCTGATAGCATCGGCACGAAATATGGCTACCCTTACATTTTGAAGGCTATCCATAAAGGCTGCTATTTGCGCCGCATTGTTCGATTGCTTTAACTGGTTAAATTGCTGTAACTCAAATTGGCTAAAAAAGGTAAAAAAAGTAGTGGGAGTAATCCAAAACAACAAGGCTACTCCGGCAGTCAGCAGCAACGACAAATAAAACGCAGAAATTGACCCAACGTAAATATTTACCTTTTTATTTATTGCCTTTGGATTTTTTAAAATCTCGTTAAGGGCCATAAATGCAAGCAAAGGAATAACAAGCTCGGCAATAACCAGTATCATCGAAACCGTTCGGAATTTATTGTAACCGGGAACATAATCGATAAAAAAGTCGGTAAACGGCATCCAGTTTTTACCCCAGGCCAGCAAAACCGAAAGCAATGCTGCGAATATTAAAGGCCATTTCAACCTGTCTTTTACAATAAACATCCCCAAGACAAAAAAGAACATAATAATTGCCCCCACATAAACAGGCCCCGAGGTACCCGGCTGATCACCCCAGTAACCGTTTTGCTGCGAAATTATTTTCCGGTAGGCCGGATCGGCTTTTTTTAAAGCGGAATTATTACCAAGATATCCCGAAGCACCACCTTTAACATCAGGTATTAAAAGCGACCACGTTTCGCCAATGCCATAACTCCAGGCAGTAATATAATCTTTGTCAAGCCCTCCCGATTTAATTTTCTTTTCTTTGGTTAATTCAGGTTTTCCCCGCATGGTATCCTTACCATAATCCCATGTAGCCCAAAGGTTTGTAATGTTAGTGGAAGCCGCAAGCAAAGCAAAAAGGATTAATACAACTGTTGTTTTAAAAAAGGCAGGCAGTTGTTTGTGTTTCCAACTGTCAATCAACTTATACAACCCGTAAATAACGACCAACAAAAGCAAATAATAAGTAATTTGTAAGTGATTGGCATTAATTTCCAACGCCAGCGCCATGGCAAACAGTAAAGTTCCTTTCCACAGCTTGCCACGATAGGCTAAAATTATTCCGGCCAACACCGGAGCCATATAGGCAATGGCATGCGCTTTTGAATTATGTCCGGCGGCAAGTATGATTAAAAAATAAGTTGAAAATGCAAAAGCAACAGAGCCGGTTAAACTCAGCCAAGGATCAATCTTAAGTACCAAAAGTAAAACGAAAAAGCCCAAAAAGTAAAGGAAAAACAGATTGGCAGGCGTAGGAATCCCAAGCTTTAATATCCGGTCAACTTTTTTAATTAAATTAGAGGTATAACTAACCGAAATCTGCCACGCCGGCATTCCTCCGAACATGGAGTTGGTCCATAAAGGCTCATCACCGGTTTTTTGCCTGAAATCCGTAATTTCTTTCGACATACCTCTATACATCGTTATATCGTGCTGTTTCAGCCTTTTACCCTCTAGCAGAGGAGAAAAATATACCAATGTAATGGAAAGAAAAACCAATAGGGCGGCCAAATAGGGTGCTAACTTCTTAATTAAATCTCGTTTCATTTTTTATCGTTATCGTTGTTGTCATCTACTTCTTCAAAATCAACATATTCGCCAACATCAGGGTTTACCTCACCGTTGGCTTTATCTTTATTTATTCTGATTTCATCGTCATTATAACGGTCGTCCGAATAAAACTGTTGTTCGTATTTCTTTTGCTGTTTTTTTACAAACCGGCTTAACCACCAGGGTAACACATACCTGAAAAACAGTTTACCGAGAAAGCTCAGCAGAAAAAGAAAAAATATTATTTTTAATAGTAATTCCATCTATTTAAAAAATAAAAGTCCGCTAATTTATTGATTTTTGTTGTGATACCGACCAACACCAACAAAAAAAGGAGGTGCGGAATGCACACCTCCTTAAATAAATCTTTAAATCAGCCTGTTAAAAAACTACAAATCTCAGTTTACAGCTATTTACGCTCGTCGGATACGGTAAGTTTTTTCCTGCCTTTAGCCCGGCGGGCTTTAATAACCTTACGTCCGTTAACGGAAGCCATTCTTTCGCGAAATCCGTGTTTGTTCTTTCTTTTTCTTACTGATGGTTGAAATGTACGTTTCATTGTTTTTCAAATTTTGGGAGTGCAAAAATAGATGTTTTTTTGAGATAAACAAAAGTGAATTGAAAATTTTATTCAATAATATTTTAAATAATAAAATTTCACACCACAAAATCAAATAACAAGTAAAATCAGGCGTCAATATTCAAAATTCTATTGTAATTTTTGAAGATTGTATATTTTGCTGCCCGAGATTCACTTGCTATTTGAAAAATACCTCTTTGTTTATAATCTACTTACTTTTTGGGGGCATTTTTAAGCGTTTCCACCAGAAAATCCCAAAACTTTTGTACCGTAGGAATATTAACTTTTTCGTCGGGAGAATGTGGAAAACGGATGGTAGGCCCAAACGAAATCATATCCCAGTTAGTATAAGTTGAGCCCAATAAGCCACACTCCAACCCTGCGTGAATAACTTTTACCTCGGGAACTTTACCATACTTATTGTTGTAGATTTCTTTCATCTCTTTAAGAATGGTAGAATCGGGATTTGGTTTCCATCCCGGATAAGCGCCTTCGTTGGTTGCCTTAAAACCGTTGTCGAGAAACACTTTTTTCATCTGCTCACCAATTTTATCGCGGTCGGCATCCACTAAACTACGCTGTAACGATGCCACGGTGATTTTTCCATCTTTTACATTTACAATGGCCAGATTGGTGGATGTTTCAACAATCCCCTCAACCGATTCGCTCATGGCAATTACACCATTAGGGGCTTCAGCCAACGCTTTAAAAAGCTTGCCTTGTGCTTCGGCATCCATCAATTTGGTGGCAGCGGTTTCGGCTTTTTCAACAACAATTTCAAGGCCGGGATCAGCTTCCTTAAACTCATCTTTAGCAATAACGGTAAACTCTTCGGCAAACTTTTTAAAATCATCAACTTTATCGGCAGGAACCACAACTGTGGCAAACGACTCGCGGGGAATAGCATTACGAAGGCTTCCTCCTTCAAGTTCCGATAATCTTAAACCGAATTTTTCGGAAGCAGTAAGCAACAAAGCATTCATAATTTTATTGGCATTGCCGCGTCCCAAATTAATATCAAGGCCCGAATGACCGCCCTTTAAGCCTTTAACAACAACATTAAACGTAACCATCCCTTCGGGTACATCTTCCTGTGTATAATCCATTAAAGCGGTAGTATCAACACCACCGGCGCAGCCTATATATAGCTCGCCTTCGTCTTCCGAATCAAGGTTCAACAAAATATCTCCGTCCAGCAGGCCCGGTTTCAGGTTCTCGGCACCGGTCATACCGGTTTCTTCGTCAATCGTCATCAAAGCCTCAATAGGACCGTGAGCAATATCGGTGGCTTCCAAAACAGCCATTGAGGCAGCAACGCCCATTCCGTTATCGGCACCGAGAGTAGTTCCTTTGGCGGTTACCCATTCGCCGTCAACATAAGCATCAATGGGGTCTTTTTCAAAATCATGATCAGTATCCGAATTTTTTTGAGGAACCATGTCAAGATGACCCTGTAAAATAATTCCTTTGCGGTCTTCCATACCTTCGGTGGCAGGTTTTTTAATAATTACGTTACCCACTTCGTCAACAATGGTTTCAAGACCAAGGTCTTCACCAAATTTTTTCATAAACTCAATTACCTGTGCCTCTTTTTTTGAAGGACGGGGAATTTGTGTAAGACTGTAAAAGTTTTTCCAAAGTGATTTGGGTTCGAGATTTAATATTTCTTTACTCATTTTTTTAATTTATTGATTATTAATTTTATTTTATATGGTGCGCCGAAATTACAAAAAAGTAAACAGCATAAATAAAAAAGAGGCAGCCGATACACCACCTCTTTTCATAAAAAATCTAAAAACTACTTCTCAATATTAGGCAGTTCCAATCCATAACCTTTTCGTTTGTCCTCTATCTTTAACAGAAATGCAAACAAAAGTGATGAAACGGAAAGCCCGACAAATATCAGCATATCAAAGAAATAGTTATAACGCAGGTTCAACTTTTCTTTTAAAATTACTTTATAAGCGGCATCTTTTGCAGCATCGGCTACCGTAGCAACAGCTTTTTTATCGTTACCCGATACTTTTACATTTTTTAGCCGGCTTGCCACATTGGTATAAACCTCGTTTTCAACCTTTTGTACATCGACATTTTCTTCCGGAACAGCCTCATAAGAGCTGTATTGTACAATTGAGTCAACGGCAGCACCCGAAGCTTTATCGATAATTTTGGTGAGATTTTTTTCAGAAAGCGACGCTGTGCCCATGGTTTCATGAACAGCTTTTTCAATGCCCGCTTTAACCACTTTTTTATTAGGTACCACATCGGGATTGGTATTGTTTAACACGATGCCCAGCAACAAAGGAACCAGCATCAGACCAATATTCTGAATCCAAAAAATAACGGCATAGGCTGTTCCCAACTGCTTTTCGGGAATAATTTTCGGAACCGAAGGCCACATGGCTGAAGGTACCAACGAAAATGCAACACCAAGTATAATTACCATAATGGCAGCAATCCACCAAAGATTAAGGGAAGGTATAGCAAGTATGCCATGAACAAGGATTAAAATTAATGAACCGATAATCATAATGGTAGCTCCTTTACCGAACTTATCATAAATACCACCAAAAACAGGGGTAAGGATGATAGTACCGAAAGGAAGTAACATGGTAATAGTACCGGCCAGACTGGGGTCAACATTGTATTTGTTAACCATCAGGTCGTTTGCATAAAACAAAAATGGGAATACTGCCGAATAAAACAATACACAGAGAATGGCAATATACCAGAATCCCAGATTACTTATAATAGACAGTATATCTTTCACTTTAAATTCATCGTCAGGGTTTACAACCTGCTCGGCAATATTTTCCGATTTATCTAATTTAATATCCAATATTGAAAACAGGATAAACGAAACAACCCCCAATACCATTACAACAAGGGCAAATAATATGGGTGCAGTAACGGTAAATTTTAATGCCAACGGGATAGATATCCCAATAGCCAAAGCAGTTCCCAAACGGGCAATAGCCATCTGCATCCCCATGGCCAGGGCCATCTCTTTTCCTTTAAACCACCGTACCACCGCTTTTGAGATGGTAATCCCGATGGCTTCGGTTCCGACACCAAAAAGTGCAAAACCCAACGACGACCACCACACCTGAGCTTTCATATCGCCCAAAATGGGGAGATGAACCACTGCGTCGGCAGCAAAATGATGATTTACAGCCCAGTAGTTTAAAGCGGTACCCAAAAACATAACTATTGTTGAGCCTAAACCTGTTTTACGAACTCCCAATTTATCAAGGATAAATCCACTGAAGATGAGCATAAACAAAAAGACATTGAACCAGGCATACGCCGAAGTATAGGTACCGAAGTCCTCACTGTTCCAACCCAAAATACTTTCCAACATCGGTTTGATGGAGGAAAGGGCATAGTTAAAATAATAGGCGCCGAAAATAGATAATGATGCAAGAACCAGTGCAGTCCAGCGCATGGCCGTTGATTCCCGTAAAGATTGTTGTATTTTTTCTGTCATGACAATATGTTTGATGAATAAAATGTTATTGAAAAACGCACGAAAATAGGAATTATTTTGAGCCCTACCTATTTAATACGATAAAATAAATTGATTCTTATTTAAAAAGATGCACGATCGCCTTGGTTTCAAAAAAAGATTCTTTAAAAAAACCCGATACGGGAAAGGTTTTGGCATGTACCTTTTTAAGCTTGCGAACACGCTTCAACTCATCTGTCAAGTCGCCACCTTTTAAATACAGGATACCGTTTTTTACCTTGTTAAACGACTGTTTATGTATTTTATAAAACGTCCAACGGGTAAACTTTTCCAAATCGGTAACGGCACGACTGACAATAAAATCGAATGTTCTGTCAACCTGTTCCATACGCAGTTGTTCGGCTTCTACATTGTGCAGGTCAAGCTCACGGGCAACTTCGCGCACAACCTTTATTTTTTTCCCGATACTGTCAACCAAATAAAACTTAGCCTTTGGAAAAAGTATCGCCAAGGGAATTCCCGGAAACCCGCCTCCTGTTCCGGCATCCATTATCTCGGTGTAATCTTTAAAACCGATTACTTTTGCAATAGCCAGCGAATGAAGCACATGGTGCAGGTAAAAAGAATCCATATCCTTGCGCGAGATTACATTTATCTGGTTGTTCCAAAAATCATAAAGAGATTTTAACCGGGAAAATTGTTCTATTTGCCTGGCTGACAATTCAGGGAAATATTTTAAAATTATTTCTTCGTTCATTAAAAATTATTTTATGCTGCCCTTTCAGGGCGATGTTTGTACCTTTATATAAAACCAAAGGCGTGGCCTTTGACTGAATTATACTGCCCTTTCAGGGCGATACTCAATTAATTTCTGTTGTTTTTTTAAACAAATTAAAATCTTTTTCACACTCCAAATGCTAAATTTTTACCTGTGTTAACGGGCTGAAAGCCCAACTTATTTTATACTGCCCTTTCAGGGCGATGTTTGT
>CAYVWX010000146.1:0-7973 GCA_964455635.1 uncultured Lentimicrobiaceae bacterium | reverse complement strand
CGAGTAACGGATTCATTGTATCATTGTATCATTAATTCATTGTATAATTATCCAACGAGTAACAGGTTCATTACATCATTGTATCATTAATTCATTGTATAATTGCAGCGAGTAACAGGTACATTATATAATTGTACCATTAATTCATTGTATAATTATCAAAAGGGGTTAAAAAGTAGTTTAAAATGAAAATATTACATTCTAAAAAAGTTATTATATGGGATTGGAACGGAACGTTACTGGATGATGTGGACTTTTGTGTTGACTGCATCAATGTATTGCTTAAAAACAGAAAACTGCCATTGATTGATTCGGTTGTTTACAAAAAGGTTTTTACTTTTCCCGTTATTCACTATTACAAAGCGGTTGGTTTTGATTTGGAGCACGAAGGTTTTGAAAAACCGGCCATGGAGTTTATCAGCCTCTATTACAAAAATTTTGACCGCACGAAGTTGTTTCCCTGTGTAAAAAATGTTCTTGAGCGTTTTAAAAAACAGGGCCTTAAACAGGTTGTCCTTTCGGCTATGGAACACAATAGCCTGATAAAAACACTAAAAGAAAAAGAAATTCTGCAATATTTTGATGAAGTAACCGGCGTTGGCGACCATTATGGAAGCAGCAAAGAAGAAACGGGAAAGCAGTTGTTGAAAAACCTGAATGTAAGTCCTGATGAAGTGATAATTGTTGGCGACACCCTGCACGACAAACAGGTGGCCGATGTACTGGGAGTTGATTTAATTCTGGTTGCTACCGGCCACAATTCAAAAGAACGATTAATAAGCAATCATCCGGTTGTTGTTGATAAACTTGATCAGGTTTCCAACTATATTAAATAACTTGGAAGTGATTTGATTTTTGTTTTCTCCTTAAATCCGCAAGGATTTTTATTAGTGTAACAAAATAAGATGGTTAGGCATAATATTTTTCACTTATTTTAATGAGATGAAATCCGTGTAAATCCGTGTAATTCGCGGATAAAGAGAATCCGCTTGCGGATTTAGGGTTTCTGGGTTTTAGGTCTAACAATAAATTTTTAAGGCTACAGCTTCCTCTTCTTTATTATATTTGCCGGCGATATGGACAATGGATTTGTAACGGTAAATTTTTTAAACTGGGAAAAGGAAACACAAAACGGCCTGGTGTTAATTGATTTCTGGGCTGAATGGTGCAGCGCCTGCATAGCTCAGGATAAAATTTACAGCGAAGTGGCTCAACAGTACGGCAACAAAATTAAGATTGCTAAAATAAATGTGAGCGACAACAGGGTTTTATCCGATAAATTCGGCGTAAAAAACATCCCCTTTTTAATTCTTTTAAAAAATGGAAAAACCGTTTTACAAATGCCCGGAATCCAAAGTAAAGCATATTTATTCAGTCAAATTGAAAAACAAATAAATCATGGGTAACACATTATTATGGAGCTTTATAGCTGTCCTGTTTATTTTACTGGTTTGGGCATTTTATAAAAAATATCGAATGTTAAAAAACTACAGTCCGGCCAACGACAGCGACAAGCTGCTTATTTTAACCGATGCCAATTTTAAAAAAACCATTTCCAAAGGTGTAACGCTGGTCGATTTTTGGGCTGTCTGGTGTACACCGTGTAAAATTCAGGGGCCTATTGTTAGTGAAGTGGCTGAAGAGTTATCCGACAAAGCCCATATTGCAAAATTAGACGTGCAGCAACACCAACAAACAGCACAACAGCTGGGTATCAGAAATATACCAACCATCATTATTTTTAAGGACGGAAAAGTTTTCAAGCAGTTTGTCGGCGTAAAAACAAAATCGATACTGGTAAAAGCAATTAACGAAGCATTAAACAACTGATTTCTTATTTACACCAAATCTTCCAGGAAGCTTCTGCCTGCAGGCGTAACATCTCCAGTCCGTTTTTGGTAAGTGCTCCTACCCTCCTGCCCTCTTTTAAAAAGCGTGTTTCAGTGGGATTATAAATTAAATCGAAAAGAATATGGTGCTTTGTCAGATATTGGTAAGGCAGGTCAGGTGCACCGTCAATATGAGGAAACATTCCCAACGGCGTGGTATTAATAATTAGCTTAAAAGCTTTTAATACATTTTGGTCAACTTCATGATAAGTCAAATTATCATCAGTTTTTGTTCTGCCCACAAGCTGCAAAGGAATGAAATTTTCGTTTAACACATATTGTACGGCTTTGGATGCTCCGCCGGTTCCCAAAACCAATGCCTTTAGAGGTAATTTTTCAGAAATCAAAGGTAGCAATGATTCTCTTAATCCGATAACATCTGTATTAAAGCCTGCCAACCCTTTGTTGGTTACCTTAACCGTATTTACTGCTCCAACAGCCTGAGCCTCAGGGCTGATTTTTTGTAACAGCAACATCACATCGCGTTTAAAAGGAATGGTAACATTAAACCCTTTTAAATTCGTATTAGCCTTAAGCAGAGCAGGTAACACATCAACAGCATCAATATCGAACAAAAGATAATCGGCCTGAATGTTCTCCTTCAGAAATTTCTTTTTAAAAAAACCGGGTGAAAACGAATGGGAAATATTTTTCCCCACCAAACCATATAACGGTCTCTTACTCATTTACGGGTTTTGTTTGTGCAAGGTATTCAACTACAACAATCGACAAAATACCAAGAATCATAAAGGCTATACCAAAAATCACTTCTGTATTTATCTGCTGAGGCAGTATCATCGAATAGCGTGCTATTACTTTTTCACCATGTTTCATAACAACCTCTCCTGCAGCATTTGTAAGATAATCAGGCTCTTTCCAAGGCCACAATATTCCAAGCGAGCCTAAAATAAAACCGGTAAGCATGGCAATGGTTTGATCTTTGTAACGCTTAAAAACCCACGACAAAACATGCGAAAAGGCTATCAGACCGGCTACAGCGCCAATGCCTACGGGAATAATTATTCCCAAATCGCGGTTGTTAATGGCATCGATGGCAATAAGCTGATAGTTACCCATCAGAATAAGCACAAACGAACCCGAAAGGCCGGGCAGTATCATCGAGCAGATGGCTACCACTCCGCAAAGGATCAGATAGAAAAAATTGTCGTTGGCTGTTGCCGGATTAATAAGCGAAATGGCAATGGCAAAAGCGGTTCCCACAACAAATGAAACAATGGTTGCGGCTTTCCACTTCTCAACCGTTTTACCCACATAATACACCGATGAAAGTACAAGTCCGAAAAAGTAAGCCCAGATATAAACAGGATAATGATGAAACAAAAAATCGAAAATTCGGGCCAGGGCAACAATGGCAATAACAATTCCGGCAAAAAGAGCAAGCAAGAAGTAAAAATCCGTTTTTTGAGCAAAAGCTTTCCAGTTGCCTTTAAAAAGCAGTTGTAGTGCTTTTAAATCAAACGATTTTATAGCATTTATCAACCGCTCAAAAATTCCGGTAATCAAGGCAATGGTACCCCCCGATACACCCGGAATAATGTTGGCAATACCCACTGCCATCCCTTTAATAAAATAATTAATATATTGCTTCATACTTTTATAAATATCTAAATATATGTTTTTTAATACAACAATTAATACCAACCAAACCTAATTATTTCATCAGCCATTTAATAATTTTAAGTTTTTTACCATAGGGCGCATAACGCACGGGCACATCCATCCATGTTCCTCTTTTTACAAAGGGTTTATGGTTTGAAAACAGTTGAAAAGAGTAAAACCCGTGATACCCGCCCATTCCGCTGTTGCCAACTCCACCAAAAGGAACATTATTGTTTACAATATGCATCAAGGTATCGTTAATGGTTACGCCACCTGCCGGAACTCGTTGTAAGATATGCTTTTGAACCTTTTTGCTTTGGGTAAACAGATAAAGTGCCAGCGGCTTCGGACGGCTGTTCACTGTTTTTATCACCTCGTCAAGGTTACTGCAGGATATAACCGGAAGAATGGGGCCGAATATTTCCTGTTGCATCACGGCATCGTCAAACGAAACGTTGTTTAACAGGGTAGGTTGAAAGTATTTATCATCCACCGAGTAAGCCCCTCCGTAATAAACATCGGCTCCTTCAATTAAAGCAGCCAGCCGTTCCATATTGGGTTTGCTGATGATGCGGGGATAGTCGGCATTGTGTAAAATATCTTCACCGAAAAACGATTTAACAGCATCGGCAAGCGCTTGTAATAATTCATTCTTAACCGACTCGTGAACAAGTAAATAGTCGGGAGCAATACAAGTTTGCCCTGCATTGAGCAGCTTCCCCCACATTATTCGCCTGGCAGCAAGTTTTATTTTGGCGGTTTGGTCAACAATGCACGGACTTTTTCCACCCAGCTCCAACGTTACAGGCGTCATATTTTCTGCCGCCGCTTTCATTACTATTTTACCTATTCGCGGACTTCCCGTAAAAAATATGTGATTATACTTCTGTTTTAACAACTGTTGCGAAACTTTTGCATCGCCATTTATTACGCTGACATATTTTGCAGGGAATATTTCAGACACTATCTTTTCAATAACTCTTGCGGTGTCAGCTGAATACTCCGAAGGCTTTAAAACAGCTGTATTTCCCGCTGAAATAACCCCCACAAGCGGTGCCATCAACAGCTGAAAAGGGTAGTTCCAGGGAGCAATAACCAAAACATTGCCCAACGGTTCGTAATAGTGGTAAGTAGTGGCCGGAAACATGGTAAAACCACTGCCCACCCGTTTGGGTTTCATCCACTTTTTCAAATGTTTAATATGATAACTCAGCTCTTCCAGCACAAAACCGATTTCGGATGCATAAGCTTCAAATTTTGACTTATGCAAGTCGTTCCATAAAGCGGTGTAGATATCCTCTTCGTGACTGATAATAGCAGCTTTTAATTTCTTAAGAGCCTTAATACGTGAAGAATACGACAATGTTTCGCCTGAAGCAAACCACTGTTTTTGTTGGTTTATTATTTTGTTTATTTGATCGGCTGTCATACTAAACAGGTTAAAATAATTGCTGTTGACACAGATATCGTGTCAAAGATAAGCCTTTTTATAACAGCTTAAATGCTTGTTGAAAAAGCAATATTTATTTTGGAACCTTAGCTTTTTAAATTATCGGGCAACTGCTCAAAAAAGGTGTCACCCCGCAGTCCCATGCGAAGTGTTTCCAACGGAATAACTTCAGTGGGGGCAATATTTCCAAGATTTATGTTGGCACCAAAGTGGCGGATAAACCATGCCTGCTGCGATTTTTGAGGAGCCTCCCAAATAATGTCATCCAGCGGAATGGCATGCTTTAGGATGTCGATTAGGGCAAAATCGGGTTTTCCGGTAGCATCGTAAATGCCCACGGTTCCGCTTTCACGCGCTTCGGCAATAACCTTAAACGAGCCTGCTGCACGCTCTGTCTTCATTTGACTTGCCCAAACATCGGTAGGCATCTCTACTCCTGACTGTTTTGAACCCACTTCCGACAATACAGTATATTCCTGCGACAGGCGTTCAATATATTTACATTTTTCATCGTGATTCAGTTTCATGGAACCATCCGAAACCTCCACCGCATCAAACCCTAACTTATCTAAAAATTTAAGAAAATCATCAAATTGGTTTCTGATGACAAAAGCCTCAAAAAGGGTGCCTCCGGGGTAAACTTTTATGCCGTGTTTTTTAAAAAGTTTGATTTTGTCCTTTACGTTGGGATTGACATAGGAAGTGCCAAAACCCAGTTTCATAAAATCAATTAAAAATCCGCAGGTATTAATCACGTCGTGTGCCTGGTTCATTCCTATACCCTTATCCATAACCATGTTAATACCACTGTTACGCGGCTTTTCGGGCCGTTCGGGCAAATAATTTAATATACTCATTACTCTGATTTATTATAAATCTCCAACAATTCTAAAAACCTTGATTCATATTCAAGCTCAGGAAGATAAGCCACCAATTCGGTATAACGGGTAGGGTTCATTTCGAGGGCTTTTTCAATAAAAACATAAGCCTGTTGCACTTTACCGGTGTTATAGAGGTATCCTGCGAGACGGAACCACAAGTCAGGACTGTTTTTGTTACTGTCCAGTGCTTTTTCGATGGTACCGATGGCTTCATCCATTCTGTCCTGTCTTTCCATCGCCAGCGAAAGATTAAGCCATGCCCCCACAAAACTGGTGTCGTTTTCAACAATATACCCAAAATGGGTTTCCGCTCCTTTAAAAACACCCGATTTTAAATACAACAATCCCAGTTCGTAACGGAATTCGTTGTTTTCAGGTGCAATTTTAACGGCCTCTTCAATATACTTTGCCGCCTTATAAGTTTCTCCTTCAAGCATAAAAACTCTTCCTACACCCATATAAGCCTCAGCCAGTGCGGGTTCGATATCCAACGCTTTTTTGTAATAATAAAGAGCTTGAGAATAATCGTCAATATTTTCATATGATTCACCTATATAATAGTGCGTTAAGGCATCTTCCGGCTCAAGCTTAAGGGTTTCTTTATAACATTCAATTGATTTTTTATAAAACCCGAGATTTGAGTAAGAGTTGGCAAGATTAAAGTGTGCCGATGAAAAATTTTCGTCGATAGCAATGGCAAACTCGTAGCTTTCAACCGCTTTTTCATACAAATCGAGGCTGTTGTAAAAAATACCGAGATTAAACCACGCCTCTTTTGAATAGGGTTTTTTATCAAGAAATTCCAAAAAGAATTTTATTCCCTCATCCTCTTTACCGGTCATTTCGTAAAAAAAGGCTATTTCGTGAATAACGGTAAATGAATCGGGATTAATATCCAGCGCCTGCTTTAAACTGGCAATGGCATTGGGATAGTCATCCATGCTTTCGTACTCAAAAGCAATGGTAATATATAAATCCTCAGCCTGTTCCGAAATCTCCAATGCTTTTTCATACTCGTTAATGGCAAGATCGTGCTTATTCATCATTGAATAAATCTCACCTTTTACAACAAATATATCTTCGTTGGCCTGTTCGATAAGTTCCATTTGCGAGAGCATTTCCAATGCTTCATAAAACTTACTTTCGTAAGCCTTCTGCCGTGCTTCTTTAATGCGAAATGAGGTACAGGCCGGATGTTGTGTTTTGGCAAAATTAAGTGCTTTTGCCGACATATCAATTTTTTGAATATCCAGATAAAAATCGATGATAATTTCCAGTTCATCAACATCAAAGAAAAAGTAGTCCTCTTCAGCCAACATTTTTTCAAACCGGTTGATTAACTCAGAGGCATCTCTCTCGTCTCCATTATCGTTCCAGTCAAAATTATTCCTCATAAGGTTACATTAATAAGCGCGCAAAAATAGTTAAATCATTTTCAAAAATAAGAAAAAAGCATTTAAAAACAAAGAATCTGTTTAACGGCTACCCACTTTAAATGTATTTACCTTCCCCAAGGTGCCGTCTTTTTTAAAAACGGCTGCTTTTAGCACGGTTCCTGATGACAATTGCAACGGTTTTTTATAAAGAGACGATTTTATTCGCGGCCGGCTGCCATCGGTAGTATAACGGATAGCGGCCTGATAAATTTCCGTTTCAAGATCAACTTTCCAGGTAGTGCTGTCAGCATCTTTTTCCTGAGAAAAGGCAATGTTATAAGTTCCGGGGCAGTAGTTCCATTTCAGGGCTTTATAACGTTTAAAGTGGTTGTTAATACGCCGCTGAAAACTTTTCCACGATTTTTGCCGGGGATTAGTCCAAACAACTTCCGCCAGGGCAGCCATACGGGGCAACACCATGTACTCCACTTTTTCAGGAGTCGGCATATATTCCGTCCACACATTACCCTGAGCACCCAAAATATGTTTAGCCTCTTTATTATTCAGCTCTTCGGGAACGGGCTCATAATTATAAACTTCTTTAAGTGTCGTCATTCCGCCAATGGCGATGGGTTCACCTTCAGGCCCCGCCTGATAGTGGTCGAAATAGCAATAGTTGCCCGGCGTCATAATGGCATCGTGTCCTGCGCGTGCAGCGGCAATACCGCCTTCGATGCCCCGCCACGACATCACCGTT
>CAYVWX010000145.1:0-8025 GCA_964455635.1 uncultured Lentimicrobiaceae bacterium | reverse complement strand
AACACATCAAAAAACAAGCTTAACAAATTTATCATGGTCGGATCATTAAAAAATAATTGGCCTGTTTGTTGATGGAGTACTTTTTAAAATTATAAAATGATGAGTAAATATTTGTTAATAATATTAATTGGTATTGTTGTTTACTACTTTGTTAAGTGGAGTAAATCCTCTGCTGCAGGTAAAGACAAAAATGAGCCTTCGGGCGATGGGGTGCGTAAGGACGAAACAACACAAAGCAATCAGGGCGGCAGCAGTTACGGCAAGTGGTTAGGGGGCGGACTGGGCTGGGCTTTTGGCGGTCCCATTGGAGGAATTTTGGGTTTTGTGTTTGGCAAGATGTACGATGATATGTCGAAGGGTAAGTTTGAGTATGGCCAAAGTGCAGCCAGCGATTTTAACATGAGTTTGCTGGTACTTACGGCGGCTGTTATGAAAGCCGATGGCAGGGTAAAGCGCTCGGAACTGGATTATGTAAAACAATTTTTTTATGCCAATTTTGGAAATAAAGCGCCTCAATACATTAAGTTGCTGGGCGAACTGCTGAAACAGAATATTGAAGTGGCGGATGTGAGCCGGCAGATTAGCAGACACCTTGATTATGCCACGCGGCTTCAACTGTTACATTATCTGTTTGGTATTGCTTTGGCAGATGGCAAAGCCGATAAATCGGAAGTTGATTTAATAAAAAATATAGCCGGCTATATGGGTATCGGTACCTCAGATTATGAATCTATTAAGGCCATGTTTGTAAAAGATACCGATGCAGCTTATAAGGTGCTTCAGATTACTCCCGATGCTACAAACGATGAAATTAAAAAAGCCTATCGCGAGATGGCTAAAAAGTATCACCCCGACAGAGTTGCCAATTTAGGTGAAGATATTCGCAAAGCTGCCGAAGAAAAATTTCGTAAAGTTAACGATGCTTACGAACACATAAAAAGTGAACGGGGAATAAAGTAAACCGGTAAATTATAAGTGAAAAAATAGCAGGATTGTGCTGGTATGGGCACTGTCTTATTCCGGTACAATGGTTCTTCCAAACGGGGTAAGGGCCAGGCCTGCCAGTTTGAAATGCTGATTGCCCCAGGGAATACCGATGATTGTCAGGTATAACAAAATGCCAAAGACAAAATGGGTTATCATAATCCAAAAACCACCTGCAAAAAACCAAATGATATTCATTACGGTTGATAAACAACCCGGGTTGCCTTCGGTAGTTTCAACGCGACTGCCAAAAGGCCATAACTCCAAAACACCCAGCTTAACGGTTTGTAATGCGAAAGGTATGCCAATAATGGTGGCGGCCAGTACTATACTTGCTGCAAAATATTCCAGTGCCGTGGCTAATCCCCCCAACAAAAGCCAAACAATGTTGCCCAAAAATTTCATATTTATAATTTTAAATGTAAAGGTACACTTTTTATATGAAGTTGTTTAAGGTTAATTGACTAAAACAACGTAATTTATCAGAAAATAAACAAATAAATAACTTGTATATTAACCCGCCTGTGTTTCTCCTCCCGAGAGGGGATTGATGGTTTTATTTGCTGATATTATGATATTTAAACAGGTAATATTTTTAAACTTTAAACAACTTCTAATTCTTAGTCTGATTGGCAATAGTAATCATTAATTTGGTTAAAATTTCTTCCCTTTTAACCACTCCTTTAAAAACATCACTATTGTTTACCACAACCATTTGATTAATACCCAGTTTGTCAAATATTTTTAATGCTTCAATATTGCTTGTGTTTTCAGGTAGTGTTTCTGTTATTAAGCCCGGAAAAATACTGAGTCTATCTCTGTTTCCTTGTGCTATAGTATTGATAAACTCTTCGCCAAGCAAACGGTTGTTAAGTATAATTTGAAGTTGTTCTTTTGATATGTATGCCACCACCTTGTTGCTTTCATCTACCAAACAGACCAGCGAAAAACCGCCAACGGCAGAAAATGATTTGATATAAGTGCTTATACCTTCTTGATTAATTAAGATATTTTTCCCAAATTTTATGGTTAAAATAAGATTTTTGTTGCCGGATTTACTCTTTATCTCTTCCAATTTACCGGGTAACTTTGCCAGCAAGGTTTTTTCAATAACCTCAACATTGTTGGCTTCAATAATTTTTTCAATGTTACTTTCTTTAACAATTAATTTCTGATTGACCGCTTCTTTAAAAGTTGCTTCAAAATTTCCGGCCTTAAAACTTAACAATTGTTCTGACAATATTAAATATACCAACAGGGGCAAAATTACAACTGTTGAGTAAAGTATTTCGCCTTCAATGCCCACTACTTGTTTTAAAAACCAAAAAATAACAACTGTAAAAGCTATATAAACAGTTGTTCCGATAAGAGCTTTTTTTTCTTTGCGTTTCATATAGTCTGTTTTTTTGGAAGTTAGTTTATTAGGTAATGAAATGTAAAAGTAATAATTTGTGGCGGATTCTCAACTACTTAAAATATTTTTCTTTACAAATACCTTCTGCCAATCTTATATGCCTGTTTTATTTCGCTTAATATTTAGCTGAATTTTGAACCGGTGATGCATCCATTTAGGCAAGCCAACAGGGAAACATGATTAATATGAAGTACGAAAGTGTAAAATGGTAACCTCAGGTTTTATGCTTTCCTTGCAGGGCGTATGTCAGATATCGGTAAGCCAAAAGACGTTGCCTTTTGTTGAAAAAGGGTGCCCTTTTGGGGTGTTAACTGGAATTATGATAAAAAATCAATCAATTGTAGCAACGGCAACCCGTCGTTAAAACGACCATTTTAATCGCAGGTAGTACATCTGTCCGTAATGGCCGAATTCGGTATTCTTTTTTCCAAAGAACAGCTGTCCCATCAGCAAAAATTCCAAATTATCGGTCAGGCTGAAATCAACCGAAGGGCCTGCAAACAGAGAACCGTCGTTGGGATTTGCTATTCCCGACACATCGGCTTTGATAAGGGGTGTTACGGGATACGAAATTTGTGCGAAAATATCAAATTTGGCCAGGGTAAGTGTTTTGGGACTCATGTTGCCCAGTAGCAAAAAAGCGCCCATGCCTGCCGGACCGGTGGTGCCTGTGCTGTTGTACAAAAATGAGGTATTGACAAAAAGGCTGTTGGCAAAAGTGTAGTTCACACTTGCCGAAGCAATAAATTGTCCGGTGGTGTCGGAAAAATTTTTTCTGTCGCGAAAATAGGATGCTTCTCCGGTAAATCCTGCACCACCAATCTGTCCCGCCCATCCTGCGCCGGCAACCACATCGTCATCCATAATGCCACCTAAAAGTTGAAAATCGTAGTTGAGCACGTTGAATTTATACATAGCTGCCATCGTTAGCTTTTTGTTGTTATCCAGTTTGGCGGCAAGTTGCAGCGATGAAAAGTCGCCCGTAAAATACTGTATCAAAACGGCATCGCTGCCGGGCCGCTCCACATAATCAAAATCAAAGTAATTGTACGTATTAAATATATCGTTGGGGTTCCATACCATATTTATTCCCCAGTTAATGCGTTGCCGCCCTGCTGTAAGTTCAAATTTACCTTGTGTCCATTTAATATTTAGCCGGTCGAGGGTGGTGTAAAACAAATACGAACTGTCTTGTGCTATTTTAAAGGTCATATCCATGTAGCCATAATCTTTTAGCAACAAATTTGCATAATCAGGATAGTATTCAGCCATCATGGGGCCGAAATTAAAATTGGTTCGGATACCGGCACGAAACCGAAGTGAACTTGCCGGATACCATTTTACGTCTAACCGGTTGTAAGCTCCCGAAAGGTTGGTCCACCTGCCCGAAGTTTCCGGAGCCCATGTATTGTTCAGATATTCAAAAAAGCTGGTGGCCGAAAAATTACTCTGTGATTTTCCCGTATAAATAAAAACAAGGATTAAAAACATGGTGAGTATTAATGGTTTTGCTTTCATGATTTTCCGGTTGACAGTATATGATTTACTTGAAATTTGAATATTGTCATTTGAATTTACAGTCCTAATTACCTTTTAAATTCCTCATCGCTTACAACTTTTCCGTCGTCAACAGTAACAATGCGCCTGGCTTTATCCATTACCCGCTGGTCGTGAGTAGCAAAAATAAAAGTAGTGTTGTATTTTTTATTCATTTGAGCCATAATATCCAACAGTTCGTTGGTAGAAGAGGAGTCGAGGTTGGCAGTGGGTTCGTCGGCAATAACAAACTTTGGTTGCGAAGCCAGTGCCCTTGCCACTGCCACGCGCTGCTGCTGTCCACCCGAAAGCTGTCCGGGTTTTTGGTTGATTTTGTCACCGAGGCCTACCGCTTCAAGCAGCTCTTTGGCTCGTGCCTCACGTTCCGTTTTCGGGCGTTTTTGAAGCACCATCACAAATTCGGTGTTTTCGCGCGCCGTTAGTACCGGTATAAGGTTGTACGCCTGAAAAACAAAACCGATGTTGTGCAGCCTGAAATCAATCAGTTTTCCCGATGACAACGTTTTAATGTTGGTTCCGTTTATAATGATGTCGCCTTTTGATGGCAAATCTAATCCGCCAATTATGTTCAGCAGCGTGGTTTTACCCGATCCCGAAGGTCCGACAATGGCTGTAAACTCACCCTCTTCAATTTGCAGATTAATCCCGTTAAGGGCATAAACAGGGACTTTTGTTTCGTCGTAAACTTTATAAATGTTTCTGGTTTCTATAATGCTCATAGTGCTTGATTTTTACTTTTTTATGTTACAGTTGTTCGTCTCTGATGGCTGTTGCCGGTTGAAGTTTTAATGCTTTGCGAGCCGGCGAAATAGCTGAAATAAAGGCTGTTAAAATTACCAATGCTATGGTGGTAATATAAAAGTCGGTATTAACCCTGAAATAAACCATGGCCGAATACCCGATGGAGTTCATACCGGCGGCAACGGAAGTTAAATCGAAACCTGCAGTTTGATAATGCCGGACTACCCCCAAACTGACTGCCAAACCCAGCATGGCACCCGTTAACGCCAAAAACAGAGTTTCGAGCATAATTAGTGAAAAGATTCGTTTTTTGTTCAAGCCCAAAGCCATCAGCATACCAAACTCGCGTGTACGTTCCATAATCGACATAATCATGGTGTTAACAATGGCAAACGCCAGCGCAATTAAAATGACTACCATAAAAATAACGGAGAACATATTCATCATTTCAACCATCGAGCGCAGCAAGGGGGCTACTTCGTACCAGCTTTTAACCGAAATACGATGGCTGTTAACCTGACGTGCAAAATCGCTCTTTATTTTTTTCAGTACTTTATCGGTGGCACTGTTGTCTTGTAAACGAATGGCAATTTGATGGGCTTCATCGGATGAAAAACCCAGCAGGGCAGCCAAATCGTTTTTTCTTACAAATACCGTGGCGGCATCAAAAATGTTGTTGGATGTTTTATAAATTCCCACTATCTGAAAAGCCCCGCTGGTGATGGTTCCCGATGTGTCAGCCAAAGTAACGATAAGCCTGTCGTTGGTTTGCAGGTCAAGTTTTTTAGCCAGTTTTTCACCAATGACGGCCGGAATTTTTTGGTTATTGTTTAGATAGGCTCCTTTTATAATGTGCTTATAAATATTGCTTACAGCTTTTTCGTCGGAAGGATTTACACCATACACTTTAATACCTGCTCCTGCACTGGCAGAACCGGCCATGGCGCCGCAAAGCAACCTTGCCGTAACGCCTTTTACCTCTTTGTAGCCCTTGATTTTTTTTACGAGCGATAAATTTTTAGGGAGGGTATAGCGTATTTCGTTGTTTAATAAAAATTTGGGAGATTCAATTTGTATGTTTGATATTTCGTTGGCAATGGCCGAGTTGGTTCGTTGGTCGGTCATGCCAACCATCATTCCATCGGTAACAATTCCTCCCGTAATTCCTATGGCAATGGCGGTAATAACAATTGCGCTGCGCAGTTTGTTTCTCCATAAGTTTCTCCATGCTAAGGCTGTTAACATATCTTTTGGGTTTAGTGCCTGAAGGCTTTTAATACATTAAATCGTGACAAATAGAATACCGGATAGAGCACCGATAACATTGATAAAGCGGTAATTATGGCTGTTTGGGTAAGAAACAGTGCCGGTTTGATGCTGAAGGGCAACACAGGGTCGATGTTAAACTGAAGGTACATTTTGGCCATTTCGCCCGTAATGGGAATGGGGTTGGCATGCAGGTAAATCAAAATAGGAATAATAACTATTAATCCTGCTATTATGCCGGTTAAAATTACGTAAAAGGTTTCAAAAATACTGACCCAAATTAACTTCGAGCGTTTCATGCCAATGGAAATCATGATGGCATACTGCTTTCGTTTTTCCATGGTCATCATTAAAACCGTGCTGAAAATGCCAAAAGCAGCAATTACATATAAAATAATGAGCATGGCCTGTCCCGACAGGTTATCAATTTTAATTGATTGTAACATATCGCTCAAAATCAATTTCCAGCTGATGACTTCGTATTTTTTTCCCAACAGCTTTTTTAATTGTTGTTGAACTTTGGAAACATTGTCTTCGTTGTTAACATAAATAGCTAAGGTAGTGAGTATTCCGGGTTCATATGGAAAAATAAAATCCTGTGCATCTGAAATATTCATCAGCACTATCTGCGAGTTCATTTCGTTGGAAGGTAAATGGAAAATGCCGCCTACGGGATAAATGCCATAGGAGGTAATTCCCTGATATCCTTGTCCGATTAACACCAGGCTGTCGCCAACCGTGATACCAAGAAATTCGGCCATCCTGTCGCCAATTATTACCTGATGCATTCCGGGCTTAAGGTATTTTCCGCTGATAATTTTTTTCGAGATATTTAGCCTTTTGTTTTGGTCAACAGGGTTTATTCCCGATAGCAGCACACCTTTTGTTTTTTCGCCGAAAGAGGCCAGTGAGAAGGTTTCGGTACGGGGTAAAACATCAGTTACGCCGGATACACTTTTAATTTTTTTTATAATTGTATCGGAATAAAAAAAAGAGCGTTCGATGGTTTGGTTGTCCTGATAGCCGCTATGGTGAACCTGTAAATAGCCCGACTGATTTACCCCTGCCGAAATCATTTGTGCGTACGACCCCAGCTGCATGGAACGAACAAACAGTGCCAGCACAATAGCCATAAATACCGATGCTGCCGTTAACATGGTTCGTTTCCGATTGCGCCACAAGCTTCGCCAGGCAATGATTAATAAGGTTTTCATATGCTATGGTTTACGCGGTCTTAACTGTTTCATGTTTTGGATGGAGAAAAAGGAGGTTGTTATTCCTTTTACATCAAATTCCTGATAGAGGATGTCAATAACTGTTTTGTGGCCCTTTTTAATGTTTGAAATCATTTCCAGGTGCGATGGCAACAGCCGTCCCCCCAAGGTTTTAAGATTGGAAGCGGTTTCGGTTTTAATCAGCTTGTTGTGGGTATCGTAATACTCCGATTTTAAGGTGATAAGACTTTTTTTGTCAATCCACATAATTATTTTACCCCAAACCACAGGAGCATCGGGTAAAGGAGTCAGCTCGATAAGATAACAGTTGTAGTTGTCAATGGTTTTGCTGCCGGCAATCCGGTGTGTATAATCGGTAATAATGCTTTTTTGTTTCATCAGGTCGTTGTTGGTAAAATCGGAACCCATCCACGATTGCATCATCATGGAAGGCGGAATTTTAATGGTGCGGTTTATGGCCGGTACATAATTCCACATATCTTTTTTATTTTTTAAAAATATCTGCCCCTTATCGCGTGCCGGTGCCGTAATATAAGTTATGTAGTAGTCGTTACCCAGCGACCAGTTTTGCAACGAAATGGTACGTTTCCACGAGGGACGTACAATGGTCATTTGCATAATGCTGAAACTCGATTTTCCTAAAAAAAGATTAAACGATTTTTGTACAATATTTTTTGCCTCTGTGTTATCCTGCTGTGCTTTTGTCAGGAAGGGGGAACCGAGTAACAGCAATATAAGGAGAATGTTTTTATTAATTGTTTTCATGGGTTTAAAATTTTGTTTACCCTGTGGAATTTGAAAACTATTCCACAGGGTGAATTTGATATA
>CAYVWX010000144.1:0-8056 GCA_964455635.1 uncultured Lentimicrobiaceae bacterium | reverse complement strand
AAGCGGGAATCATTTTTGTCCGGCCTGCGAAAAAAGTGGCAACTGCGAACTTCAGGCTTTGGCCTACCGCTTTGGAATGTTGGTTCCAAGGTTTCCGTTTGCATTTCCGAAAAAGGAGGTTGATGCTTCAAGTCCAAAAATCATCAAAGAGCAAAACCGGTGTATCCTCTGCAAGCGATGCATAAAAACCATTAAAGATGAAGATGGAAGACGCTATTTTGCTTTTAACAAAAGAGGTAACGAGCTAAAGGTTATTCTTGATGAACAGATGGGAAACACCATCACTGACGAACTGGCCAAACAGGCTATGGATAACTGTCCCGTAGGTTCAATAATTTACAAAGGCAGGGGATTTTCAGAGCCTATTGGCTCAAGAAAATATGATAAGGAACCTATCGGAAGCCATCTTGAAAAATAACTGAAAAACAGATAATCATGGAAAAAAAAGTAATTGCAACCACTTCGTTGGCCGGATGTTTCGGCTGTCATATGTCGTTTTTGGATATTGACGAACGATTGCTCGATTTGATAGAGCTGGTGGAGTTTAATAAATCACCCATCGACGACATAAAGAAGTTTACCAAGCCCGTTGATATAGGTATTATTGAAGGCGGATGTGCCAACAGCGAAAATGTGGAAGTGCTCCGTTACTTTCGCGAAAACTGCAAAATTCTTGTTTCGTTGGGCGAGTGTGCCATTATGGGCGGACTTCCCGCCATGCGAAACGGTATTCCCATCGACGAATGTATTGAAGAGGCCTATTTAAACGGTCCGACGGTGCAGCTTAACAAAGAAAAAATAGTACCCAACGATGAGGAGATACCCATGTTATTAGACAGGGTTGTCCCCTGCCATGAAGTGGTAAAGATAGATTATTTCCTGCCGGGATGTGCACCGCGTGCCGACCTGATTTGGGATGCGCTGGTGGCAATTGTTACCGGCAAAGAGATGGATTTACCCTACGAAGTTGTAAAATTTGATTAATAAAAACTACAAATATGTCGAAAAAAATAACCATAGAACCGGTAACCCGTGTTGAAGGCCACGGAAAAGTAACCATAAAACTTGACAATCTCGGTCGGGTAACCGAATCACGCCTTCATATTGTCGAATTCAGAGGTTTTGAACGCTTTGTACAGGGAAGACCCTATTGGGAAGCCCCTGTTTTGGTACAACGCCTGTGTGGAATATGTCCGGTAAGCCACCATCTTGCCGCGGCAAAAGCACTGGATGTAATGGTAGGTGCAGGAACGGGCGACGGGCTTACCGTTACAGGCGAAAAAGTCCGCCGGCTTATGCATTACGGGCAATTTTTCCAATCGCATGTGCTTCATTTTTTTCATCTCAGCTCACCCGATTTTTTGTTTGGTATTGATGCCGCTCCCGAATTAAGGAATATTATTGCTGTAGCTCAGGAAAACAGAGAGCTTGCCTATCAGGGCATTATGATGCGAAAATACGGACAGGAAATTATTGCCGCCACTGCCGGTAAAAAAGTCCACGGAACCGGCGCTATTCCGGGCGGAGTAAACAAAAACCTGAATATTGCAGAACGCGACAGCCTGTTAAAAGGAGCCGACCCCATGAATGCCGATAAAATGGTAGAGTGGTCGCTGGGCGCACTCGATTTTTTTAAGCATTACCATAAAAACAACAAAGAGATGGTGGACAATTATGCCAGTTTCCCGTCGAACCATCTCAGCTTAGTGCGTAAAGACGGTGCGCTGGATATCTATCATGGTGTGCTGCGAGCTGTTGATAACGAAGGCAGACGTATATTAAACGATGTGGATTATCAGGATTACAACCACTACATCGAAGAGGAAGTCAGGAATTGGACCTACATGAAGTTTCCTTACTTAAAAGAGTACGGCCGCGAAAAAGGATGGTATCGTGTGGGGCCCCTTGCCCGGTTAAATGTATGTGATTTTATTCCTACACCTCTGGCACAAAAGGAGTTTGAAGAGTTTAAAGCCTATACCGGGGGAAAACCCAACGGCATGAGTCTTCATTATCATTGGGCACGGTTGATAGAGGTGTTGCACTCGGCAGAAGTTATCAGAGACCTGCTTAACGATCCCGACCTGCAAGGAGACGATTTGGTGGTTAAAGGCTCTAAACAACATGAAGGCGTTGGTGTTATTGAAGCACCTCGCGGAACGCTGTTTCATCATTATAAAATTGATGACAACGACCTTATTACCATGGCCAACCTGATAGTATCGACAACCAACAACAACGAGCCTATGAACAGAGCCGTAAACGCTACTGCCAAAGCATACATGAATGGACAGCCTGCCATTACCGAGCCTATGATGAATGCCGTGGAAGTGGCTATCAGAGCTTACGACCCCTGTTTGAGCTGTGCCACGCATGCCTTGGGACAGATGCCCCTGGAAGTGACCCTTATAAATGAAAACAATGAAGTGATTGATAAAAAAATAAAAGGATAATTACATAAATATTATTAAACATGAACAGTAATAAAAAAATACTCATTTACGGTTACGGAAACCCGGGCCGTCGCGATGACGGAATGGGATTAAAAATAACCGAAATGGTAGAGGAGTGGAAAGAAATACATAATCTGAATCAAATTGAGGTGGACAGCAACTATCAACTAAATGTTGAAGATGCCGAAAAAGTATCGCAATACGATGTGGTAATTTTTGTAGATGCTTCGCAGGAAACCGACTTATCCAATTTCAGACTTACCGATGTTGTTGCCAACGATCAAAAAGTAGAGTTTACCATGCATGCTGTATCACCCGCATACATTATGCATCTCAGTAAAAAGCTTTTTAACAAAAAACCTGAAGCAAAACTTTTAAGTATAAAAGGCTACCGATGGGAGTTTGAAGAAGGTATTTCAGACAGCGCAACCCTGAATATGGAACGTGCCTATATATTTTTACAATGCCAAATAATGAAATTGTTGGATGTTGAATTTTCGGGAATAAAATGCAATCAGTCATGAATTTAACAACAAAATATCTGGGCTTAGCATTAAAAAACCCTATCGTAGTAAGCAGTTCAAGAATGACCGGCGATATCGATTCTATAAAAAAATGTATAGATGCAGGTGCAGGTGCCATTGTTTTAAAATCGCTGTTTGAAGAGCAACTGCGTATAAAAACACAATCGAAATTGGAAAACAGCAGAGCCTCCGAAATGTACTTTTGGTTTCCTGAAGCCAAAAATCTGGTTATGGAGCAAGGCATTAAAGCAAACATGGAGCAGTATTTAAACTTTGTACGTAAGGTTAAGGCAATGAGCACCGTACCCATTATTGCCAGCATCAACTGCCAGTCGCCCGACGAGTGGCCCCTGTTTGCCAGCGCCATTCAGGAAGCAGGTGCCGATGCACTGGAGCTGAACATTGCCATCTTTCCTTTTAATAAATCCATGGCAAGCTGCGAACTTGAGGAGGTTTATGTTGAAATATTGAAACAGGTAAAAAAGCATGTAACCATTCCGGTTTCCATTAAGCTGGGACATTATTTTACCAATCTTTGTGCGCTTGCCCACAGGTTGGTTGAAAACGGAGCTGACGGCCTGGTGTTGTTTAACCGCTATTTCAGGCCCGACATTGATATTGACACCTTACAAGTTGTTGAAGACAACTATTTTTCGTCACCCGAAGAGCTACCCGAATCGCTACGGTGGATAGCCCTGATGACCGAAAACAACCTTGGCTGTGATCTGGCCGCTTCATCAGGCATTCATACCTATGTCGGAGTAGTAAAGCAGCTGCTGGCAGGTGCCGATGTTACTCAAATTTGCAGCACACTTTACCTTAACGGGATTGAGTATCTAACCGAAATTATCCGGGGTCTGGAAGATTGGATGACAAGCCATAATTTTGAAACCATCCATGACTTTAAAGGAAAATCGCTTAACAAGCAAACCATGGATGCTTCTTTTGAAAGGGTTCATTTTATGAATCGGAATTTTGATTGAGCCTTTCAAAATTTTCTTTTTCTTTTAATGATGCCGCACCTGCTTGTAACCAGGCAGGTGCCGGCTTTTAGCACTTCGATAAGTTTTGTGTTTATCAAAGCATCACCAAACAATTTGCTTGTTTGTTAGCGCATTTGCGAGTAGGAGTCATCGTACAATATCTTGATGCTTCCAATGGTAATTCCGGCTTCAATATACAACGGGGTTCTATGCTTATCAGCTGAAATCCAAACATTAATATCATCGGTGGTGCTAAAAAGCCTGTTTCCGGTAACCACCGTTGAAAACCGGTAAGCCCTGATTTGCTGTTCATTTTTCAAACGAAGGGTATCAACTCCTTTGTAAACTATGTTTTGTGTGTAAACAACATCATCCATCACAATGGGCAATACAATGGTATCACCCGGTTTATAATTACTCAAATCAAGATATCTTAGCCGCGCAGTTGCCGATTGAGCATCGAACAAATCACCGGTAAGGGCTAACGTATCGATGGTAACAGGTAAATTATTTTCAGAGTAATGAATAACCAGTGCCGAATCTTTAAAATTAAAATCGTACCGTCGATCAACAACATATCCTCCCTCCATGGTATTTTTAGTTGCTTTTACCGGAATAAAACTACCGGGATAACACCATGAAGAGTAATGGTCATCCAGTTTATAAAGCCAGTTCCATCGGGGCAACGATTTGCCCATGCCATCCAGTCTTACAACAGAAACATTGTTGAGGGTATCAGGCCGCGAAGTTAAGGTCAGGGTTCCGGCATCAATCCAGATAAATCCCCAATTATAATATACATGATAAGAGAGCTTTTCGTTTTGACCTGTCAGGTTCAACCCAAAAACAATCCACAAAATAAACACAACAAAGCCTCTTTTCATTCTTCAACGGATTATTCAGGGCCAAAAGATTCCAGTCCGCGTTTATTAAGGTAAACCACAATGGAGCCAACAACAATTTTGGCTTTTACTTTGGCTAACCGGCGATAATCGTCATCGGTAATCCATACCAAAATAGCACTATCGCCTCTGAAAAAGGTACTGTTTGCAACCACAGCGCCCAACTTTATCATGGGAACCCGATTATGGCTTAAAGAGGTGAGCGTATCTTTACCAAGATAGACAACAGGCTGTTCAAAAGTTTTACCATCCAAAATGGTATTAAATTTAATGGTATCACCAAAACTAAATCTGCTAAAATCCCATGAACGCAGGTAATAGAGCGCCGACAAGGCATCGGTAATAAAGCCGTTTATTTTGATTGTTTTATTAACAGGTTGGTTTTGGGTTGACTCCATATAAATGCCTGCACTACCCGTTTGCCGGTTAAAGTTATAAATTGTATGAACCCAAACACCCTGCTCGGTATTTTCTTTTTCGAATCTGACAGGGTATAATGTTTTATAATTAACAACTGATTTATAGTGGTCTTCGAGGCTAAAAATCCAGTCGTATTTTTTCATGGAATACCCCTCGGCGGTAAAGCGATATGATTTTATAGAATCAACGGTAACGGTATCGGTAGCAAAATTGGCCAGTCCGGCTTTAATCCATATTCGACCCAATTTATAAAAAACATCGTAATGAAGTTTTTCGTGCGCCGGTAATTTAAAAGAGGTATCAACCGCCACCTGTCCGGAAGCTGAAAAAGCAAGCAGGCTAAACAAAAAAATCGCCAATAAATGTTTCATGAAATAATTTTTTGCAAAAGTAATATTATTTGCAGCCGCGCTATAAAAACATAAAAACAACAACCTTATTACAATTAACAGACAAAAGTAAGAAGCTTATTTTTTTATTTCTTGCATAGAGCGTATTTGTTTCAGCACGAGTTTTTTAGGACTAAACGGTATGGCAGCAATCATAATTTTTTGCATTAGGGGTAAACCTGAAATAACGTTTAACTTACCTTTTAACATTCCCGAATAACCATCTAAAGCTACTTCATGTGCGCCGGCAGCATTTTTAAACATATCTGTTTTATCCATTCCCGAAACATATTCAAATTCAGTTTTTGTAGCACCCGGCAGCAAGGCTGTTACCGTTATATTGGTATCGCTTAATTCTTCAGCGATGGCATTGCTAAAAGAGGTAACAAATGCTTTTGAGGCATAATACACAGCCTGAAAAGGCCCCGGCATCAGACCGGCAGTGGAAGAGACATTAAGAATTTTCCCGCTATTACGTTCAACAAATCCGGGCAGAAAAAAACGCGTTAGAGAAGCTAATGCAATTATATTTAGATTAATCATAGCTAAATCATCTGCCCATGGCCGCTCACAAAATTTCCCAACCCCTCCAAAACCTGCATTGTTAATAAGAAAGCTTATTTTGATACCGGCAGATTCTACTTCGTCGTAAATTTGTTGTGGAGTCTCCGGCAATGTTAAATCTTTTGATATTACCCTTACTTTCACCTTATATTTAGCTTCAATTTCATTTTTCAAAGCTGTTAACTTGTCTTTTCTTCGTGCCACTACAATTAAATCACCTCCTTTTTCGGCGTGAATGTAAGCAAATTCTTTACCTATTCCACCGGATGCGCCCGTAATTAATGCAACGTTTTTCATGTGTTTATATTTTTGTAATTATCTGATATTCTATTTTTTATGTTTTGTCATGATTTTCGGCTTCGCCATCGAAAATCACGCCAAAACCGGTCTTGTTATATTTTCTTTACCCCGGGTTAACACCCGAGGCTATAAATATTACGCTCCTAACGGAGCTTTTAATTATGCTGCTGTGTGGCAACTTGCCACCATGAATGCTTCATGTGTTTATAATATTGTTTATCCTGTGGAATAGTTTGATTCCGAAGGGTGAATTTAATGTTTTACGTTTTGCTTATTATATCTACTCTGCCAAAAACAGAATTTTGATTCAACGCCTAAAAGAAAGCCTTCAACCAGTTTATCATATCTCCGATAACCTCATCTTTATTTGGTTCGTTTATAATTTCGTGGCGCGCACCCGGATAGAGCTTTACCGTAACATTCTCTACTCCGAATTTACGGTATTTTTCGGCTATCAATCTTATATCCTTCCCTTTATTACTTAAAGGGTCATCCATACCCGAAGCCAGATAAATTGCCAAATCGTCGGGTGTATTTTTAAACACCTCATCCTTTCGAATCAACAAAATGGCTTTTGACATTTGAATACCAAACTCAAGGGTAATGGTGTTTCCGTTTAGAGGATCAGCCATATATTTTTCCACTTCTTTGTCGTCGCTGTTGATAAAATCCAAGGTTCCTTTGCGATTTTTTACTTTCTTATTCAGTTGTCCCCATAAAAAATCATCGAATTTTTGATTGGGTTTGTTTTTATCGGCAAAAAGCGACCAGGCCTTCGCCAGCAATATTCCCCCTTTCAGCTCCAAAGTATTTCCCCAGCTGGTTCCCGACAAAATAGCAGCTTTAAAATCGTTGCCTTTGATGGAAATTAGCTTGCGCGTAAGAAACGATCCCAGACTGTGGCCAAAAACAAAACGTGGCAAATGGGGATAAGTTTTTTTAATGTACTCCAACACCGTTTCCAAATCGCTTACCACGGTTAAAAAACCGTCTTCATCACCAAAATGAGAAAACAATCCGCTTTCCCGGGCTGTTAATCCATGTCCGCGATGGTCGGGTGCAATCACCACAAATCCCTGCCGGGTTAATTTTGAAGCAAAATACTCGTATCGTTTTGCATGCTCAACCGCGCCATGAATAACCAGCATAATTTTATCGGGATTGGAGGGTGACCACTGATGCAGATGGATGTTTATTCCATCGCTCATTTTAACTGTTGATGTATTGTATTTCATGTGTTTATAAATTTGTTTGCCCTGTGGAATTTGAAAACTATTCCACAGGGTGAATTTGATATTCTGCGTTTTTGTTTTGTCATGATTTTTGCTTGCCATGCGGCAAAAATCCCGCCAAAACGGGTCTTGGGTTTTTTGATACCCCGGGTTAACACCCGAGGCTAAAATATATCACCCCTACGGGGTTTGCAAATAATTATTTTTCTGTATACCGACGTGTCGCCATGGATGTTTCATCTGTTTATAATTTTGTTTACCCTGTGGAATTTGAAAACTATTCCACAGG
>CAYVWX010000143.1:0-8057 GCA_964455635.1 uncultured Lentimicrobiaceae bacterium | reverse complement strand
AGTAATATTTCAGTGCTTTTAGATATTGGCTTTGTATCATAAAAATATAACCGTATCGATCAAGAGCAATGGCTTTTCCATAAGTACAGTTCAATTCATTAAACTTATCAAGCGCAAGTTGTTGATACTTTTCCGATGAATCGTAATTATCCATCAACAAATATTGTCGCCCAAGAAAACTGTAAGCAAATCCAACTCCCTTTTGCATATTTTTCTCTTGTACATAATAAAGGATTTTATGTAAAAAAACAATTGAACTTTTATAGTCTCCATTACTGTTAAAGGGCCCAATAAAATATTGAAATGCATTAGACTCCTCTACGGTGAAGTTTCTTTTTTCGGAAATATGAATGGATTTTTTAAAATAGTCATAAGCCTTTATTGTGTCAGCATCCTTTAGGTAGAAACCCGAAAGTTGATTCAATAAAATAGTTTTTTCTTTAGTACCGACGTTTTTTAATTTGTTTTCCAGGCTATCAATTTCACGCTGAAAATCAATGGCAAACATACTTTTTGCCATAAGAAGGAATATTAAAAGCAAGACCGTTTTTTTCTCCATGCTAAAGAGAAAATAATAATGAAGTGAAACATGATGCTTCATAACCACAGTAAGTTATAGTTCTTAAAATTCGCCTTAAATTACTTGTTTTTGTAATACTTATATTTAAATATGCAATATTCCAAAATAGGTTTTATGGCATTATTGAATCCATTATTACCACTTCACTTCATATTTTTACTTCGCTTATCTCTTCAACAAACTCCGTGAAATAATTATTTTTTGAACTTCGGAGGTTCCTTCATAAATTTGGGTGAGTTTGGCTTCGCGCATAAGGCGTTCCACATGATACTCTTTTACATAGCCGTAGCCACCGTGAATTTGCACCGCTTCGGTAGTTACTTCCATGGCAATATCGGCAGCGTACTGCTTGGCCATGGCACTTGCAACGGTAATGGGCTTGTGATTATCTTTTAACCAGGCAGCTTTTACAATTAGGTTGCGGGCGTTTTCTATTTTAACAGCCATATCCGACAGTTTAAAGGCCAGCGACTGGTGGTTAAAAATCTCAGTGCCGAAGGCTTTGCGTTCCTGCGAATAGGCTACGGCACGATCAAATGCTCCCGAAGCAATTCCAAGCGCCTGTGCTGCAATGCCTATACGTCCGGCCTCAAGCACCATCATGGCAAACTTAAACCCGAAACCATCTTCGCCAATGCGGTTTTCTTTGGGTACCTTTACATCCTGAAACATCACCGAATGGGTATCGGAGCTGCGCATCCCCATTTTGTTTTCGTGAGGGCCCAGGGTGATGCCGGGAGTATTTTTGTCAACAATAAAAGCATTGATGCCACGGTGTTTTTTGTCGGGATGTGTTTGAGCAATAACAATATAGGTAGAAGCCGAATGGGCATTGGTAATCCAGTTTTTGGTTCCATTAATCAGGTAATGGTCGCCTTTGTCTTCTGCTGTGGTATGCTGATGTGTGGCATCCGAACCGGCTTCGGGTTCCGACAATAAAAAGGCTCCGATAACCTCGCCGCGTGCCAGCGGTTTTAAAAATTTCTGTTTTTGTTCTTCGTTTCCAAAACGGTTCAGTCCGTAACAAACCAACGAGTTGTTAACCGACATAATAACGGCCACGGAAGCATCTACCTTTGCAATTTCCTCCATGGAAAGCACGTACGAAACGGTATCCATTCCACCACCGTCATATTCGGGGGGAACCATCATGCCGAGAAAGCCCAGCTCTGCCAGATTTTTAACATGCCGGGCAGGAAACTCGGCTTTTTCTTCTCTCTCCAAAACATCCTGAATAAGCTCACGCTGTGCATAATCGCGGGCAGCCTGACGAATCATTTTTTGTTCTTCTGTAAATTCAAAATTCATTTTATGCTGTTTTTAAGTTGATTTTTTAAAAGGCAAACAAGATACTCAATTATTCTTTTGAATCGATTCTAAAATAGAGGTTAAATAAAATCCAAAAAGTTTTCTTTGGTAACAACCGTAAATTGGGCATCAGGATATGTTTTAATAAAGGGAACCGGCGGCCTAACACTTTTTGACGTGCTCCATTTAAACTCAAAAGCTGACAGCTTACCATCTGCTTCCTCAAGATAATCAATTTCCTGTTGTCGGGAAGTTCGCCAAAAATAGCGGTTACAATAGTCGGAATTATATTCCGATTTTTTCAATCGTTCAACAATCATTAAATTTTCCCATAAAGCTCCTACGTCATTTCGTAATACTAAGGGGCTATATTGATTAATGATGGCATTCCGGATACCTACGTCGTAAAAATAAACTTTTTTTGAACGTTTTATTTCGCTTCTTAAATTCCGTGAAAACGACCTTAATCGAAATATTATGTAAGCTTCTTCAAGAAGATACAGATAGCGGTCAATTGTATCCTTGTCAACCTGTATTAATCTTGACAACTCCCTGTTCGACACCTGATTACCTGTTTGAAATGCCAGTGCCTGTAACAATTTTTCCAAAACATCAGGTTTTCTTACCTCTTTTAAAGAAAAAACATCTTTGTATAAATAATCGCTAACAAGTTCACGCAAAACGGCTTTTTCATTTCCCGGGTTTGTAATTACTTCGGGATAAGAACCATAAATCATTCTGGTTTCCAGCGACCTAAGCACTTCTAGAATGTTGGTATTATCAATAAGTTCGGATAATGAAACAGGGTAAAGCCTGAAAGTCCATTTTCTGCCCGTCATCGACTCTTTTATCTTATCCGTTAATTCAAAAGAACTGGAGCCTGTTGCTATAAGTTGAATTTGCCTGCAGTTATCATGAATAATTTTTAGTGTGAGGCCTGCATTATCTATCCGTTGTGCCTCATCGATTACTACTATCGATTGAGGAGGAAAAAGCTCTTTTGCCTTGGTACTGTTGATGTTGTTTAACAATACTCTGTCATCAGGATTATCTCCGTTTAACCATAATGCATTGTCGGTGTTAAGTTTGGGAATATTTTTTAAAAGGGTTGTTTTACCTACTTGCCGGGCACCTGTTAAAAGAATCGTTTTACCCGAAAACAGATATCTTTCAATAACCCGCTGAAGCCTTCTTTTTATCATTTAGTGTAATATTGGCGTTTATAATCGCCAAATATACGTATTTTTGGCGATTATAAACGCCAATTACCCATCTTTTTTACGGTTTGGTTAAAGTCTGATACCAAATCATACATTATTTGAGCTGCCGGTTTAACGGTTTTGATAAGCGATGCCACCTGGCCTATTTCCAGTTCTCCTTCAATGATATCACCTTCAAACATTCCTTTTTTGGCACGGCCTTTTCCAAGAAGCTCAGCCAAAGCTGTTTTATCGGCTCCCAACGACTCAGCTTTCGCTACCTTTTCAAAAAACGGATTTTTGATAAGCCGTACAGGAACCAGCTTTTTCAAGCTCAAATGGGTGCTGCCGTCGTTGGCATTTATAATTTCCCGTTTAAAATTGGCATGCGCCGACGATTCCCCGGATGCGGCAAACAACGATCCTATTTGAACCCCGTCGGCACCCAATGCCATAACAGCGGCCATGGCTTTGCCCGAGGCGATACCTCCTGCAGCGAGTAAGGGAATATCCGTTATTTCGCGAATCATGGGAATCATTACCAGGGTGGTGGTTTCTTCGTAGCCATTGTGGCCTCCCGCTTCAAAACCTTCGGCCACAAGGGCATCAACACCTGCTTCCACAGCTTTTTGTGCAAATTTTGTATTGGCAACAACATGCACCACGGTTATACCTTTTTCTTTTAGCCAACCTGTGTATTTTTTGGGGTTACCGGCCGAGGTAAAAACCACTTTCACCCCTTCCGCTGCAATAATCTCCATAATCTTCTCGGTTTGCGGATAGAGCAATGGAACATTCACACCGAAAGGTTTCCGGGTGGCAGCTTGGCACTTTTGTATGTGGACTTTTAGAGTTTCGGGGTGCATGCTGCCGGCGCCTATTAATCCCAGCCCTCCGGCATTGCTTACCGCCGAAGCCAATTCCCAGCCGCTGCACCAAATCATTCCACCCTGAATAATGGGGTACTTAATATTAAATAAGGTGGTTATTTTATTCATTTATATTAAAGTTTACTGTGTTAATGCATTGATGGCAAACGATCCCAGCCAATGTCCTCCTTCATAACTGTCGTTCATTAAATTAGGCAGCGAATGATTGATGTGCTCGTTGGCAACAGCAACCAAATAATTAAATTCGGGATATTGTTTTGCCAAGCCATAAAGGCACCATGCGCGACTAAAATTAACGCCATCGAGGTGAACCATGTGGCCGTCGGTGCGGTCAGACACCTCACCGGGAATCAGCGAAAAGTTGTTTTTTGTTATTTCAGGCAAAAACCCGTTTACCCAGTTTAAAAAAGTTTTTTTGGGCAACACTTTTCGCATGATGTCAATCTCTTCCAACGCCGGCGACAAAAAATCGTAACCACCCGGTTCCCACCACATGGGGTAATTTTTATCGTTTATAAAAAAATCGCCGGCACGTTTTTTAATAATATTTTCAAAAGCCGTATCGTTAACCATCTTGGCATAATCCATGGCAAAAGACAGGCCAAAAGCAGTATTGGTATGCGTTCCTACCCTGACGGGATAACGCAATTTGGGTAAATAGGCTTTATAAAATTTAACGATGGTGTCGGTTAAAGGCTGAAGGTTTTTTTCAAGCTGACGAGCCAACGGGTCATCCCAGGTGTGTAATTCTGCAGCCAATTTTAACAACCATGCCCAACCGTAAGTTCGCTCGTAAATTTTGTTTTCCTTTGATTTAAAATAGGCGGCTTCGTTAATAATATTCTCCTTTGAAATTTGGCCGGACAATAGTCTCCTGATACTGTCGGCCCCCGACAACCCGGGATACTCTTTCAGTAGCTTAAACAACGACCAGTGGCCGTGTACCGATGAGTGCCAGTCGAAACAACCGTAAAAACAGGGGTGTAAAATACGGGGAGGCTTTAAATCGTCGTCGCGTATAATTACCTGACTAAGCTTGTTGGGATACTCGCGGCGAATACACTTTAAAGGCAGTTGCGACAGCCGTTCAGCTTCGTGTAATGTTAAATGCAGAGGTTGTATTTTATTAAACTTATCAGCAGGTTTAAAAGCAACCATCAACAACAATAAAGCAAGTGTAAAATATTTCATGTGTTTATAATTTTGTTTACCCTGTGGAATTTGAAAATTATTCCACAGGGTGAATTTGATATATTATGCTTTTGTTTTGTCATGATTTTTGCTTGCCATGCGGCAAAAATCCCGCCAAAACCGGTCTTGTGTTTTTTTTTCCTCGGGTTAACACCCGGGGCTATAAATATTCCGCTCCTCCGGAGCTTATAATCATGTTGCTGTGTGGCGACTTGCCGCCATGGATGTTTCATAACAAAAATTTGTATGATGCTAAAATAGTACAATTACTTTTACCGGTAATATCAATACAAATGATATATTTTTGCCGAAAATAATATTATGGATAAGAAAAAGAAAGAGGGCCGTTATCAACGGCTTTACAAGCAGATAAAAGATTTAATCGACAAAAGCAGCAACAACTCGTTGTCGAACATGGCAACCGTGAATGCCGTGTTGTTTCATAAAATGGATTATTTTTTCTGGGTAGGATTTTATCTTATGCAAAACGAAAAGCTGCAGGTTGGGCCTTATCAGGGGGCACTGGCATGTATTAATCTGGCTAAAGATACAGGTGTGTGTTGGGCAGCTGTTAACCGGCGGCAACCCGTAGTTGTTGATGATGTAGAGCGGTTTCCGGGACACATTGCCTGCGACAGCCGGTCGAAATCGGAAGTTGTTATTCCATTGATTGACAGCAATAACAGAGTAACAGGTGTGTTGGATGTTGACAGCAGCAGTTTAAACTCATTTGACGAAATCGATGTCAAATGGCTGCAAAAAATCAGCAAACTGATTTAGTTTGTTTAACTTTGCCGCTCAATAATAAAGTATGAACTGGTTATTACACGCTTTTATCATTTTTGCCCTGGCCATTCATGTAATTCCTCCGGGAATACATGCAAACGTGGGCTCAAACAGGCTGCAGGCGCTTTTGGCTACGGTTATTGTTGCCATGCTTCAGGTGTTGCTGTTTGGCTTTGGCAAACTTACGGGGGATGCTTTTTTACATCTCGTGGAAGGAATGAAACCGGGCATCTTGTTTTTTACCTTCTTTTTGGTGGCTGTACGTATGGCCATGGAGGCGTTTAAAATAAGAAAAGGTGATGTGGTGATGAGGCTCGACAACGTTAAGCTGATGGCCCTTACGGGTGTTGCCCAGGGTGTTGACGCTTTTTTAGTGGGCATGATGTTCTTTTTTTTTCCGGCAATAAAATTTGAAACCGGCATGATTGCCCTCTTTTTTCTTTCCTCATTTTTAATGATGCCGGCTATTTTTACCGGCGAGAAAAAAAGTGCCCTTTCGTTTACTTCAATGTTGTATATGACGGGTGCCCTTGTATTTGTTTTTTCGGCCTTGTATAGCCTGTTTATTTTATAAAATTATCGACCTATGAAAAAAATGTTATTATTCGTTTTGGCAATATTTATTGCAGCAGTTTCTTTTTCGCAACCTCCCGCAGGGTATTATAACAGTGCTCAGGGAAAAACAGGTTATGAATTAAAAACCGCACTTTACAACATAATTAAAAACCACCACGACCAGGGATATTCGGCTTTGTGGACTTTTTACCTCACGGGCGATTTGTTACCTCCGTCGCTTACCAACAGCGGAAACTCCACCAACAAAATTTGGGATATCTATTCGTTTAATCCCAACGGCAACAACCCTTACGAATACAATGCCGGTTCCGACCAGTGTGGCAATTACAGTGGCGAAGGGTCGTGTTACAACCGCGAACACACTTTTCCGAAAAGCTGGTTTAACAATGCCGCACCCATGAAAAACGATGTGGTTCATATATTGCCTACCGACGGCTATGTAAACGGCAGAAGAAGCAACTGGCCTTATTCGGAAGTTGGTAACGCCACCTGGACATCGCAGAACGGGAGTAAGCTGGGAAGCAGCAATGTTTCGGGATATTCGGGAACAGCTTTTGAGCCTATTGATGAATTTAAAGGCGATTTGGCACGTATCTACTTTTATATGGCCACCCGCTATCAAAACGAAATTGGCAGCTGGGAAAACAATTCGGCTAATGCCGATGCGGTGCTTGACGGAACCAACGACCATGTATTTGAAACATGGTATTTAAATCTGATGGTAAAATGGAGCAACGAAGACCCCGTTAGCCAAAAAGAGATGGACCGCAACAATAAAATTTACGATTTTCAACAAAACCGGAACCCTTTTGTTGATCATCCCGAATACATTACCCTTATCTGGGTCGATCCGTCGGCTGTGGTAAATCCGCTTGACCTTAAACTGACGGTATATCCCAATCCGGTGGTTAACCGGCTGCATATTAATTACGAAGACAGTAAAGATGCTTCCTATTTTATTGTAAATATGTCGGGGAAAAAAATAAAATCGGGTACATTGCACACCAACGAAAACAACATTGATGTAAGCGGTTATCAAAAGGGGTTGTATCTTTTAATTATTAAAACTCCCGACGGAAAGTTTATAAAACACTATAAATTTTTAAAAGCATCATGAGCCGTAAGCCCTACATAAGAATTACCAAAGAGTTTAAGTTTGAAACGGCACATTCGCTGCCGGGTTACGACGGACTTTGCAAAAACATTCACGGCCACTCCTATGAGTTGCTGGTAACTGTAGCCGGTTATCCTGTTGAAGAAAAAAATCATCCCAAAAGAGGTATGGTAATGGATTTTGGTGATTTAAAAAAGGTTGTCAGAAAACTGATTGTCGAGCCTTTTGACCATGCATTGGTATTGCGGAGCGATGTTTCCGAAACGCTGGTTGCCGAGTTGAAAAAAAATTACGAAAAAATAATCCTGCTTGATTATCAGCCCACCAGCGAAATGATGCTGGATGATTTTGCCCAACGTATTAAAACCGGGCTTCCTAAAAATGTTGAATTAAAATACCTGTTGCTGCGCGAA
>CAYVWX010000142.1:0-8146 GCA_964455635.1 uncultured Lentimicrobiaceae bacterium | reverse complement strand
ATTTACAAAAAGATGCAAATTGTTACCCGGTAATAAATTGAATTGTTTGTAATGGTACACTTAGGTATTGTTGCAAATAAACTTTACATTTATTACGTGACAGGTATATTTACTTTGTATTGATTTTTTTGAGTTTTGGCCAATAATTTTTGCTAAGCACCACTTTAAGTTGAATTTATTTAACGTGTCACTTTTTAAAAAGCAATGGGTGGCTTTTTCCACCTTTCAGATACTGCCTGCACACAGGCCGGCGCTTTCGATCTGAAAGGAGGGAGAGGGCTACTGCTTTGATCTTTCAGGCCGGTGATGGATTGTGCGATGGGGGTCTGAAAGGTCGAAAAACAGGTAGGTGCAAAATAATTATACTTTGAGCGTAATTTCTTCGTCATACAAAAAGCCGCATCCTTTCGTAAAAATGTAAGATGTATTATGTTTAATTATTTATCAATTGATTAAGAATGTTTTCGTTTCCTGTTTCGTCAAGCATATCAGCGTTAATGATTTGATTAGTTTTGCAATATGAAGTTTGAAACTTTAGTTATTAATCTTAAAAACCATTAAGTAATGAAACGACATCTAAAGCTCATAATAATAATTTCTCTCCTGGTTAATTTAAGTGTTTTAGGTATTAATGTATTTGCTCAATACCAAGCAGAGTCGAACAGAAAAGTATGCATAAATAAAACAGACAGCTTATTAATTAAAACTATTAAAGATTATAAAGACAAAATTATTAAGGATAATAGAAAAGCAATAATAACTGTTAAAATTAGAGAGGTCTCAAAGAATAAATTGGGTATCACAATAAGCTATATCTTAAATGATTTTGATTTATCTTTTTTTAGGCCTTCCTATGTTTTTTATGTTAACAATATAATCCCTGTTCTTGTAAAGGCCAATTTGAACACCATAAATGATTACAAGGGATGCATTTCTTTTGAAAAAATGAATGCCGGGCTACTGAAAAAAATCAAAAAACAATTAGTTAATTCAAAAAAAGGTTTTTATACCTATGAACCAATATATTGGATACTTTCTTATGATAATGGAAAAGTTAATATAACCAAGAACCTTTTGATTTTGCCTCCTGGTTATTAACTCAATCTAACCCCGCCGGCGCGCGAATGTTTCGCGTGCCGCTCATGGATGCAAAAAAATATAGAATTTTCATTATCAAGAATTATCGAAAAACAACAACAAAATTATTTTGGATGAATATCCAATAATACCCAATCATTTTCATTGTGTTTTAATTATTCCTGATGATGATTTTGTCTATCCTGAAAAAAACAATGTTGGTGATAAAATGAACGAATTTGTTTTATTGAAAACCGTAGATACAATTCATGAATTGTATCTACGCGGTATAAAACAATCAAAATTGTTTTTTACAAACCACGATTTTTCCGGTTTGTCAGAACAGGCAAAAATTGTTAAATACAAAACAATGCGTCGGAACATGTTGATTCCCAAAATCATCGGCAAATTAAAAATGCAGGTTTCCAAACCTATAAATATTAAAAACAATACCCCGGGCACAATCAATTGGCAACATGATTTTTATGATGAAATTATTAGGTTTTCTGATGATTTTTTCAGAATCAAAACCTACATAAAATCAAATCCGGATAATTGGGAAACAGACAGATTGAAATAAATTTCCCTATTTTAATGGATAAACCGCTTCAACCTGGTGCTTCAAAATTTAATATCTTCGCACCTTGTATAGAAAGGCGTCGCAACTTGTGCCACAAGCCATCGCGCTCACCGTTTACGTTTGTAGATGTTTGATTTTTGCAGGCGCAAAGTTATGGGCGTTTTCTTATAACCACTATTTGAACTCTTCCAGAATAAGTTTATTAAACCCTTTGGTTCCGTAAGTTTTATTGCGTCCTGTTGAATCGGAATAGATAAAAAAGGCTTCCAGGGTTGAGTCGTGCTCAACAAAGTTCCGGGCTTTTTCAAATCCCATTACCATAAAGGCGGTGGCGTAAGCATCGGCCAATGCAGTGTTGTTGTTTAAAACCGAAACGCTGAGTAAGGAGTGTTTTACCGGATAGCCTGTTTTGGGGTCGATGGTGTGTGAATAGCGCACGCCGTTTTTTTCGTAATATTTACGATAACTTCCCGAGGTAGCTACCGATAAATTTTTAAGGCCGATGACGGCTTTTAAAACACGGTCGTCTTCTTTATGCTCGGCAGGCTTTTCTATGCCCACTCTCCATAAGGTTCCATCCGGTTTTTTTCCTTTGGCTTTTACTTCACCACCAATGTCGATAAGATAATTTTGTATCCCCCTGTTTTCTAAAAATTGAGCAACAACATCGTCGGAATATCCCTGTGCGATGGCATTAAAGTCGATTTTTATCCGTAAATCGGATTTGATAATTTTATTGTTTGTAAGTTTTATTTTTTGGTATCCTACAAACTGCATCAGGCTGTCCACTATGGCCGTGTCGATGTGAGTTGCTTCGTCAAAACCAAATCCCCAGGCATCCACCAATGGTTCCACGGTACAATCAAAAGCACCACCGGTAGCTTTAGCCACCTGCTGCGAATAGTTGAAATTATCAATAAACCATTGGTCGGGTACAACTGATGAGTCGTTGTTGTTGATGCGCGACAGAACAGATTGCGGAACCCATAACGAAACAGATTGGTCGAAAGCATCCAGCAACGAATCTATTTCGGGTTTCAGGTTACGCTGTTGTTGGTCGTAATAAAGTATCGAATAGTAAGTGCCTTGTGCTGTCCCTATTACATGAATGGCTTTTTGTTTGGGTGTACAGCTCACCAGTAATGCAACCAGAAAAGCAAGTACCGCACGTTTCATAACCAGTGTACTTTAAAACCGGTAGGAAAGATTAACCGATACACCTCCGGTGGTCATCACCTGTTTGTTATAGTCAGGAGGTATTGAAAAAGCATATCTGATTCCTATATAGCCTATTACGGAAAAACTCAATGCTTTGATAGGAGTAAATATTACACCATTATTGACAAAGAGTTTTAAATATCCGGTCTTTTCATCGTAGTTCGTGCCATATCCTTCATTGTAATAATAGTTGTAGTAGTCCCATTTTCCCACTCCTACTCTCATTCCCGGGCCGGTAAGGAAGCGCCATTTACCTTGTCCTGTGGGGTAAAAGTTTACATTTAATCCCGTATAAATCTGGTTGTACATATCATCAATATTGGCATAATGTCCGTAACCAAACGAGAGGGGGATTTCAAAGCCTACTTTTCCGCTTTTGTTTATCCGTTCGTACGAGAGGGTAAAATTATTTACTATTAAATCGGCAAGATGGTAGGTTAACATGTTTCTGTTAAAATTGTTACGCATAACAATTTTTTTTACCGGCTCAAAAAACTGTAAGTGTCCGTCTTCAAAAGCAACAAGGCTTACCTCGTTACTTTTAACAGCCATTTCGGGGCCGTCGGGGTTGTTAAAATCTTTATACCGTATTTGAGCAATGTCAATTTTTACATCTTTTGCCGCAATGCGATTATTATCTCGTGTATAAATGTAATCCTGGCTGAATAAACTTAAACCCGAAAGCATCAGGATAAGTAAAAGAAGTGGTGTTTTGCTCATGTTTTTTTGTTTAATGATGTTGAAATAATTTACAGCAAAGTAACTGAAAACCGGTGTAGTTTGTTCCGGCAAACAAATTTCTTTGCAAAAATTCTATTTTAATTTTTGGCTTTATAACGGAAATATCTTTTTATTATTATTAACTTCCGAAGTCGTCGAACATAATGTTTTCCTGAGGAACGCCTAAATTGTCGAGCATTTTTTTTACGGCATCAATCATCATGGGCGGTCCGCACAGATAATATTCAATTTCTTCCGGTTCGGGATGATTTTTCAGGTAGTTATCGAAAATTACCTGATGGATAAAACCCGTATAACCGGTCCAGTTATCTTCGGGAAGAGGTTCTGAAAGAGCTACCGAAAATTTAAAATTGGGGAAGTCTTTTTCAATGGCTTCGAACTGGTCAACATAAAAAAGCTCCTTTTTCGAACGTCCGCCATACCAAAAGGTAGCTTTCCGCGATGTTTTTTTTGTTAAAAACTGATCGAAAATATGGGAGCGCATGGGAGCCATGCCGGCACCACCGCCGATAAACATCATTTCGTTTTTGGTATCTTTAATAAAGAATTCCCCGTAGGGGCCCGATATCATTACTTTATCACCCGGTTTACGCGAAAAAATGTACGATGAGCAAACGCCGGGATTTACATTCATAAAGCCGTTTTTCTTCCTGTCCCAGGGGGGAGTGGCAATACGTATGTTCAGCATAACAATATCGCCTTCGGCAGGATGATTTGCCATGGAATAAGCCCTGTATTGTTCTTCATTGTTTTTCATTTTAAGGCTCCACATGTTAAAATGATCCCAGTCGGCCCGATACTCCTCTTCCACATCAATGTCTTTGGAAAAGTCAACTTCAATTTTCGGCACATCTATTTGTATATACCCACCCGATTTGAAATCAAGGTGTTCGCCTTGGGGAAGTTTAACCACAAACTCTTTAATAAAGGTGGCCACGTTTTTATTGGAAACTACTTCGCATTCCCATTTCTGAATTCCAAATACTTCGGCAGGGACTTCTATTTCCATATCTTCTCTAACCTTTACCTGGCATCCCAAACGCCAGTCGGCAGCTTGTTCTTTCCGGGTAAAAAAGCCTTTTTCGGTGGGCAAAATGGTGCCTCCGCCATGGGTAACCTGTAACCGGCACATGCCGCATGTTCCGCCGCCGCCGCAGGCCGAAGGTAAAAATATTTTTTGTGCCGAAAGGGTTGACAGCAACGTAGAACCCGGCTCGGTAACAATCTCTTTTTCCCCGTTAATTTTTATAGTAACCTCTCCCGAAGGGGTTAGTTTTTTCTTTGCATACAAAAGAATACCCACCAGCAGCAGGGTAATAACAAGGAAAACACCAATACTAATGGCGATAACCATACCTATTGATATTTGAAGTAAAATCATCTTTTCGTCGATTTATTAATATTATAATTTAATTCCCAGAAAGCTCATAAAAGCTATTCCCATCAGTCCGGTAATGATAAAGGTAATGCCCAATCCGCGCAAGGCAGGAGGCACATTTGAGTACCGTATTTTTTCGCGTATGGCGGCAATACCCACAATGGCTAAAAACCATCCGAGACCTGATCCCAGGCCAAAAGCCGTTGCCTGCCCGATGCTTTGGTAATCTCTTTCCTGCATAAACAGCGAACCACCGAGGATGGCACAGTTTACGGCAATTAAGGGAAGGAAAATACCCAGTGAGGCGTACAATGAAGGAGAAAACTTTTCAACCACCATCTCCACCAACTGCACCATCGATGCTATAATGGCAATAAAAATGATGAAACTCAAGAAACTGAGGTCAACATCGGCAAATTCGGCACCTGCCCAGGCCAAAGCACCCGGTTTTAAAATATATTCGTTGAGTAAATAATCTACCGGAACGGTGATACCCAATACAAAAACAACAGCCATACCCAAACCTACCGAGGTTTTAACTGTTTTTGAAACAGCAAGGTATGAACACATGCCCAAAAAGTAGGCAAATACCATGTTGTCAACAAAAATCGATTTTATAAATATGTTAAATATTTCTTGCATAATATTAGTTTTTAGTCGTTACAATCCGGTTTTATTTATCAATTAAATCGCGGTTGCGATTTCGTTGAATCCAAATAATTACGCCAACGGTAATAAGAGCCATGGGTGGTAAAATCATTAACCCGTTGTTTTTATAACCTAAGTCGTAAAACGATTGTGGAATAACACGAATGTCGAACAGTGTTCCCGAGCCCAGCAGCTCACGGAAAAATGCAATGATAACCAGTATAAGGCCGTATCCCAACGCATTGCCAATGCCATCAAGAAAGGCCGGCCACGGTTTGTTTCCCATGGCAAAAGCTTCGAGGCGTCCCATTAAAATACAGTTGGTTATAATTAATCCAACAAATACCGACAGTTGCTTACTGATATCATAAACAAAGGCCTTTAATACCTGGTCAACCAAAATTACCATGGTGGCAATAACCACCAGTTGCACAATAATACGGATTCGCTGAGGAATGCCGTTACGCAACAGCGATACAACAACGTTAGATGCTGCCAATACCACCATTACCGAAATAGACATTACAATAGCCGGTTTAAGTTTTGCCGTAACCGCCAGTGCCGAACAAATACCCAGTACCTGAACGGTTATGGGATTATCCATATTAAGCGGTTTGGTTACCAGCTTTATGTTTTTTGCCGAGAACAATGGTTCACGTTCTTTTGTCTCTGCGCTCATAGCTTATTTATTTTTTCTTAATTGTTTAAAATAGGGCAAATAACTCTCCAAAACATTTTTCAGCATAGCGTCAACACCTTTACTGGTAATGGTTCCTCCGGAGATGGCATCAACACCATGAATTTGCATATTTTTCGGTAATTTTTTGGCTCCGCCCTTTACCACTTTAATAGAAGTGAAATTACCTTTATCATCAAAAATTTTCTTGCCGATAAACTGATTTTTAAAGTGATCGGTTGTTATTTCGGCGCCCAATCCGGGTGTTTCGCCTTTGTGGTCAAAATAAACGCCAACTACTGTATTCAAATCATCTTTAAGGGCAATGTTGCCCCAAATAGGCCCCCATAATCCGGTTCCGAGCATGGGGATGATGTAAATTGTTTTTCCCTTGTTCGATAAAATATAGAGGGGCAGTTGGTAAGGTTTGTTTTGCGATTTATTGTAAAACTGCTCTTTTAACCCCAGCGAAAAGGCTTTGCCGTTTTCTTTGGCACCCTCCGTATATTCTTCAACTACTTTTCCATCCTGATCGATCACCACCTCTTTGGTAACGTAGTTGTTAAAAGTTTTAATCATCTCTTTGGTGTCAACTCCGTTGATGCCTGCCGCTTCCAGAATGCCACCCATCTTTTCGATGGCCATGTTCCGCTCCTGAAAAGGTTTTAGCAGCATAGCCGCGGAAGAGAGCAAAGCAGCTGCGATAATAACCATAATGGCAGCGTACTTTAATATATATCCGTTACTGTTATTCATAATTTTTTATGTTAGCTGTTAACAACGACTTTTAATCGTTTTAAACGTTTCCTGATATTCGATTCAACCACATAATGGTCGATAAGCGGTGCAAACACATTCATAAGCAAAATAGCCAGCATCATCCCTTCGGGATAAGCGGGGTTAAACACTCTGATAAGCACGGCTATCATACCCACCAGAAATCCGTAAATATACTTTCCCCGTAATGTTTGTGCCGAGGTTACCGGATCGGTGGCCATAAATACGGCTCCAAAAGCAAATCCGCCCATTACCAAATGGTAGTATGCCGGAAGGTTCATGTAGTCGTTGGCTCCCCACCAGTTAAAGAGCAGCCCCATGGCCAGTCCTCCGGCAAAAACGGAAACCATAATACGCCACGAAGCGATGCCTGTAAACAGTAAAACAGCAGCACCTATTAATATCATCAGGGTTGATGTTTCGCCCACTGAACCGGGGATATATCCCATAAACATATGAGAAAACGAAGGAAAATGGTTGAAGTTACCCACCAGTGCATTTCCCAAAGGGGTAGCCCCTGAATAGGTATCGGCTTTTTCAGCTATCCATACATTGCCACCCGACATGTCGCCTGGGTATGCAAAGAAAAGAAAAGCACGGGCAACCAGTGCCGGATTAACTACGTTCATACCCGTACCGCCAAATACCTCTTTGCCGAAAATAACGGCAAAAGCTACTGCTACCGCTAAAATCCATAACGGAATATCGGGTGGTACAATTAACGGAATAAGCATACCCGTTACCAGATAGCCTTCGTTGATTTCGTGTCCTTTTATTTGGGCAAAATAAAACTCAATGCCAAGTCCTACCGCATACGATACTATAATTATGGGAACCACTTTTAGCGCACCGTATCCCATATTTTGCCAAAAATCGGTGGTTTGTCCCAACGATAAAAAATGTTGGTAGCCCACATTCCACATTCCAAACAGCAAGGCAGGTATGGTAGCCAGTACCACAACAATCATGGTTCGTTTCATGTCGATGGCATCTCTGATATGAGCCCCTTTTGTTGTTACCGCATTGGGTACAAATAAAAAGGTTTCAAAGC
>CAYVWX010000141.1:0-8186 GCA_964455635.1 uncultured Lentimicrobiaceae bacterium | reverse complement strand
AAAACAACCCATGACAAAAAGAAAAAAAACATTCCTCATCGTTCTATCCGTCCTGTTGGCTATTGCCATAGGGGCGCTTTTTACCATCAACGGTATTGTAGCCGGAATCATCAGTAAAAAAGCCGATGCGTATCTTGCCACCCATCCCGTAAAAAATTACAACGTTTCGTATGGCCGTATAGGATTTAACCTGCTTAACAGGTCGGCTAAAATAATCGACATAACTTTAACCCCCAAAACCGCCTATCTCGACAGCTTATCACGTTCGGGACTAAGCTATCTTATTCCCGAAATTACATCCGGTAAAATTGTTGTTGCCGGAATTGATTACAAAAATATTTTTAGCGGTAACAACCTCAACATTTCAAAAATCCGCATTCATAAACTACACGTTATCTTGCGAAAAATAAGCGGACGGAAAAAAGAAAACACTACAACAAAAACGAAAAAAAGCAAGATACCCGAAAGTTTTAAAGTAAAGGGACTAAACAGCTTACGAATAAACTCCTTTTTACTTGACAAAAGCAAATTTGAGTTAATCGACCAAAAAACGGGGAACATTATTGCCGCTTCGCAAAATATTGAGTTAGAAGTAAAAAACTTTGTGCTTTTACCGCTTGAGAACAAACCTTCGTTTTTTAAACCCGATTACGACGATGTTATTTTGGTAATAAAAGATACCCGATATTTTACACCCGATAAACTGTACGAAATTATGCTGGGCAATATTGCGGCCGGCCTGAAAACAAAAAAGTTTGTTGCCACAAAAGTTGAGTATCGTCCGCTCTATTCTAAAAGCGAGTTTACAAAACATCTTAAATATCAACAGGAACGGTACGATGTAAAGATCGGGAGCATCGAATTTTATATCCCTGACCCTGTGTCGCTTATAAATGATAATACCCTTCTTATTCACAACGTTACCATCAACAAAGCCAATATTAATATCTTTCGCGACAAGCAAATTCCGTTTCCTCATTTTAAAAGGCCGCTGTTGCCTCATCAGGCACTGAAACATATGAAACTAATGTTAAATGTTGATACGTTAATTTTAAAGAACTCGAAATTTGCTTACGAGGAGTTGACAGGCAGAAACAAACAACCGCTTTTTGTTAATTTCAAAAAACTTTCCGCAGAAATTACAAACATCTCAAACATTCCCCGTCGTAAATATTCACAAAGTAAAATGAGAGCTGCCCTGCATGGAAGACTGATGGGCAAAGCTCCTTTTAATCTTAATCTCGTATTTCCTATGATGGCACGCAACGACACCATGACCTTTCAAGGCGAAATATTGGGCAAAGTACCGTTTAAAATATTTAACAAAGCATCTTTTCCCGCTGCCGGTATAAATTTCAGAGGAGGAACTTTAAACAAGCTCACTTTTACCGGAGGTGCCAACCCGCGTTACAGCAAAGGCACGCTAACGATGCTTTACAACAATGTTAAGCTTGATTTTGTTAAAAAAGGAAAACAAAAAGCCGATAAATTTTTAAGTTGGGGAGCCACCACCGTAATAAGAAAAGATAACCCTCCGGCAGGAAAACCACCCAAAAAGGCTGTTATGGCCTACACCAGGGATATGGAAAAAGGATTTGGTAACTTTTTATGGAAGACAGTTTTCAGCGGAATGAAAGGCACCTTTATAGGTGGCAAAAAATCGTTTGTACAGCCTGATAAGAAACAGAAAAAAAACAGAAAAAGCAGAAAAAAAACAGGCAGGTAGAGTTCGGAGAGAGATTAATACCTGAATAGGTTACTATTGATTTTTCAACATTTTCATAATGAGTTTACATAACAGCTACAAGAGATAAAAATGGCTAATCTCATCTGTTTTCAATTTTGTAATATATTGTTACACATTGTATTGTTATAGTTTTTGCTACGCCCTGAAAGGGCAGCATAAAATAAACATCAGCTTTTAAAAACATGTACCACCGGTGTGCTACCCTGCTACCTTTTACTAAAACAAACTGTCCGGGGTAAACCGCACACAACCCACCGCATCAGCTATCATACGCTTAGAGAAAAAAAATGTACATTTGGCAAAATTTTTAAAACAGTAAATATGGGTTTATTAGAAGGAAAAACAGCTTTAATCACGGGTGCTGCCCGTGGTATTGGTAAAGCCATTGCCATTAAATTTGCCACCGAAGGTGCCAACATTGCATTTAGCGATTTAAACCGCGATGAGCACATGGAAACAACTGAAAAAGAGTTACAGGCGCTGGGCGTTCAGGCTAAAGGTTATGCATCTAATGCCGCTTCTTTTGAAGGAAGTCAGGAATTGTCGGATGCCATTATGAAAGATTTCGGCCGAATTGATATTTTGGTTAACAACGCCGGTATCACCCGGGATAATCTGTTGTTGCGCATGTCGGAACAGGATTGGGATGCCGTATTAACCGTTAACTTAAAATCGGTTTTTAACCTTACCAAAGCCGTTATGCGCGTCATGATGAAACAAAGAGGCGGCTCTATCATCAACATGAGCTCGGTAGTGGGTGTAAACGGAAATGCAGGACAAGCCAACTATTCGGCATCAAAAGCCGGCATGATTGGTTTTACCAAATCGGTAGCACAGGAACTGGGTTCACGAAATATCCGTTGTAACGCCATTGCTCCCGGTTTTATTGAAACCGAAATGACACACAAACTTCCCGACGATGTACGCCAGGCGTGGATTAAAACTATTCCGTTGCGCCGTTCGGGCAAACCTGAAGATGTGGCTAATGTTGCTACTTTTCTTGCTTCAGAGTTGTCTTCTTATGTAAGCGGACAGGTTATTAATGTTTGTGGCGGAATGAGCACTTAGTTGAAAAACGATTAACAAAACAGTTGATTATTTCCGCTTGTAATCTATCTGAATAATTATCTTTGTTGATTATTATGAATTCACCCTTTTTATTCGATACAAAAACCGTCAATTATATCATTGGCGAGGGCGCTTTACAACAAGCTGCAAAACTTTTTGAGCCATATTCATCGGTTTTTATTTTAATGGATGAAAACGTTGAGAAGTACTGTCTGGATGTTTTTATGAACACCCTCCCGCAAATAAAAGTACGCGGATACATAAAAATTCCTGCCGGCGAAAGCAGCAAAAGCATCGAACATGCCATCCATATTTGGGAAAGCCTTACTAAAATGGATGCCGGCCGCGATTCTCTTATTGTCAATTTAGGTGGCGGCGTTGTTAGCGATATTGGCGGATTTTGTGCTTCGACTTTTAAGCGCGGACTGAAGTTTATTAACATACCCACTACCCTGCTTGCTCAGGTAGATGCTTCAATAGGCGGAAAAACCGGTATCGACTTCCTCTCGTTTAAAAATCAGGTAGGCCTGTTTGTTGACCCCAAAGCCGTAATTATTGATCCTGTGTTTTTAAAAACATTGGAGCATAAATATTGGCAATCGGGTTTTGCCGAAGTTACCAAACACGCTCTTATTATGGATAAGGAGTTATGGAAAATGCTGGGCGACAGGAATTTTACCGACATCGACGAATGGAATAAAATTATTATCCGATCGGCAAAAGATAAAATTGATATCGTGCGGTACGACAAAACCGAAACGGGAATACGCAAGATTCTAAACTTTGGCCACACTATCGGGCACGCCATCGAATCCTTTTATTTAAAATCGGGAAAGCCCATTACCCATGGCCGGGCAGTTGCTGCAGGCATGATTTGCGAATCGTGGATATCCTCGAAAATGGTTGAACTGGAATGCGAAAATGTAGAAGAAATCATCAACAGAATAGACCTGAACTTTGAACGCCTTACATTTACCGAAGAGGATATTCCCCGGTTAATGTTGCTTATGCGTCAGGATAAAAAAATAATTGACGGCGACATAAAATTCAGCTTATTGCGCAAACTTGGCAAGGCAGTTCATGATGTTGGAGATGTTAACAGTGAGCTTATACACAACAGCCTTTTGTTTTATATTAACAACCAAAAATGTAAATAATGGAACCTGTCATTTTAAAAAACCGAAAGAAAAGCCTTAGCGGAAGTGTAAAATTAACCGGGTCAAAAAGTATCAGCAACCGGTTGTTAATCATGAAAGCACTTTCGGAAAGCGATGTCAGGTTTGAAAATCTTTCCAATTCGGAAGATACCGATTTATTGAAGTTTTATTTAAGTTTTCTTGATACCTGCGCCAATTCGCGTATTGCCATGATTGTTGATACGAAAATTGCAGGAACAGTTATGCGCTTTATAACTGCCTTTGCTGCTATACGTCAGGGCAAATGGCTTGTTACAGGTCACGAAAGAATGAAAAAACGCCCCATTGCACCCCTTGTGGATGCCCTTCGCCAATTGGGTGCCAATATCGAATATACCGAAGAAAAGGGCTTCCCTCCTATTAAACTGCTGGGACATCAACTGCAAAGTACCGACATTACCGTTGATGCGCGCCAAAGCAGCCAGTTTGCCACAGCCCTTATGATGATTGCACCCTATCTTTCGTATGGCCTTACCATAAACCTGAAAGGCAAACCCGTTTCCATGTCGTACCTTCACATGACCGCACGACTTATGCAGGAAGCCGGCATCGATGTTGAAATGGATAACCAGTCCATTAAGATAGAACCCGGTGAGTACAGGCTTAAACCTGTTTACATTGAACCCGACTGGAGTTCAGCTTCTTATTGGTATGAACTGGTGGCTTTGTCGGATGATGCACAGGTATTTATTGAAGGATTAAAACAAGACAGCTCCCAAGGGGACCGTGTTTTGGCCGACATATTCAACGATTTTGGCGTAGAAACTCAATTTATGCAAAACGGTATCAAGATTTCCAAAATAGGAAAAGCTAAAAATGAATTTAAGTATAATTTTATCGACAACCCCGATATCGCTCCCACGGTTTTGGTAACCTGTGCCGCCTTGGGAATTGATGCTGTTTTTACCGGAATCAATCATTTGCGGCTAAAAGAATCCGACCGCATTGAAGGCCTCACCACCGAGCTGGCAAAAATAGGATCTCAATTTAAAAAAAGTGGCAACAGTTTTATTTTAACACCAGGAAAATCGTTGAAGGCAATGGATGAAGTTACTTTCGATACTTTTAATGATCATCGTATGGCCATGAGCTTCGCACCGTTGTCGTTGCTTATTGATACCGTTAAAATCGATAATCCGGGAGTAGTACGCAAGTCCTATCCGGGATTTTGGAAAGACTTAAACTCCTTTGGGATTTCGGTAACTATTCCGGATGGAATATGCGTTTAATTTTGAAATAATCAATCATGAAGATTAACGAAATAGATTTATTCATCCCCTGCTTTATCGATCAGGTATATCCCGATACAGCCATGAACATGGTTAAAATTTTTAAAAAGCTGGGCATAAAGGTTCATTACAATCCCAATCAGACCTGTTGCGGACAAATGGCATTTAACGGCGGCTTTTGGGATGATGCCAAAAAGTTGGGAGGTAAATTTATCGAAAACTTCAACAACAAAAGGCCGGTAGTAGGCCCGTCAGCCAGCTGTACAGGATATGTACGGAACTCGTACAACGAACTGTTTCACAACACCAGCTATCATTTGGAATCGAAAGCACTCCAGAAAAACATCTATGAATTTACCGATTTCATGGTAAACATTCTGGGTGTTACCGATTTGGGAGCTACTTTTGAGCATAAGGTTACCTATCACGATTCGTGTGCCGCTCAACGCGAATACGGCCTGAAAAACGAACCCCGCGAGCTGCTCAGCCATGTTAAAGGATTGGAACTTGTTGAAATGAAAGACACTCACGTATGTTGTGGATTTGGGGGTACCTTTTCGGTTAAATTCGAGCCTATTTCCACCGCCATGGCACAACAAAAAGTACAAAATGCCCTGGATACCGGTGCCGAATACATTGTTTCAACCGACTCGTCATGTTTGATGCATCAGCAGGGATACATCAATAAAAACAACAAACCCATTAAAACCATCCACATTATCGATGTGCTGGCTTCGGGTATATAATGCTGCAAATCCGTTTGATATTTTACTTGAAATTTATTTTTTCACATAGCTTCCTGTCAGGTTTTACTTTACAACAATTAATAAATTGTCTTCAAACGAAGTGGTAAAGGTATTTTTTCCTGCAGGCAACTCTGTAATTTCTTTATTATTTACATAATCAATCACTTTGTACGATTTAGTTTTATCGAGCCCTTTTAAGGTGATGGTACCCTTCCAGTGTTTGGCGTAAAAAGCGTAGTACAGCATGCCCTGTTTTTTAATAACATGCGTTTCCGGCCTGTCAAAACCGATATCATAAAGATTTCCAAGATATTCTCCTTTGGAAAGCATCAAACGATTGTAGAGACCAAACCATTTTTTCCATTTCATCTCTTTATCAGGAGTCAACAGATAGCTCCCTTCGGCATAAGGATTGTCTTTGGGCCAGGTAAATTTGGTTCCCAACACCGCTCCTACCCCCAGCGAACTGGCAAAGTCATCGCCGTGGTCACTAAGCTCCACATGGTCGCCATAATAAGCTAAATCAGGATTTAAAGCATGATATACTTTTCCTTTTAGCCTTATTTGCCACGAGTTGAGCGGGTCGGAGCTCACTGCCTGGTTCATGCCCTGTAAATTGTAAAAGTTTATGCAACAGCCACAGGGACAATTTTCAATAACAGCGTCCCGATGTTTTTTAATGCCCGTATCATAAACACTTATAAAAAAGTCGGGGAGCTTTTGAGGTGCCAGCATAGGATTACCCCGATTAATATCCTCATTATAGTCGGGCGGTACATCGTTTTGATGCTGGCCATCCATTTTAAGTCCGTCGAAACCCCATTCGTCAAAAAACATCCTGAGAACCTTGTTGGTTTCGGAATAGGTAACCTTCGACAATGGCGACATGTAATAGGCATCCCACCAGGTAATAAAACGCGGACTTGTATCTTCGTTAAACAATAAAACATCGTGATAATGATTTTTCCATAACGGAGTGCAGGGGTCCAGTGCCAGCGGTGCCCACCACAGCTTGGCTTTTAAGCCCTCCCGGTGGATGGCTTCCACAAGATGTTTCATCATTTTATTTCCTTCGGGGAATCGCTTTGTGTTTACATTCCAGTCGCCCTCACCAATCTGGTAGCCGTCATCAATCACAGCCCATTTAATACCCAACTCTTTAACCTTTGGCAGGGTTCCCAGCACTTCAGCTTCGGTAAATTTTCGTTCGTAGCCCCAGGCACACCAAACCGGTTCGTAAGCCGTTTCGGGAGATTTATTGAGTTTGATGCCCTTTTTTACCATATAAGATGAAAACTCGTGTAAGGCGCTAAAAGCATCGCCATGATGAATCAGAACAAAGGTTTGAGGAATTGACAACGCTGCTCCTTTTTCCAATGAGTAAGCCTCTTTGAATGATTTTTCCACAGCCACTTCGGCATAATCGGGGTTGTCCATTTTTATAGGAATGGAAAGCAGTTCCGGGTACAATGAAGTATGCCCCACAGCAATACCTGCATCTTTTCGCCACACATCCGACACAGGAACTCCTCCACCATAATCGGAGTTGTTCATTCCCATATAGTTGCGCTGAAAAAATCCTTGTGAAACGGGCAGTATCCAATCGGCACGGGCTTCGGTTGATTGTCCCTGGAATGACCAAAAAAGGGTGTCGCTGTTTTGTAACAGACAGTAATGGTTGTTAACCCAATTGCTAACAGTAACGGTTTTATCTCCTTTGTTAATGTACTTTACATCAAATAAAGCCATATCCGGAAAATCGTTATACACGGTGATAGCAAGCTGTTTTTCGATGGAATAACCATTGCCTGCATAATGTCCTATAAAGGAGTAACGCGTACCTGATCCAATGGAATCGGTTATTTTTTTACTTTGTGATGTGGTTTGATTAAAATTGGTAATTATCTTATTATCAACAACAATATACGCTGAAAGAGCTTTCTCAGTTGATAGCGGCTTCGCCAGATTCTCGTCAACGGCAATGGAGGTTTGAAGATTTCCGGCAACCTTAATCATCAGATTTCCGTTTTTGATGGTTGTATGTTTGGCACCACATCCTCCCAAAATAAATGTTGCAAGAAAAAGAATAGAAACAGTTATATTTTTCATGTGATTATATTTTTGTATTTACTTGATATACTGCGCTTTTGTTTTGTCATGATTTTTGCCTGCCATGCAGCAAAAATCCCGCCAAAACGGG
>CAYVWX010000140.1:0-8199 GCA_964455635.1 uncultured Lentimicrobiaceae bacterium | reverse complement strand
CCCTCTGCCGTAACCAAAATGGGTTTCACTACCGAAGAGTCGCTACCCAACATGCTAATGGCAGTAACCCTGACCTCCGATGGCAGATACGATCAAAACTTTTTAGGAAACTATGCGCTGATTAATATTAAAGACCAACTGTCGCGTATAAAAGGTATTGGCAGGGTTGATGTTTTGGGTGCCTCCGATTACTCTATGCGTATTTGGGTAAAACCCGACCGGCTGGCACAAATGAAACTTACTGTTCCCGAAATCATCAAGGCTATAAACGAACAAAATGTAATAGTTCCGGGTGGAAAATTCGGTGCCGAGCCTGCGCCTCCGGGAACAGATTTTACCTATACCGTCCGCCTGCCCGAGCGCTTTAACTCCCCCGAAGCCTTCGGCGAAATTGTGGTTCGCACACAACACGACGGCTCACAAATAAAGCTTAAAGACATTGCTACCATCAACCTCGGCGTGGAAACCTATAACATGATTCCGCGCGTCAACGGCAAAACCGCTGCCATCATCGCTTTATATCAGGCGCCCGGTTCCAATGCGGTTAACCTGGCACAGGAGATTAAAAAAAATATGGCTCAGCTTTCCAAAAGTTTTCCGGAAAGCATTAAGTACGACATCTCTCTTGATACTACATTAGCCATTACTGCAGGAATTAAAGACATTATTGTAACCCTGATTATTGCGTTAATTCTTGTTATTTTAGTAGTATTTATCTTTATTCAGGACTGGCGGGCAACGCTTATTCCTACACTGGCCATCCCCGTATCGCTTATTGGTGCTTTCATATTTTTCCCCATGCTGGGATTTTCCATTAACGTTTTGTCGTTGCTGGGATTGGTTTTAGCCATCGGAATTGTGGTTGACGATGCCATTGTGGTTGTTGAAGCCGTGCAGGTTAATATTGAAAAAGGAATGAATGCCAAAGAGGCAACCCTCGAAGCCATGCGTAAAGTTACGGCACCTGTTATTGCCACTACGCTTGTGCTTATCGCAGTGTTTATTCCGGTAGCAGGCATGGCCGGCATTACAGGACTACTCTATCAGCAATTTGCCATCACCATTGTGGTGTCGGTTATTGTTTCTTCAATTAACGCTCTTACATTAAGCCCTGCATTATGTTCTATTCTTTTAAAAGAACCCAAACCATACAAAGGGCCGCTGGGTTGGTTTTTCGGTAAGTTTAACAAAGGCATGGACAAATCCACCGATTCTTATATGAGCTTTACCAACATTGTCGCCCGCAAAATGAAACGTGGCGTGGTCTTTATTGTTATCCTGACCATAGCAGCCGGAATATTCGGCTCACTGGTTCCCGGAGGATTTATTCCCGAAGAAGATATGGGTTATTTCTTTGTCAATGTTCAACTTCCCAATGCCGCCTCACTTCAACGCTCCGATGAGGTTACAAAAAAGATAGAAAACATTTTAATGAACATGGATGAAATAGAGTATGTAACTACTGCTACAGGGTTCAGTATTCTTTCGGGAGCAATGACCTCCAACACGGGATTTTTATTTGTTTCCTTAAAAAATTGGGCCGAACGCAAGCATACAGCCAAACAACTCATCGAAATGGTCAACCAAAAACTTGCAACAAACATTAAAAGTGCCCAGGCATTCGCGTTCGGGCCGCCGGCCATTCCCGGACTGGGTAACGGTTCGGGCTTCAGCATCATGATTCAGGATAAAGGCGGTAACACTACCGACTATCTTGCTTCCAATGCCATGAAATTTGTTAAAGCCGCCAACGAGCGACCCGAAATCAGTAATGCTTTTACATCTTTTCAGGCCTCGGTACCCCAACGATATATGGATATCGACCGGCAAAAAGCCTTGAAACTGGGCATCAACCTTAACAACCTTTATACCACGGTAGGTGCCTTTATGGGAGGCGCATATGTAAACGATTTTACACGCTTCGGAAGATTGTATAAAACCTATATTCAGGCCGAACCGCAATATCGCGTGGATGCAAAACAAATTAACAACTTTTTTATTAAGAATAATGTGGGCAAAATGGTTCCTCTGTCAACCGTAGCAACCGTGAAACCTATTTCCGGCCCCGATTACACCACCCGGTTTAACCTTTTCCGCGCCGTAGAAGTTACAGGTACTCCGGCCAAAGGCTACACCTCCGATGATGCCCGAAAAGCCTTAAAAGAGGTAGCCGCCGAAGTGCTACCCGACGATATGGGATATTCATGGAATGCCATGTCGTTTCAGGAAGAAAAAGCTTCAGGCTCGCTGGCAATTATCTTAACTTTTTCACTGTTATTCGTATTCCTTATTTTGTCGGCTCAATACGAAAGCTGGTCGCTGCCACTCGCCATTTTACTGGGTACTCCGTTTGCCATTTTCGGTGCACTGTTTGCCTTGTGGGCCGGCCGCCTTATCAGCCCTACCTTTGAAAACAATATTTTTGCACAGGTGTCCTTTGTGATGCTGGTAGGTATGGCAGCCAAAAATGCCATTCTTATTGTGGAATTTGCCAACGATGAATTTAAAAACGGACTAAGCCTCTTTGATGCAGCCATTAAAGCCGCCAAATCACGATTCAGGCCCATCCTGATGACCGCCTTTTCATTTATTTTGGGAGTGTTCCCCCTGGTTATTGCCTCGGGAGCAGGCGCCGAAGCACGTAAAGTAATGGGAATGGCACTGTTGGGAGGTATGACCGTAGCTACCTTTTTGGGCGTGTTTTTATACCCCATGCTGTTTGTTGCCATTGGAAAAATTTTCGGATACGAAAAAAAGAGAGAGCATCTGACCATAAAAAATCAGGAAACCGAATAAAAACCGGAACTATGAAAAATCTATACATATTAATATTAACAGGTATTGTAATCTATTTTTCAGGTTGTGCCGCAGGGCCTGATTATGTACATCCCCAATACACGGGAAACAATGAGTTCAGGTTTGATACCGTTAACTCGGCCTCCGACACCATCGTAAACCTCCGGTGGTGGAATTTGTTTAACGACCCGGTACTTGACACATTAATCAAACAAGCCCTTGTTAACAACAAAGATGTGATGGTTGCTGCTGCACGAATTGATGCAGCCCGTGCTAATCTGGGACTTACCAAATCGGAACAATGGCCTTCCTTTGGATACTCGGCCAATGCCGGTGCCGGTAATTTTGGAGGAGGACAACTTTTTAACAACAACACCTCAAACTTTAATGCCTACCCCGAAATGTACTGGGAAATAGGCTTCTGGGGAAAATACCGGCGGATGAACGAATCGGCCAGAGCAAGCCTGTTGGCATCGGAATATGGCATGCGAACCGTTCAAATAAGTTTGATATCGGCTGTAGCCTCTACCTATTTTTCACTGTTGGAATATCAGAAAAAACTGGATATATCGAAACAAACCTATCTCTCCCGCGACAGCGGCATGAACATTATTAAAGCCAGATTCGACTACGGGATAGTTGCCGAAATTGACTATAACCAATCGCAAATACAAACAGCCATTTCGGCAGCAGCCATTCCAATTTACCAAAGGGCTGTTGCACAAACCGAAAACACATTAAGTATATTATTGGGCAATGCTCCCGCCGCCATTGCAACGGGAAAACCGCTTATCGAACAGGAACTGCCTCCTGAAATTCCGGCGGGTCTCCCGTCACAACTGTTACTGCGCCGTCCCGATGTATTGCAGGCCGAAGCCTTGTATGCCGCACAAAATGCAAAAATTGGTGTTGCCGAAGCCATGCGGTGGCCCTCGCTAAACATTACCGGGTTACTGGGTTATGCAACCAACGACCTGCTTGCATTTAATACCGGCGGCCTTGCATGGGCAGCTGCAGGAAGCCTTACCGGTCCTATTTTCCAATTTGGAAAAAACAAGCGGCGGGTTGAATTGGAACGCCACAACACCCAAGCTGCCTTGACAGAATATCAAAATGTAACCCTGAAAGCTTTTAAAGAGGTTGAAGACGCTCTTATTGCCGTAAAAACTTATAAAGAACAACTTGCCGCTGCCAAAATAAGAAACGATGCTGCCATCAATGCACAAATGCTTTCGTCAGAAAGGTACGACAAAGGACAAACCAGTTATCTGGAAGTTTTGGAAAGCGAACGCCAATCGTTTGATGCTCAACTTGCCTACACGCAAACAAGAAGAGAACTTTTGGATGCTTATATAGCCTTGTACAAAGCTTTGGGAGGCGGATGGCTCTCACCACAAGAAGAACAAAATAAAAAGTAAAAAAGATTTGTCAATTCAAATATAGTTGCTATTTTTGCAGCCCAAAAACGAAAACAAAGTAGAAAGATATGTATTTAAGCACTGAAAAGAAAACCGAGATTTTCACAAAATACGGTAAAAACGAACATGATACAGGCTCAGCCGAAGGTCAGATAGCCTTGTTCACATTTCGTATCAAACACCTCACCGAGCACATGAAGGAAAACAAAAAAGATTTGTTTACCCAGCGTTCGCTCATTCGTCTGGTAGGTAAAAGAAGAAAATTACTCGATTATTTAAAAGCTAAAGATATCGAAAGGTATCGTGCCATTATTAAAGAACTTGGACTACGTAAATAGTCGTGGCGCAATCCTTATGCAAAAAAAGGCAATTATTACGATTGCCTTTTTTTGTGTTTATGTAAACACCTGAATTATTAATTTCTTATAACACAATATGTCATATAATTTGATTACACAATCGTTTGATTTACCGGATGGTAGAACCGTTACCATTGAAACCGGTAAGCTCGCCAAACAAGCCGACGGATCCGTCGTTATTAAAATGGGCAACACCATGTTGCTTGCAACCGTTGTCTCGGCTCAGGAAGCCCGCGAAGATGTGGACTTTATGCCCCTCTCGGTAGATTACAAAGAAAAATATGCTGCCACGGGTAAATTTCCGGGTGGTTTTTTTAAACGCGAAGGAAGACCTTCGGAGTACGAAATATTAATTTCCAGACTGGTTGATCGCGCCCTGCGCCCACTCTTTCCCGATGACTATCACGCTGAAACACAAGTATTAATTACACTTATCTCCGCCGGAGACGATGTACTGCCCGATGCACTGGCCGCCCTTGCAGCTTCCTCTGCTTTGGCTGTATCCGACATCCCCATAAAAGAAGCTATCTCGGAAGTAAGAGTAGCCCGCGTAAATGGTGAATTTGTGATTAACCCAAGCCAGTCGTCGCTCGAAGAAGCCGATTTGGAGCTTATGGTTGCCGCCACCCTCGACAACATTATGATGGTGGAAGGCGAAATGAAAGAGGTTTCGGAATCTGTTATGCTTGAAGCGCTTAAAGTGGCCCACGATGCCATTAAAGTTCAATGTCAGGCACAAATCGATTTGGCATCAAAAGTTGCCAAAGCCAACCCGAAACGTGAGTACTGTCACGAAACCAATGACGATGAGCTAAAAGAGGCCGTACATGCCGCAACTTACCAAAAGTGTTATGAGTTAGCTTTACAGGGAAACCCTGATAAGCATGCCCGTACCGAGGCTTTTAAAGCCATCCGCGAAGCTTACCTTGAAACCTTTTCGGAAGAAGAACGCGCTGAAAAAGAGAAACTTGTAAAACGTTACTTCCACGATGTAGAAAAAGAAGCTGTTCGCAATGCCATTTTAAACGAAAAAATAAGGCTGGACGGCAGAAAACTCGATCAGGTACGTCCAATCTGGAGTGAAGTTGACTATCTGCCCTCTGCCCATGGCTCAGCCATCTTTACCAGAGGCGAAACCCAATCGCTGGTTACCGTTACCCTGGGTAGCAAAATGGATGAACAAATGATTGACGGTGCTGTTATCGACGGATACAATAAATTTTTACTTCATTACAACTTCCCTCCTTTCTCAACCGGTGAAGCCCGCCCCATCAGAGGCGTTGGCCGCCGCGAAGTAGGCCACGGAAATTTGGCCATGCGTGCTTTAAAACAGGTTCTGCCCGGCGAAGAAGAAAACCCTTATACCATCCGGATTGTTTCCGATATTTTAGAATCCAACGGCTCATCTTCCATGGCTACCGTTTGTGGTGGCACCCTGGCGTTGATGGATGCCGGCGTAAAGATAACCAAACCCGTATCGGGTATTGCCATGGGTTTGATTACCGATGGTGAACGCTTTGCCGTTTTGTCCGATATTTTAGGCGACGAAGACCATTTGGGTGATATGGACTTTAAAGTTACCGGAACTGAAGACGGCATTACCGCTTGCCAGATGGATATTAAAGTGGACGGATTAAGGTATGAAATTCTTGAGCAGGCCCTTGAACAGGCACGTCAGGGACGTATGCATATTTTAGGCGAAATGGCTAAAACCATTACCGAGCCTCGTGCCGACTACAAAGACAATGTGCCAAGGATTGAAAAAATGATGGTTGACAAAGAGTTTATCGGTGCTATTATCGGCCCCGGCGGAAAAGTTATCCAGGAGATGCAAAAAGAAACCGATACCGTTATTACCATTCAGGAAGAAGGTAACTTTGGCGTTATCGACATTGTTTCCAATGATAAGCAATCCATTGAAGCTGCCAAAGCACGTATCAGAGCCATTGTCGCCGTTCCCGAAGTTGGCGAGATATATTTGGGAACCGTAAAAAATATTGTTGCCTTTGGCGCCTTTGTCGAAATTTTACCGGGTAAAGACGGCCTGTTGCATATATCGGAAATTGACTGGAAACGCATCGAAAAAGTAGAAGACGTGTTAAAAGTTGGCGATAAAATAAAAGTTAAACTGATTGGTGTCGATCCAAAAACAGGCAAGCTTAAACTGTCGCGTAAAGTATTGATTCCCCGTCCCGAAAGAAAATAATACAATTACAAACCAGACCCTTTCCGGCCCATTAAACCTAATGAATGAGACAACTTAAAATTACCAAACAGGTTACCAATCGTGAAAATGCGTCGCTTGACAAGTATTTGCACGACATTGGCAAAGTAAGCCTGATTACAGCAGAAGAAGAGGTAGAACTTGCCAGAAGAATAAAACAAGGCGACAAGGTGGCGTTGGAGAAACTTACCAACGCCAACCTTCGTTTTGTGGTTTCTGTTTCAAAACAGTATCAAAATCAGGGGCTTGGCCTTACCGACCTGATAAACGAAGGAAACCTCGGTTTGATTAAAGCTGCACAACGTTTTGACGAAACCCGTGGCTTTAAATTTATTTCGTATGCTGTTTGGTGGATTAGGCAGTCTATTCTTCAGGCGCTGGCCGAACAATCGAGAATTGTGCGGCTGCCACTCAATAAAATCGGCTCCATCAATAAAATAAACAAAGCGGCGGCACGACTTGAACAGATACACGAACGGCAGGCACATATTTCGGAAATTGCCGAAGAGTTGGAAATGTCGGAGCAATCGATTAAAGAGAGCATGCGCAACGCCGGAAGACATGTTTCAATGGATGCTCCTTTGTTGCAGGATGAAGACAATAACATGTATGATGTTATTAAAAGTGATGAAAATACCACCCCCGAAACACAACTTATTTACGAATCGCTGCAAAAAGAGATTGACCGAGCCATCTCAACCCTTTCAGAAAGAGAAGCATCGGTTATCAGACTCTATTTCGGGCTAAAAGGCAAACATCCCATGACACTGGAAGAGATTAGCGAAGAATTTGATTTAACCCGCGAAAGAGTACGGCAAATTAAAGAGAAAGCCATTCGCCGGTTAAAACAAACCTCCAGGAGTAAAATCCTCAAGTCCTATTTAGGATAATTATTGTCAGAAAATATTTCAGGTGTTTTTTTTAATTTTCAGAAACATTTAAGGATAGCTTCCGTTAAAGAAGAACCTTTAAAACAAAAAAAGCAAAATGAGGCAACTTAAAATTACAAAACAAGTTACCAACAGGGAAACCGCTTCGCTGGATAAATATTTGCACGACATTGGTAAAGAAAACCTTATCACCGCTGATGAAGAGGTTGAACTTGCCAGACGAATTAAACAGGGCGATAAAATTGCATTGGAAAAACTTACCAAAGCAAACCTTCGTTTTGTTGTTTCGGTAGCCAAGCAATATCAAAACCAGGGATTAAGCCTCCCCGATCTTATTAACGAGGGAAATTTGGGCTTAATAAAAGCTGCACAGCGTTTCGACGAAACCCGTGGCTTTAAATTTATTTCGTATGCCGTGTGGTGGATTCGTCAGTCGATACTTCAGGCTTTGGCCGAGCAGGCACGGATTGTGCGATTGCCCATGAATAAAATTGGGATGGCTACTAAAATTA